>JAZDGX010000226.1:0-11855 GCA_043806645.1 Candidatus Eiseniibacteriota bacterium | reverse complement strand
GCGCTGCCTGCCCGGGCATCTACTTCATGAGGATCGAGGCGCTGGATCACAGGGAGCTTCACAAGATCGTTCTTGTGCGATGATATGGAACGACCCTGTCAAGGGGTCACGGAGGCCGCTTCCCTGAGTGGGGGGCGGCCTTCGCTTTCCTGGCTGGTCGGGTTGAGGCGAACGGAGAAGGCAGGGCGCTTCGACGACGAGTCACGCTGATATTCGCGGGTTGTGCCGGCGTCCCGGCCAGAGCCGCATGACTGTGATCCGTCGGGAGAGTGCGCTCTCTAAGGTCGCGAGTTTGAGACCTCGCGGTCTCTATCGCATATCGCACCCGCGCTTTCTCCAGATCGTGCCGGCCTTCTCCGTCCATTCTCACATCGCTCCCGCCAGATTGGTGGGGCCTCCTCGCTTCATGGCTTCGTGTCGAGGATCGGGGCGTCCGCGATCGGGGGGCCTTGCAGGACCGCCCAAAGATACCCGGCCAACTCGCGCGCCATGGCCACGACCACCTTCTGCGTGGGTTTGCCTCGGAACGTCATGCGGGTCCATCGGCGCCAGAGACGCTCTTGCGCCCGGTCCGCGATCGCCAGCACCCAGACGGGCTGTCCGGCACGACGCTTGCGAAGCGGCTGGCTGATCGCGGGACGGTGCCGCTGATGCCAGGCTGCCTCGACCAGCAGGCGCCGGGCGTGGCCGTTGCCCGTCTTGGTGATCGAACCTCGGCGTTCTCGCTCACCACTGGAGTTCTCGCCCGGGACCAGGCCGAGATAGCTCATCAGCGCCCGTGCGGAACCGAACCGCCGGAAGTCGTGCAGCTCCGCCACCAGGCTGACCGCGGTTACTGTGTCGATCCCTCGGAAGCAGCGCAGCCACCCCACGGGCTCCCGGTACGGCTCCTGAGCGCCGAAGTCTGCGAGCTGAAGCTCCAGCTGCAACAACCGCTCGCCCAGCTGATCGATGGACAACAGGTAGCTGTCGAACGTCACTTGACTGGCGGCATCCTCGAACCGGAGTTGCCGCAACCACGTCATATGCCGCGTGCCCCAGTTGTTCCCGCTCTCCTTGCAGACGCAGTGCCGCCGAAGGAGGAACTTGCTCATCCGGTGCCGGGCACGCAGCAGATCCTCCACCACGTCCACCCGGCAGCGACACAGATCCCGAAGTGCCTCCTGCTCCTCGCTCGGTGGATGGACTGCCGTCAGGAGACCCGCCCCCAGCAACTCGCCCAGCTTCCGGGCGTCCCGACGGTCCGTCTTGATCCGCGATCCCGGACGGACGGGGATCAGAGAAGGTGCCACCACGGTGCACATCACCCCCTCGGACCGAAGCCTTCGCTGCAGCACGTACCCCGTCGGACCCGCCTCGTAACAGCACGATACCGGCCCGCCCGCCTCTCGCTGAAGACGCCGCGCCAACCGGCGCGCCACCGTCGCATCGTTCGTCTCCTGCCATTCCCGGACCTCGCCCGTACTCGCCACGACCAACGACACCGCGATCATCCGCTTGTGGACATCCAGGCCCACGTAGGTGGTAGTATCTGACCGCACGACCGGCTCCTTTCGTATGCGGCTCTGGCGCCGCAAGGTGCTAACCCGCGATCGCCGATGGTGGCCTGTCCACCATCCTGTCGACCGCCCCTTCAGGACGGCTCGACTTTACGAATCGCGAGCCGGTCGTTCCATGCTGTCTAGAATCCGGGCGAACGCAGGGCAACTCTCCCGGGCCGGCCATCGGAACAGCGGGAGAAAACAGGTGTTCCCCGGGGTGACCTGGATGCGGCATCGATGAGCGCTCCTCGCGGGGGTTCGCGATGCTGTCGTATCGACGGTGCGCCGGCGGCGCCGCCTGCCGTGGGCCTTCAATGAGGGAGGAGACGATCATGATGTCGAGGGGAAAGCGCGGACTGGCCGCGGGCGCAGTGCTTCTGCTCAGCGCTCTGCTGATCGCGATTGTGGGGCTTGGGAAAGACTCGCAGCGCCAGGCTCCCATCCTTGCGCTGAATGCCGGCATCGGCTCGGCGCTGGCCGCCGGGCAGGCGGGGGATGGCGCCGGAGCGAGCCGCGTCGTGCTCGCCTTTGGCGTGGGAAGCGTACTGACCCGGGACGGAACGCTGTGGGTGTATCGCCCGGACACGGACCTCTGGCTGACCATCGACGAGGCATTCAAGGAAGAGGGCCGGGAGACGAAAATCCTGCCGCTCCCCGTTGCCCCATCGGACATCGCCGAAATGGAGAGCTTCGGGTTCCTGCTCACCAAGGGCGGCGAAAGCTGGCTTTATGAATTCACGACCGACCGCTGGCGCCGGATTCCGCCTCCGCCCCAGGGCCGGTGAGCGCGCCAAGCGCCATCCTCCCTTGCTCCAGCCGGGCAGGAGGGGGCTCGCTGGGGATCGGTCGCGAGCGCTTCCCGGGCCGCCGCGGAGCCCTGCGCATGGGAACTGCAAGGCCGCGAGAGGTATAGTATAGTATGCAGAAGAAGCTCAGGATTGCCGTTCCCGGGGGAAGCGGTCCCACGGGGGCGCAAAGCGGGCGACGGGGTCCGGATCTCGGGATCCGGGAAACTGGGGGTGCGCGATGACAACGATCCGACGTCCGGCAGTGCTGGTCCTCCTGGCCCTCCTTGCCTTCGCCGGCAGCGGAGTCGCCAGTGCGCTGGACCTCAATGACGTGATCCGTCTGAAGCTCGCAGGCGTCTCCGAAGAGACCATCATGCAACTGGTCGAGCGGGAGCGTATCGCCTTCAATCTTAGCGTAGACGACATCATCGACTTGAAGGACGCGGGTGCCACCGAGTGGTTGATCCGCGAGCTCATGGCGACTCCCGAAGACTACGGCGGCGAAAGCTACGCTTACGAGTCCGCGCCCGACGCCTACTCGTACGAGGTCGATCCCGATTGGGCCGATGTCTACGACGACGACCTCTACTATCGCGGGTACCAGAGTTCTTCGTACCTGGATCCGTACGACTACTCCACGGTCTTCGTCTACAACTACTACGATCCGTTTGCCTACTACTGGTATCCCTGGCCCCGCTCCTACCTCTACTACTCGCCCTTCTGGTGGTCGCGAAGCGGCTTCTACTTCGCGGGACACTGGCAGTGGGATTGGTGGGATCCATGGGGACCCTGCACCCGCTTCTGGGACACCCACTATGGCTGGCATGATCACTTCGGCCCGTCGTTGACGCGCGAGCGTTCCGGCCGCAGTTGGCAGAAGGTCGATCGCGATGCCCTGCGCGTGCGCGCGGACCGGGAGCGAGCGACGCTCAATCATGCCGGATTGGCCGCCCCCCGAGCCCGCGTCACCGAGCGCGCCGCAGAGCAGCGGACGCGGCTGGCATCCCTGGATCGCGGACGGGTGCGTGACGGCGACAGCGGCACGACGGTCGAGCGGAGCCGCTACCGCAGCGGCACCCGCGAAGGCGCCCGGATCTCGCGGGGCCAACCCGCGACCTCCAGCAGAGGCACGACCACGAGGGGCAGCTCCGTGGAACGGCGATCTCGCACCCGGAGCACCGACCCGCGCAGCCGCAACATCGTGCCGGCCCCGGATTCCAAAGATGAGCCCCAGACTCGTCCCGAGTATCGCAAGCGGGACGAACCTCGGACGTCGCGATCGAGCCGCAAGCCGGCGGTCTCCCGGGAGAGCCGCTCGCCCTCGAGCCCGCAATCTTCTTCCGGACGTTCCGTCAGCCCTCCCAGCAACAGCAGCGGGAGTCCTCAGAGCAATCGCGCTCCGGAGCCGTCCCGGCCTTCGCGCCGGAGGTAGATTCCGCACGAATCGGAGCGCCGACCCGGGGGATGCACCGGGGGGATGCCTACTGGAGGCTGAAAGAGCCCGGCCGGGGATGTGGACGTCGAAGCGTCGCGCTGCCGGGGGCGGTCTACTCGAAGCTCCTCCAGGAAACGAAAGCGATGCCCCTCTCTTGCACTTCGACGCCCACGTTCGTCTCGTCCAGGAGTCTGCCCTCTCCGTCGATCACCGCCAGTTCGAGCGAGTAGCTTCCGGCCGGCGCACGGATGCGCGCGGCGGAAATCCGTCCCGGAAGCAGGAGCCACGAGCGGGTGTCGGCCTTCTCGGTGGCCACCCCGGCGATATTGGCGAGCACCCCCGCCCAGGTTCCCGCCTCCTTCTCGACCTGCCGCTTGGCCAGGTACTTGATGAGCGCGCGGGCGAAGGTCCTGGCCAGGATGGCCGGTTCATGGAGATCGAAATCCAGCCGGGCGCGCAGGGCAAGATCCGCGACCGGCACGACCTCGAACGGTCCCAGGGAAGGACCCGCCACCGAGACGGGCCGCAGCGTGATCCGGCAGGTCGCGGCGTGCGTTTCCGGCGGTGAAGCGAGGACGGGGATCGCGGCATCCAGGAAATAGCGGATCTCCGTTCGGCCGGCATTCCAATCCCCTTCCCCGCGATGGCCGCGGTATCGTTCCTGCAGCACCCAGCCCGCATCCGCCGCGCCTTCCTCCCCCTGCCAGTCGAGGTCGCCGGCCACAATCGGCACGCGAATGTGCTCGCTCATCTTCGACGGCGTCCATCCACTCTCGAAGAGAACAAGCAGGTCCCCTTCCCGTCCCTCCGGTCCTGAGCTTTCGATCGGGCCGTCCCTCCCACCGAGGAGAAGAAGCTCCGGCACCTCGCCCGGCCCGATGCCCGCCTGCCGCGCTGCGCGCCGCATGTCCCCCGCCAGCCAGGGCGGGGGCCCCGCACCGCCCGCCGTCTGCGCATCGCTCCAGGCCTGCGCCGCCAGGCGGTAGGCGATGAGCGCGTCGTTCCACTCCCCGGCGGTCTCGAAGAATGCGCCCGTCAGGAACTCGAGAAACGGATCCCGCACCTCCGGCGCATCCGGGTTTTCCGCGCGCAACCGCTCCAGGCGCAGCCCCAGTCGCCGTGCTTCCACGACGGCGGATGGATGTTCCCCGAGGGCCAGAAAATTGAGAATGCGGTAGAAATGAAGGTAGTTCGCTTCGTGGACCTCACCCCGGTAGGCGTCCGCCTCGTCATGGACCAGAAAGGTCAGGGTCCTGCGGCTGACGCTGATCGTGTAGAGATCCTCGAGCAAGGTCTCGGCCGCGCCGAGGTCGGCATTGCTGCTGTCGAAGTCGCCGGCCAGCCGCGAGAGCAGGCCCCGCTCCAGATGGTGGAGCAATTCTCCCGGCCTCGTCTCCCCCTCGATTCGTTCGGCGGCCTTGTCCAGATCCCCCACGGACACGGCGGGGCGCAGCCCCCGCAGCCGGGTCGTATAGGAAGAACAGGCGAGCGGACCGAGGGCGGCTCCGAGCAGGGCCGCCGTGGCGAGCAGCGCCGTCCACCGCCTGGGCCGGGGCGGGCACACCCCGCCGCGGTCCCCACGACCCCGGCAGGCGTGCCCGGCCCGCGAGCGGCGGATCGCGATCCCCATCGGCTCAGGGCTTGTACTGGTCACGGCCGATGTACTTCTTGATTTTGTGCTGGCCGAGCCAGACCTTCTCGTTGGACTCGATGTTCAGCAGCCCGAGATCCACCTGGTAGAAGACCACCTTCTCCCCCCCCGACTCATCGGTGATCGTGTTGATCGTCCCGGAGAGCAGGTAGTCGGCGCCCAACTCCTCGCCGAGTCGCTTGACCGTTTCTTCGCTGGCGTTGGCCCACTGGTCGGCCCGTTCCAGACGGAGGTCCGCGCGCTCCCCCGCGCTCGCCACCACCTGAGCTCGCCCCGAGTTGACCAGCGCCCGCTCGATATCGCCGACGAAGGTCCCGGTCGGAATGTGCTCGGTGCCCAGATTGCGGACCGCACCGGCGATGATGATCGGCAGCGCTCCCAGCCGGCGCTGCATGTGCTGCGTGAGCCAGGGGCGATTCAGTGCGTCGGTGATCATCGCTTCCGCCACCTCCCGGGAATCCCGGTCGTTCCAGCGCCCGGAAAGATCGATGGTCGTTTCCGGATCGACCCGGGTCACCTTCGTGCTCCGCCCGCAGGCACCCGCCAGGAGCGCCGCTCCCAGCAGCAACGCGAGTGCCAGAGTTCCGGCCGTTCCCCGCATGTCGCGCATGGTCATCCTCCTTCTTTCCCCTCTCGTCGACGCGTCCGATCCCCCCAGGCTTCCCCTCATCACGATCGCATACGCCTCCCGACTTTCGCAACGGCCGCGTCTCTTCCGTCGCGGCATTCTCTTTGCTGGCGTCGACCGCCTGTCAAGCGCGAAAAAGCCGCACCCAGAGCGGGTTTTTCTTGACGGCGGCGACGGCTTTGCTCTACCATGCGTCCAATTGTTCCAAGGCGCCGAGAGTGCACGTGGGTTCATGACAGCAGGACCGATCCGCTCGCCGACCGCGCCGGCGCGATGCCGACGTCAGGCGGCAGGAGGCCCGCAGCTGATCGTCTCGGCCGGATGACGACCCTTCAGGGAAGGAGGGAACATGGTCCGGGTTTCCGTCGTGCTGCCTGTGCACAATAAGCGCGAGTTGGCGATCGAGGCCCTCGATTCGATCCTCAATCAGAGCTTCCGGGACTTCGAGATCGTGATCAGCGACGATGGGTCGACCGACGGCACGCCCCTGGCGATCTTCGATCATCTGGGAGCCGAACAGCGGGCGATCAAGATCCTGAGCCGGCTGAATCCATCCGCCCTGCAACCCTTCAGTCATGTGTTCTACCACGACGACATCCGCATTCAGTACCACTACTGCGCCAATCGCGGCTTGAGCGCGGCGCGCAATCGCGGCATCCGGCATGCACGCGGCACCTTCATCTCCTTTCTTGAAGCCGAGTGCCTGTGGGAGCCGTTGCATCTGGAAACACTGGTCGCCTTCTTCGAGGCCAATCCCTGGGCGCACATCTGCTATGTCGGCGAACGTCAGACCAAGGAAAACGCACGGCCGCGCAAGCCGGTCAAGTCCACGCACTCGACCGGCTGGATCTTCGATCAGGCGCTGGCCTCCGCTCCGGTGTCCATTTCGAGCGCCATGGTCCATCGCTCCTGCTTCAGCGAGTGCGGAGGCTTCGACGAGAACATGCCCGCCTGCGAGGACTATGATCTGTGGCTGCGCCTGACGGCCCGCAACCCTGTCTACAATCTCGAGGGCCAAGTCGAGGTCATGCGCCGCTCGCCCCGGGCGGAGAGCGGATCGCGCTCCTGGACCTGGGAACGCTTCCGCGTCTATGCGCTGGAGAAGTCGTTCCAGAGCGGACACCTGGACGCGGACCAACGCCTGCAGGTGGCCGCGGAGATCGTGCGCAAGTGCGAGCGCCTGGTGGAGGGGCTGCGGAGGCAGGGAAGCGAGGAGCGAGCCAACTTCTACGAGCGCAAACGGCGGCGTTTCGCCCAAGAGGTCCGCAAGCTGCGCAGTTCGAAATCCGCCGGCGTCCCGAGCTAGCAGGCTCCGGGACCCTGCGGCGCCGCTCGCGTGCTCCCATCGCCGGGAGGACGCCCCCGGGAAACAGCGATCCCCGACGAGGTCAGCTCGCCGGGGATCTTGCTTTCCATCCGCGCCCGGCCGATCACGCGGCCCGCCCATGCTACTTCACCGCCGCGATCGCGCCTTTCGAGATGATCAGGCGTTGAATCTGGCTGGTCCCTTCGTAGATCTGGAAGATCTTGGCGTCGCGCATCAGCTTCTCGACCGGATATTCCTTGTTGAACCCATAGCCGCCGAAGATCTGCACGGCATCGATGCAGATCCGCATGGCGGCATCGGCCGCGAAGCACTTGGCGCAGGCCGCCTCGTAGGAGTTCTTCCTGCCCTGGTCATAGATGTGCGCGGCGCGCCAAACCAGCAGGCGGGCGGCATCCAGATCCTTGGCCATGTCGGCGATCATGAAGGCCACCGCCTGATGGCGATGAATGGCCACGCCGAAGGCATGGCGTTCCTTGGCATAGCGGATGGCATGCTCCATCGCCGCCCGCGCCACCCCGACGGCGCCCGCGGCAACCAGCGGCCGCGTGTGGTCGAAGGCTGCCATGGCCAGCAGCCAGCCCTTCCCTTCGGGGCCGATGCGGTTCTCGGCGGGGACCACGACGTCCTCGAACGTGATCGCCCGCGTGTCCGAGGCCCGCTGGCCCATGTTGTTCTCTTTCTTGCCGACCGTCACCCCGGCTGTTTTCGCCTGGACGACAAAGGCGCTCATGCCGCGGATCCCCGCATCCTTGTTCGTGTACGTGAGCACGAAGAACCAATCGGCCACGCCCGCTCCGCTGATCCACATCTTGCGGCCGTTGATGACGTACTCGTCGCCCCGCTTCACGGCCGTCGTCTTGATCCCCTGCACATCACTGCCGGCATCGGGTTCGGTGACCCCGTAGGCGGCGAACTGGAGCTGCTTGGTCATCGGCGTGAGCCACTGCTGTTTCTGTTCCTCGGTACCCCCCGCCAGGAGCGGAGCTGTGGCGAGCGTGTTGACCATCATCGCCGTGCTGATGCCGCTGCAGGCGGCCGCCAGTTCCTCGGCGATGAGGCACTCCATCATGCAGCTCATCCCCGCTCCGCCATAGGCCTCCGGAAGCCCCGGATTGAGCAGGCCGATCTCGAAGGCCTTCTCGCAGATCTCGCGCGGAAATTCCCCCGTTTCGTCATGGTAGGCCGCCTTGGGCGCGATCTCGTTTTGCGCGAATTCGCGCGCCAGTTCCTGGACCATCCGCTGGTCTTCGCCGAGTTCGAAATCGATCATCCCTGCACTCCTCTCGGATTGGCGATAGCCTCCATCGTGGACTCCGCTCCCGGTCGGGCACGGGCCTTGCGCAGGCGGCGGCCCGCCCCCGGGGGACGGCCGGATCACCTTCTCGGCACCGCCCCGGCTTCCGGAGCGGGCGCATTATAGGCGGCCGCGATCCTCCCTCTCAAGCGCTCAGATCGCTGCGCGGTGCAGGCGCGGGCCGGGCCGGGCCCGCGCGGAGGAGCCGCGCCAGGAACCGGCCCCCCGACTCCCGGGTGAAGCAGAGGCCGGTCGTCCACCCGGGTGTGGGAGGCCTTCGATGATGATGTTGAAACAACGCTGGACGATGCCGGCCGCGGGTGCGGCCCTGACCATCGCGGCGGCGATGATCTTTATGGCCGTTAGACAGGACGGACCAGAAACTGCACGCGCCGGGCCAATCCCCGGGACGGACCGGGAGTCGCTGGAGCCGACCGTGCAGGTGGAGGGCTTGCCGATGGACGACGCTCGCACGCCACGCTATTCCCGATCGGGTTACGACATCACGCCGTGGACCGCCGCGGAGGTGGCCGCGGCCCGAGAGAAGCTGACCCCCGAGGAGGACCGGATCGCCTTCCACGCCGCTACGGAGGCCCCCTTCTGCGGTCTCTACACCGAGACCGAGGAACGGGGCATCTACGTCTCCGTCGTCAGCGGACTTCCTCTCTTCCGCTCGCAGTCGAAGTTCCATTCCACGAGTGGATGGGCCAGCTTCTTCGAGCCTTTCGATCCCCAGCATCTGATCGAGCGCCGCGACTCCAGCCATGGCATGGCCCGCGTCGAGATTCTCGACGCCCGCTCGGGTGCGCACCTCGGCCACGTCTTCGACGACGGCCCGCCGCCGACCGGCAAGCGCTATTGCCTCAACTCCGCGGCCTTGCGTTTCATTCCCGAGGGTGGCGACCTGCCCGCCCATTCAAGGCCGGCGGATGTGCAGACGGCGTACTTCGCGGGGGGGTGCTTCTGGGGTGTCGAAGACCGTTTCTCTCGAATCCCGGGGGTCATCGATGCGGTATCGGGCTACATGGGCGGTCATCAGGAGAACCCGACCTACCGCCAGGTGAGCTCGCATTCGACGGGACATGCCGAGACGGTGAAGGTCCTCTTCGATCCGCTCCGCGTTACCTACGAGACCCTCCTGAAGGCCTTCTTCGAGATGCACGACCCGACGACCGTGGATCGTCAAGGACCCGATGTCGGCAACCAATATAGCTCGGCGATCTTCACGGTCACCGACGAGCAGGGACGCCGGGCCTGGGCCATGATCGAGTCGCTCAAGGGCTCGCCCCGCCATGACGGACGCCCGATCGTGACGCACGTCGAGCCCGCACAGACCTTCTACGAGGCGGAGGACTACCACCAGGACTACCATGCCCGACATGGCGGCGGTTGCCGCCTCTAGCCGGCCCGGCCCGGCTCGATAGCCGCCGAGAGGCGCGCCCCGCGACAGGCTCCTCCGCCGGTCTTTTCCTTGTCGCATCTGCGCTCGGGGCGCACGCGGCCGGTCTCTTCCGTAAGCTCCACCGCTGACCCCATTCCCCCCCCTGTTATGAGATCCCTACAGAAACGCCACGGACGGACGATCTAAGGAGAAGCGCGGCCGCGGGTTCCGGGATGCCACCCGGCTTCCTGGGATCTCCCGGGGCGGCGCGGCTGAAAGGACATTCGGCGCGAGACACACCAACCGGAAACGAGCCGGACGTGACTCCCACTCCTCAGCAATCCCAGTCCAGCCGCCATCGGGACGGTCCCGGTCGTTTCTTCCGCGGTCATGCCAATCTACTGGTCTTGCTGGGCCTGGTCTCGATTCTGCTGCTTCTGATCGCCCTCCCAATCGACGAGTGGCTTCCTCCCTCGGAGCCCTCTCCCGTGGAAGATCTGCCCGAGTGGATCTCGCCCCAGACTCGGACGCGCATCGAGCAGCTGCGTGCCACGATCCAACGGCAGGGCAAGACATGGACGGCCGGGTACACCGACATCTCGGACCTCGACCCCCGGCAGTTCCAAGCGCTGCTCGGCGCACGCCCTCCGAAGGAAGAGCTCCTCGCGGAAACCGCCGTTCCCGGCGCCCCTTCCCTGGCGGCCTCTCCGGAGTCGGCCGGGGAAACGGATCTGCCCGCGCGTTGGGATTGGCGGACCCGCGGCGCCATCACCCCCGCGCGGGCCCAGGGACAGTGCGGAAGCTGTTGGGCCTTCGCGGCGGCCGCGGCGCTGGAGGCGCTGGCGCAGATCTACGCCCACCGCACACTCGATGTCAGCGAGCAGCATGCTCTCGACTGCAACGCCGACAACAGCGGTTGCGCGGGCGGATGGATGACCGCCGCCTATCGGCTGTGGCGTGACCACGGGGCGCTGGCGGAGGCTCAGGTCCCCTACACGGGCGAGGATGACCGCCCCTGCGAGACGGAGGGCACGACACCGATCGCCAGGGTGATCGAGTGGTCGTCGGTTTCCTCCGCGCTCGAGGATCTCAAGCGCATGCTGCTCGTCGGCCCACTGGCGGTCACGATGCACGTCTACCCCGACTTCCAGCACTATCGCGAGGGGGTGTACGAACACGAGGGAGACGATCCGATCAACCACGCCGTCCTCCTCGTCGGCTGGGACGACACCCTCGGGGCCTGGATCATCAAGAACAGCTGGGGCCCCGGATGGGGCGACGCGGGCTTCGCCCACGTCCGCTACGGCAGCTGCCGCCTGGGCGCCTACGCTCATCGCCTTGCAATTTCCGCCGATCAGCCGATCGAGATCCGTCACCAGGCTCTGGTCGATACTCTCGCAGGCTCGCCGCTGGCGATCGAAGCGATGGTGACCTCGGCCGGTTCGCCCCTCGACTCCGCCGCAGTGCGCGTCTGGCTGGACCTGGGTCACGGCGCCGAAGCGGTTCATCCCCGGTGGGTCGGGAGCAACAGCCATCAGATCACCTTCGCTCTCCCGCTCCCCGATCTGCAGGCGGGCAGTCGCGTGCGCTACTGGATCGAGGCGGCCGACACCGACGGCCGCCTCGCCCGCTTCCCGCAGGAGGGCGCCGCCGGCCCGATTGAATTCACGATTCGGCGCATCTTCTTCAGCCACGATCTGGAGACCGAGCCCGCATGGAGGGCCGGCCTGCCGGGCGACGCGGCGACGGCGGGATGGTGGCAGTGGGGCGTCCCGGAAGCCTCCGTCGACATCCGCATGCGACCCGTCCA
>JAZDGX010000225.1:0-3383 GCA_043806645.1 Candidatus Eiseniibacteriota bacterium | reverse complement strand
TCTGGTGCGGGCCTGCGCACGCCTGCAGCGGCGCGTGCGCGACGAGACGGGGCTGAGCATCTCGATGGGCCTCGCGAGCAACCGCATGATCGCCCGCATGATCACGCGCCTCGCGAAGCCGGGAGGCTTCGCCTGGCTGAGAGCCGGGGGGGAATTCGCTTTCGTCGGCCGGCGGCCGGTGGAGGAACTTCCGGGGATCGGGCCGCGACGGGCGGGCCTGCTGCGGGAGATGGGGATCGCGCGCATCTCGGAGCTGCGTGAGCTGTCGAGCACCCACCTGCGCGATCTCTTCGGCGACATCGGTCTCGTGATCGCCGCCCGCGCCCGCGGGCACGAGACCCGCGCGCTCCACCCGGCGGAGCTGCCCCGTTCGATCCGCCGCGAGACTTCGTTCGACGAGCCGCAAATCGAGAGGCCCGCGTTGGAGGGCATGCTGCACTATCTGCTGGAGCGCGCCGCCGCCCAGGCGCGGCGTCTCGGCGCCGAGCCGAAGGGCCTGCGCGTGCACCTGCGCTGGGCGGATGGCGATGGCGCCGCCCGCCAGGAGGCGCTCTTTGACCCGGCGCTGACGACTGCGGCGCTCTTCGAGCGCGCGCAGGCGATGTTGCAGCGGCTTCGCGCGCGCCGCGCGGGGGTGCGCAATCTGGGGGTCGAACTTTCGCAGTTGCGCTTGCGGCGGCAGGGGCAGCTCGATCTCTTCGCGGCCCGCGCCGACGATGCGCGGCCCCCTCTGGATAACGGTGAGGCTGCCGCTCGCCGTAGCCTCGCGCATGCGGGCGGCGCGGGGCAACAAGAGCGGCTGGACGAGGTCGTCGATCGCGTGCGCGAGCAGTTCGGTTTCCGGGCCTTGGTGCGCGGACCCTCTCTGGAACTGCTCGACCGCCTGCCCAGCGATACCTACGGCTTCGTCCTGCGAACGCCGTGCCTCACCCGCTGACACACGGCGCGCCGCTGCTGCTCGGGCGCTCGGCCTACTCCTTCCTGCGCGGGACGGCGCGGCCGGCCGATCTGGCGGCGGCCGCCGCGCGTGGTGGGCATGCGGCGCTGGCGCTGGCCGATCGCGAGAACCTCTGCGGGGCGATCGACTTTCTCGACGCGGCGCGGCATCACGGCCTCCAGCCGATCCTGGGGGCCGAGTGGGTCGTGCCGCTGCGGATTCTCGGAGGTTCCTCACGGGATCGCGGCTCGGCGGCGGGCGAGGCACGCCTGATTCTGCTCTGCCGCGACGTCGTCGGATATCGCACCCTCTGCCGCCTGCTCTCCCGCTTGCACCTGCAGGGGCCGGAGGCGGCCGGGCGGTTTCTGCGCTCGGCCCCCGCCGGGCTGATCGCGCTCGCGGAGTCTGTGGAGGCCTGGCCGCCGTTGCGGGAGATCTTCGGGCCGGCGGATCTCTACGGCCTGCTGGTGCGGCCGGGAAATCCTCGCGACGAACACCGTTCCCTGCAACAGGCGACCCGGCAATCGATAAGGGTCGTTGCTTCGAGCAATGCATTCATAGCCTCGTCCGCCGAGGAGAGGACCAGCCACCTGTTGCGCGCGATCCGGCGGCACGGGTTTCTGGCAGCGGCCGGGGCGAACAAAGCGCGTGCTGCGAGGGGAGGGCCGATTCCCACGCGTGAGCCTCCGGGGCTCCTGATCGATGCTGCCGCGATGGCGCGCCGCTTCGCCGACCTTCCGGAGGCCCTCGTCCGATCCCGTGAGCTGATCGAGCGCTGCCGGCTCTGCCTCGAGGATCTGACCCCGGGGCGTTTCATCCTGCCGAGTCTTCGCGGGCGCGAGGGTCTCGGCGCCCTGCGGAGTTTGTGCGAGGCGGGGTTGGCCCGCAGGGGGCTGCTGCATTCCCCGGCGGCGTGCGAGCGGCTGGCGACGGAGTTGCGCGTGGTCGAGATCCTCGGTTTCTGGGACTACTTCCTCGTGGTCGGGGACATCGTCGGGTGGGCGCGGGAGCGGGGAATTCGGATCGTCGGCCGCGGCAGCGGGGCGGCCTCGATCATCGCCTACCTTCTCGGGGTGACCAACGTCGACCCGCTGCGAGAGGGACTCTGCTTCGAGCGTTTCTTCCATCCGTTGCGCCGGGACCTTCCCGATCTCGACGTGGACATCGCCTGGGACCGGCGGGAGGAGGTCATGCGCTATGCCCTGAGCCGGTTCGGAGAAGGACGGGCGGCGATCATGGGAACGCATCCGGCGTGGCGCGCCCGCGGAGCGTTTCGGGAAGCGGCGCGTGCCCTCGGCCTGCCCGATGCCCGGATCGCGGAGGGCTGCCGCCGCCTGCCCTACGCCTTTTTCGGCGAACGCCAGTCGCCCGAGGGCGGCGTGGCCGAAGAGGGGACGGATGTGCGCGCCCTGCGTGCCCTCGTCCGCGACGGAGCGTCCGATCTGGTCCGCGCCGCGCGGGCGGCCCTCGGCCTGGTGGGCCTGCCGCGCCACCTCGGGACGCACCCGGGCGGGGTCGTCCTGGCCGATCGCCCGCTCGAGGAGATCGTCGCGCTGCAGATCTCGCCGGGGGGATTCGCGGTGACGCAGCTCGAGATGCGCGCGGCGGCGCGCGTGGGGCTCGTCAAGATCGACCTGCTCGGCAACCGCTCCCTGGGAACGATCGACGAGACGATCCGTTCGATCCGGGCGGCGCGCGTGGAGGGCCGCGCGGATGACGGCGATGGGGTTGCGAGCGCGGGCCGCAGCGGCGCGAATAACGGCGATGGGGTTGCGCCCGCGGGCCCCGGCGGCGGCCCCGGCCGCGCGGCGGCGTGGGCCGAACTCGACAACATTCCCGATCGGGACCCGCGCGCGGCCGAGCTGCTCGCCCGCGCCGAGACGCTCGGCTGCCTGCAGCTCGAATCCCCCGCCATGCGCACGCTCCTGCGCCAGCTCGGCGCGCGGGATGTGGGCATGCTCGTCGCGGCCATCGCGCTCATCCGCCCCGGACCGGCCGGAAGCGGCATGAAGCTCGCCTTCGTCCGGCGGGTGCGCGGCCTCGAAGAGCCCTTGGCGCTCCATCCGGCCCTGCGCCCGGTACTCGTGTCGACCTTCGGCCTGCCGCTCTATGACGAGGATGTGATCGCCATGGCCGCGACCATCGCGGGCGGCACGCTCGCCGAGGGCGATCTGCTGCGCCGCGCGGTGGCCGAGGGCGTTCGCCGCGCCAAGGCCGGAGATCCGGGAGCGGAGGATTCGCTGCGCCGGCTCGAGCGCGGGTTTCGGGGCGCCGCCGGGGCGCAGGGGATCGATCGTCGGGCCGTGGGCGAGGTGTGGGAGACGCTGGTCCGGTTTGCCGCCTACTCTTTCTGCAAGGCGCACGCGGCGGGCTACGGCTTGATCGCCTACCAGTGCGCCTGGCTCAAGGCGCACTTTCCGGGCCCGTTCTTTGCGGCGTTGCTCAA
>JAZDGX010000224.1:0-11287 GCA_043806645.1 Candidatus Eiseniibacteriota bacterium | reverse complement strand
CATCGGGCTTACGCTCCACAACCTGCCGCAGATCCTCGAGGGCGAGATCGATTCAATCATCGAGGCGCTGCGGATCGCGGATACCGAGTGGCGCCTGCAGGTCGATCCGGCCGAATAGTCTGTGGGCGGATCCGTCTCGCCGGGCGGCGGCGCTCACTCGAGATGCTTCTCCCGCCTGCCCTTCCGCACGGCCGCCTCTCCCGCCTTGCCCGCAGGGTACGCCCCCGCTATCCTCCGCCAATGCGGGCGAAGCGTCTGGCCATCATCTGTCTCGTGGACGGCGCGCGGCACGACGTGCTGGCGGAGTTGCTGGCTGCCGGAGAACTGCCCCACATCGCGAAGGAGATCGTGGCCGGCGGGGTGGTGCGCACCGCGACCTCGTGTCTGCCCTCGACCACCGGGCCCGCGCATCTGCCTTTCCTGACCGGCTGCTATCCAGGGACCCTGAACATTCCGGGCATCCGGTGGCTCGACAAGGCGACCTATGCGCGCGGCGGCGCCTGGAATCGCGGGAGCTTTCGCAGCTACAACGGGATCGAAGCCTGCTACATGAACCGCGACATGCCCGCGGAGCGCAAAACGATCTTCGAGCTGACCGAGCGCCCGTTCGCCATCTACTCGTTGCTCACGCGCGGGCTGCCGCGCGGACACAATCTCACGGCGGCCACCAAGCCGCTGCGCTATGTCTACGCGCATCTGACCGATCGCTGGCATCCGGTCGACCGGGCCGCTCAACGTTACCTGCTGGGCTGCCTCGATCGCGATCCCGATTTCATCTACGCCGTCTTTCCGGCGGTCGATTCCTACTCGCACCTGCGCCATCCCCGTCATCCGGAAACGCTGGCCGCCTATCGCAACGTCGATCGCGCGATTGGGGAACTCGTGGCGGCACTGAAGCGCTGGCAACGGTGGGACGACACGCTGCTCATTCTCACTTCCGACCACGGACTGACGCCGACCACCAAGCACCTCGATCTGGCGCAGTTCTTGGATCGGCGCGGGATGCGCACGCTCTACTATCCGCGGGTGTGGAAGGCGAGGCCTCAGGCGGCCGTGATGATCTCGGGCAACGCCGTGGGCAAGGTCTATTTCCTGCAGCATGGACGGCCCGGTCTGCTCGAAGGGGACGCGGTGCCGGCGGCGTTGGGCCCTCTGTGGGACGAACTGCTGTCGCGCGAGGAGGTCGATTTCATGGCCTGGCGGGAGGCGCCGGGCCGCCTGGCGATCGCGGCGGCGCGCGGGCGGGCGGCGATCGTGCGCGAAGAGGCGGGTCTGCGCTACGAGCCGCTCGCGGGAGATCCGCTCGACCTCGGCGGGCCGCTCGGGCCGGTGGCGGGCGTGGAGGCGCTCGAAGCCACGGTCGCATCGGACTATCCGGACTCGCTGGTGCAGCTCGAGCAGTTCTTCTCGAGTCCGCGCAGCGGAGACCTGCTCGTTGTGGCGCGCAACGGTTTCGATCTGCGGCAGGCCTATGAATGGCCCGAGCACCACAGCTCCCACGGCTCGCTGCATCGCGAACACATGATCGTGCCGCTGATCTGCAATCGGACCGGCTGGGACCCGCGCCCGGCGCGCACCGTCGACCTGTTCAACACGGTGTTGGCGTGGCTGGGGAAACCGGTGGTGGGAAGCGTCGATGGCCGCTCACTCGCCTGACACAGAGAGAGACGCGCCCAAGGCTCGCGGCATGGGCGGGTCCGAAGTCGCGCCGCCCGGGACCCCGGAGATGCCCGCGCCGCCGGTGCGCCCCCCCTCGGCCCGCGCGCTCGGATGGGGCATCCAGATCTTCATCGCCCTCTCGATCGCGGCCATCCTGGTGAGCGGCCACTGGAAGGCGCCTCTGGATTTCGACGCGCTACGCTCCCATTTCGATTGGCGTTTCGCGCTGCTGCTCGTTCCGCTCGTCGCGCTCGACTACGTGCTGGGCGGGCTGCGCTATCGCATCCTCTTCAACGGCCGGCTCCTCACCCGGGTCTCCCTGTGGGATTGCATGCGGTCGAACTGGGGCAACATCTTCATGGGGGCGGCGACGCCCTTTCAGACCGGCGGCGGCCCCGCGCAGATCTACCTGCTCTGGCGCGCGGGCGCGAGAGTGTCCGAGGGCCTGCTCGCTTCGCTGGTCAACTTCGCCGGGACACTGGTGTTCTTCGTGGCGGCCAGCCTGGTGGCGTTGCTGCTCATCCCTGCGGAGCTTTTCGGACCGATGGTGATGGGCCTCATCCGCACGGCCTTCCTCGTCGTGGGCCTGGTCGCGGCCGCCGTTCTGACGGTCATGATCCTGCCCGGCCACAGCCTGCGGCTACTGATTCGCGTCAACGACGCCCTGTTCCTGCGCCTGCCCTTCTTGCGCCGCTCGCGCGAGCGACTTCTGGCGCGCTTCTCGACCGGAGTCGAACGCTTCAGCAGCGGTGCTGCCACGATTTGGAAACGAGGTCGGTGGGAGCTCGCACTGGTCGTGCTTCTGACGCTCGTGCTCTTCTCGAACAAGTTCACGATCGGCTATGCGATCGTGCGCGCCCTGGGCCATGACGTGCCCTATGACATCTTCCTGGGACTAAGCTGCGTGCAGCTCTTTCTCATCTACTTCGCGCCCACGCCGGGAGCGGCGGGAGTGGCGGAGCTCTCATCGGTCTGGCTGATGGAGCGGATCATCCCGAGAGAGTTGCTCCTGCTCTACACGGTCCTGTGGCGTTTCTTGACCACGGTGCTGGGGGCGGTGATCGGCGGCTTCGTGTTGCTCGCGGACATGCGCCGGCAGGGGCGGGCTCCGGCCAGCCCCCGCACGCATCGTGTATTTCGTTGATTAGTAGTTAGTTAGGGCGGGCAATTGCCATCGATCCCCGCGCATGCTATAAGCCACGATCGCCCGGGATCATGGGGCACCCGAGGATACCCGAGGAGGATATCGACCTTGGCGGAGGGGCTGGCTGGCGCCCGCCTCTCGGAAGGGAGTCACGGCCGGTCGTGGCCGTGGAAGTCTTCGACATGGAGGTGTGCGATGAGATCGAGAATGGCAGCTGTCGCCTTGCTGGCACTCCTGCTGGCAGTCCCCGTCATGGCTCAAACGAAGCCGATCCAACTCGGAGTCAAGGCCGGCGTGAATCTCGCCGAACTGGTCTACGACCCCGAGCTTGAAGGGTTCGAACTCGAAAGGCGCATGGGAATCGCCGGCGGCGCGCTGCTGGGATTCACCCTGTCTCCGGGCATGAGCCTCGACACCGACTTTCTCTACATCGAGAAGGGCGCGAAGTGGGACGCGACGTTCGATGACGAGACCGTCGAGTACGAAGCGGTCTACAGCTATGTGGTCATCAATCCGATGCTGCGCTTCGCGGTGCAGAGCCAGGGGCTGCGGCCGTATTTCATGGCCGGAGCGGAGATCGGCTTCCTGTTCGACGCGAAGTACAAGATCGACGGCAAGGAGGTCGAGGAGGACGAGGAGGACGAGGACGCGGTCACGCTGAAAGACATGACCAAGGACACCGACTTCGGCGTCAACTTCGGCGCGGGTGTGGAGATTCCCTCCGGCAGCACGTCCATCTTCTTCGAGGGTCGCTATTCGCTCGGGCTGAGCGACATTCAGGAGACGGACGACGAAGAGGAAGAAGAGGACGACGACGCCCCCACGCTGAAGCATCGTGGGATCTACCTCATGGGCGGGATCCGCTTCTAGCCGCATCGCGGGAAGGGCCGGTCCCGAGCAGGGCCGGCCCTTCGTCTGCCCGCCGTCCCCTTTGGACCCGCCCCCGCTGGTGTGCCACAATCGCCCCATGATCGATCGCCGGCTGGACGAGGCTGCCCGGTTGCTGCGCGGCATCCGGGCCGGCAATCCCCGCTTCGAGGCCGAGCTGCTGCTCGCGCACGCGCTCGGGCGGCCGCGGGTCTTCCTCTTCACCCACCCCGAGCATGAACCGGGAGCGGCGGAACGCGCGGCCTTCGACCACCTGCTGGGCCGGCGCCTTTCGGGAGAGCCGCTGCAGTACGTGCTGGGCACGGCAGCCTTTCGCAACCTGACCTTGAAGGTCGGCCCGGGGGTGCTCATTCCGCGGTCGGAGACAGAGGTCCTGGTGGATATCGCCTGGGATGCGCTCGAGCGTGGCCGGCGCGCGGGCCGGTGGAGCTTGCAGGGCGGAGGTGCGCAGCACAGGAGGGTTCGTAGTCGATCGGGCGAAGAAGAACTCCGACCGTGGGTGGTGGACGTGGGCGTCGGCTCGGGCGCGATCCTGCTCGCGCTCATCGATGAGGGGCTGCGCCACGAGCGGCTTTCGACCGGCGGCCTGTGGTTTCGGCCCCTGGGCATCGACGTCTCTCCGGTCGCCTTGCGCTACACGGTCGAGAATTCCGGGCTGAACAACTTGCCCTGCCCGCTGCTGGTCCGTGGGGACCTGCTGTCGTCGTTTTCCTGTGTCGATCCGCCCATGCCCCTGGCGGCCATCATCAGCAATCCGCCCTACGTCTCCACCGCCGAGATGGCCGAGCTGCCGCCGGAGATCCGCGAGCACGAGCCGCCCGCCGCGCTGCAGGGCGGGCCCGACGGTCTGCAAGTGATCCGCGGACTCCTCGATCAGGCGCTCGCCTTCATCGGCCGGGGAGCCTTGCTCTGTTTCGAAATCGGGAGCATGCAGGCCGAACAAGTCCGGGAGGAGCTGCGTCTCCGGGGCCTGCTCGAGCGGGCGACGATCCATCCGGATCTCGCCGGCCGGCCGCGCGTGGTGCTCGTCGAGCCTCGGGGCTGATCCGGTCCGCGGATGCGGGCCAGACGAGCCCGTCGGCCCCGAAGCCACACGTCCGCCGCGAAGCCACACGTCCGCTCCGAAGTCACAGTCCTCCCCGAAGCCGCTTCAACGAGTCCCCCCCGTGTGATAACGTCCGGCAGCCGTTCGCATCGACCGTACTCGACGGATCCCGAACGACGATCGCGGCGCGCGAGGAGTCACGGATGGATGCCATTGTCATCGAAGGGGGGCGCTCCCTTCAGGGAACGATCGAGATAGGGGGCGCGAAGAACGCAGTCCTGCCGATGATGGCGGCCTGCATGCTCGTGCCCGGTCCGGTCCGCATTCACAACGTCCCGCAGCTTCGCGATGTGACGACCTTCCTCGCGCTCTTGCACGAGATGGGGGTCGAGGGCGGATACGAGAATCATTCCCTGCACCTCGACGCCACGCGGATGACTTCGCAAGAGGCGCCGTACGACCACGTCAAGAAGATGCGCGCCTCGATCTATGTGCTGGGCCCGTTGCTCGCCCGCTTCGGGCTGGCGCGCGTGTCGATGCCCGGCGGTTGCGCGTGGGGCCCGCGGCCGGTCAATCTGCACCAGGATGCGATGCAAGCGCTCGGCGCGGAACTGACGCTGGAGCACGGCTACATCGTGGCGCGGGCCGACAAACTGAAAGGCGCCCGCATCATCTTCGACATATCGAGCGTCGGCGCGACCGGCAACGCCATGATGGCGGCGGTGCTGGCCGAGGGCACGACGGTGATCGAGAATGCCGCGGCCGAACCTGAGATCCAGGCGTTGGGCGATTTCCTGAATGCGCTGGGCGCGCGCGTGACGGGCGGGGGGACGAAGACGGTCACGATCGAAGGCGTGAGCGAGCTCACGCCCGGCATCGACTTCGACAACATCCCCGACCGGATCGAGGCCGGGACGTTTCTTGCGGCCGGCGCGATCACGGGCGGCGACGTCACCGTGCGCCGCGTGCGTCCCGATCACATGACGATGGTGCTGGCGCGGCTGGAGCGGATGGGGTGCCGGTTGGAGGTGGGGGAGGATCACATCCGCATCGCCCCCGGCGATGGGCCCATGCGCGCCGTCGACATCGTTACCGAGCCCTATCCGGGGTTTCCGACCGATCTGCAGGCGCAGTTCATGGCGTTGCTGTGCCTGGCCGAGGGGGCGGGCGTGATCACCGAGACGATCTATCCGGATCGCTTCACGCACGTGCCCGAGCTGCGTCGTCTGGGCGCGCAGATCACCTTGTCGGGGAACGTGGCGACCGTCCAGGGGGTCGGCGGATTGCAGGGCGCGGATGTGATGTCGACCGACATCCGGGCCAGCTCCGCGCTGATTCTGGGAGGGCTTGCCGCGCGCGGGCGGACGCACGTCTCGCGCGTCTATCACATCGACCGCGGCTACGAGAGGATCGAAGAGAAGATGGGACGCCTGGGCGCGCGCATCCGGCGCGTGCAGGACTAGGGTGCGCTCCGCCGATGGGATGACCGCATGGCGCCAGCTTCCGAACATCGCCCGCTGATCATCGGCACCGCCGGACACATCGATCACGGCAAGACCGCGCTGATCAAACTCCTGACGGGCGTCGACACCGACCGTCTGAAGCAGGAGAAAGAACGCGGCATCACGATCGAACTGGGCTTTGCCTCGCTCGAACTCCCCTCGGGCGAGCAGCTCGGGGTCGTCGACGTCCCCGGACACGAGCGCTTCGTGCGCAACATGCTGGCCGGCGCGGGCGGGATCGACCTCATCCTCTTCGTCATCGCCGCGGATGAAGGCGTCATGCCGCAAACCCGCGAGCATATGGACATCGTCTGCCTGCTCGGCGCGACCCACGGGGTGATCGCGCTCACCAAGATCGATATGGTCGATGCCGACTTCCGCGAACTCGTCGAAGAGACGGTTCGCGAATACGTCGATGAGACCTGCCTCAAGGGTGCGCCGATCGTCCCGGTTTCCTCGACCACCGGCGCGGGACGCGACGATCTGCTGGCCGCGATCGCGGGGGTGGCGGCGCAGGTGCGCCTGCGCGAGCGGGGCCACCTGCCGCGGCTGCCGATCGACCGCGTCTTCACCATGGAAGGCTTCGGCACGGTGGTGACCGGAACCCTGTGGGCCGGGCGCCTGCATGAAGGCGACCCGGTGCGCGTCGTGCCGCGGGGGATCACGACCCGTATCAAGTCGCTCGAGGTCCACAACGCGCAGGTGCCCGAGGCGCTGGCGGGCCAGCGCACCGCGGTGCTGTTGCATGCGGTCGAGAAGAGCGCGATCGAACGGGGCGACTGGCTGGTGGCGGGCGAGGAGGGCGAGGCGACAGACCTGGTCGATGCGCGCGTGAATGTCTTGAGGAGCGCGGCCAAGCCGCTCGAGAACGGCCAGCGCATCCGCTTCCATCTGGGGGCGGCGGAAGTGATCGGACGCGCGCTGCTGCTCGAGAAGGAGGCGCTCGCTCCGGGCGAGGAGGGCTGGGCGCAGATCCGCCTCGAGGCCCCCGTGCTCGCCGAGCGCGGCGATCGATTCGTGATCCGCACCTACTCGCCGATGCTCACCGTGGGGGGCGGCATCGTCGTCACCGCCGGCGTCGGCCGGCGTCGCCGTCACCGCCGCGAGGACATCGATGCGCTGGCGCAGGCCGAGCGCGGGACACCGGCGCAGCGCGTGTCGGCGGTGCTCGTGCGGCACGGCGCAGCGGGCGCCGATCGGGAACTCCTCGCGCGCGAGAGCGGGTGCACGTTGCAGGAGGTGGAGGCGGCGGTCGCCGAACTGCGCGAAGCGGGCCAGGCGCTGGCGGTGGGGCGCAAGATGCTGGTCTCGGCCGCGGGCCTGGTGGAGGCGGGCGAGCGGATGCGCGTAGATCTCGCAGACTATCAGCGGCGCACGCCGCTTTCCTGGGGCCTGCTCAAGAGCGAGTTGAAGAAGCGCGTCGAGCACACGATCCACCCCGATGTCGTCGAGGCCTGGGTGCAGCGAGAAGCCGAAGCGGGACAGCTCTTCGTGCGTAACGACCGGCTGCGGTGCGGGACCGATCGACTGGGCCTGAGTCCGGCGCACGAGACGCTGCATCGGGCGATCCTCGCGGAGATCCAGACAGCGGGATTCGCGGGACGGCGGCAGGTGGAAGTGATCGCGGCGGTGGGGGGCGCGGTTGGAGGTTCAGTTGGAGGCTCGGTTGGAGGCTCGGTTGGAGGCTCGGGAGGTGGAGCTTCGGCGGGCGCAGGCGCCGCCGGCCGGCCGAAGCGGGGTCCGGACCCGCGCGAGATCGAAGCGCTGCTGCTGTTGCTAGTCGATTCCGGGGAGATCGTGCGCATCCCGCCCGATTTCTACTTCACACAGGCGCGGATGGAAGAGCTGGCCGCGAAGGTGCGGGAGTTTTTCACGAGCCGCGACGAGATGAACGTGGGGGACTTGAAGGACCTGTTGGGAGTCTCGCGCAAGCAGGCAGTGCCGCTGCTCGAGTATCTGGATCAGAATCGGTGGACACAGCGGCGGGGGGATGTGCGGGTGAAGGGGCCGCGGCTGGGGTAGGGGTAGGCGGGCCGCTGCGGCCTTCAGATGATCTCGCCTTTCCAAAGCAGCTCGCAGAACCTCCGCCAGGGGAAGATCTCGATCCCATCTTCGGTCCGGCGGGCGCGCTCCTCGCGGGAAACGACGACGCTGCGTCCCACGGTCTGTTCCTCCATGAGCGCGCGTAGCCCCTTCAAGTCCCCGTCTCTGATCCGGCGCGCGGACTTGAATTCAAGTGCGCATTCCAGATCGCCCAGGATGAGGTCCACTTCGAAGCCCGAGCTGGTTCGCCAGAAGCTGAGGGCGCGCTCGCGCCGCCGATAGGAGAGGAAGGCGCGCACATCGTTCAACATGAAGTGTTCGAACGCACGGCCGTATAGGTCCGAGCCCTCCGTGACAGTCCGTGCCTCGGGATGCAGATAGTTGGCGATGCCGATGTCGAACAGGTAGAACTTGGCCGTTTCCACGAGCCGTCTCGTCTTCGACCTCCTCCACGGTTCGAGCGTGAACCCAAGCAGGGTGTCCTCCAGGATCTGGTAGTAGCTTCGCACGGTGGCCGCCGAAACGCCCGTCTCCCTGGCGATGTTTGCGTAGTTGAGTTGTTGACCATGGGTGAGTCCGACCACGTGAAGAAAACGCGCGAAAGCGGGAATGTTCCGTGTCGCGGATTCGTCGATGATCTCCTCCTTGATGTACGCGTTGACGTACGCCCGCAGGAGGGGGGCCGGTTTCGGGGTCAGATAGTGGACCGGAAGAGTGCCGTGGTTAAAGGCCCGCAGCAGATCAAGGTCGGGAATCTCGTGACTCGACAGGGGGAAGAGATGGGATTCCGTGGCTCTTCCGCCGAGAAGATTGCGGGCCTTTCGGCGCAGCTTGCGAGCACTCGATCCACACAGCACGAATCGCATGGACGTGTTCTCTAGCAGCCAGTGCACCTCTTGCAGAAGATCGGGTACCTCCTGAATCTCGTCGATGACGACGATGCGCGGCCGGGTGGATAGCAGTTCCTCCCGCAGGTCGTGGGGGCGGACGCTCAGCGCGGCGCGCAGCCGCGTGTCGAGAAGATCGTAGAAGGTGGCGCGGGGGAGCTTCTGGTGCAGAAGGGTGGTCTTTCCAGTCTGCCGGGGGCCCCAGAGGAAGAGGGCCGCCGACCCGGTGACCGGATTGGGAGTCCAGGATAGCTCCAAGTCACGCTTGAGGATGTTGGCTCGGCGGACCATCTGCCGATTTTCATGCAATTCCGCAGGATAGTCAACGATTATCCTCGGGGGGTGCGCGCAGTCGTGTGGGACTGACAGGGTCACTCCCCGAGATTCTCAAGACGTACGCCCTTGCCCGCCCGCCAATTTCGGGATGATGGCCAAGATCTCAACCGTGGCGCCCGGACAACATGACAGAAAACTCGGATCTCGCCGATCAGGTTGAGAGTCCAGAATGGCCCGGGTCGGCCCTCTTCAGCGCTGCCGGTCCTCGTTCCAGGATTCTCGCCCGTGGCAGGCGGAGTTGTTCAACCCCGAACATGAGCCGTTCTGGAACGTCCCGCCCCGCAGAAAGGCGACCGTTTTTCTCCTGTCGACATGCAGGGACGGGTTGCTGATATCCAACTGCCGCGTGACCACCGTGGCGTGGCACTCGACGCAATCGAAGCCCTCTTCCGCGACATGATCACGGTGCCTTCCGCCGAGCAGCCGGGGATTGCTGCCCACATCGTGACAGGAGCCGCAGGCGGCCTGGTGGGAGGCGGTCCAGACGGGAGCGTTGCCGGCGGTGCCGCCGCTGCCGCCGCTGAAGGCGCCATGGCAGTAGGTTCCCGAGCAGGTTCGTGCGGACCGATTCCAGGCTGCGCTTCCGCCGTCGGCGATGCCGTGCCAGGTGATCTCCGGGATGGAATCGAGCGGCTGCCCACTCGGGCGCGCCTGATCGAGGTGGTCGGAACTGAGCAGGAAGACGGGCACGGAATGGCAGGCGTTGCACGGCACCGGAGCGCCGAGTCCCGCGAGGTCCAAGTGGGCGGAGTGCGCGCCGACCGCGAGCAGCGTGTCCGCGGACTCTCCGCGCAGTCCGTAGGGCGGAGCGCCGCTGGGGTTGTCCAGGCCGCCGTGGCATGCTGTGCAATCGCCCGTTTCGGGGCCGTGACAATCCGTGCACGAAACATCCACCCGGCCGCCCGGCCCGTCGATGCCGTGGCAATGGGCGCAGCTCTCCGTGCCGCTCAAGAGAACGATCCGGCCGTGGAAATCAGCCGCTGCGCCGTCCATCCACGCGGTGGGATGCGCTCCGGGAAGCGTCGCGGGGGTTCGCTCCGAGTTGCACCCGCAGGCGAGCCCGGCCACGACCAACATCCACGCCGCCGGTCTGAGTCTCCGCATGATCCTGGTGCGATGTCGCGCGTGAATCGTGACCTCCCGGTTCAGTCCTGCCCGTGGCAGTAATTACAGAATCCGCCGCCCGTCCCTCGGGAGTTCACGTGGCACTGGAAGCAGAAGTAATCGTCATCGCCGTGCCACGGCCCGTAGGTGTCGAAGCGTGCCAGGCCCGCGGCGTGAAGGGGCGGGTTCGTGCCCCGCACGCCGTCCACGTCGTTGTGGCATCCGCCGCGGCCGCACGTGGGGTCCGCCGAGTCGTGGCACGCGGCGCAATCCTCTGCGTCGCGGCGCGCGGCCGTGCCGTGGTTGGCGAGCCACGCAACCGACGAATGCATGAGGGGCATGCGATTCTCGCTTTCGTGGCAAGCGTCGCAGAACGAGCGGATGTCGTGGCACGCGCTGCAATCGCTGCGCTTGCTTTTCGCGTCGATGCCGTGGGTGTAGAGGTAATTGAGATCGTGGGTGCGTCCCTCGAGATCGTCGCCCCGGTGACAATCGAGGCAGTCGTTCTCCTCGCGGTGGCACTGGGTACACCAGTCGCGGTCCTGTGCCGCCCGGGAGCCGTGCTGATGCCGCCACTCTGCCGGATGAATGTCGGCCAGGCCGGGATGGCCGGCGTGGCACAGGGCGCAGGCATCGTCGTGCTTCACCCCATCATGGCAGGTGAAGCACTGGCGCATCG
>JAZDGX010000223.1:0-2361 GCA_043806645.1 Candidatus Eiseniibacteriota bacterium | reverse complement strand
ATGCTCGGCGGCATCGTCGGCCAAAGAAAGAGCCCGCTGCGCCTCATCGAGCGCGAAGTCCTGCCCGCGGCTCCCGAGGCCGCGGGAGCCGACCGCGCCTTCGCGGACGCCGCGCGCGCCTACTTCCTGCTGGGAGCCCTGCACGAGGAGAGCCTGGCGCGCTTCGGCAAGAGCCCGCTCTATCCCGAAGGAGTCGCCGATCTCGGACCAAAATTCTGGCACTTTTACGCTGCTGCGCTCGTGGCATCGCGCCTCGGAAACGCTTCTTGGCGGACCGCGCGCCTGATCGGCCTCGCCATCGGCGCGGGATATGAGGCCGTCACGTACCCGAAGAATTTGCGCCAGTTCTCCTATCGCGGAGCGCTGCGGCCCTGGTGGTGGAACGCCGTGGACGCAGCGCGCGATATCGTCGCCCATGACCGCGGCACGCGATTCGGCTGGCTTCTGGCGAACAGCGGCTCATCGCCGGCGGCAGATGCTCGAATCAGCGACGGAATCCGTGCGCTCGTTTCCAGAATCCGCGAGACATGGTGGGAGGTCGGTCCGCGGCTGCTCTCGAAATGGAGGGCGTATCAAGACGCCTTGACGTCCGACGGCGTCATCGAGCCTCGCCGCGCGCTGCAATTCTTCATGGACGTAAAGACGCTGGGCTGGTCCGGACGGATACTCGGCGATTGGTCGACGGATACTCCCGCTGTCGTTGCGGAAGCGCGGGAGCTCTTCTCGCGCTATTTCCCCGCAGACCCCGCCGTCGACAGGTTCCTCTCGCGTGCCGCGCTCGCCTACGGCGGCAGCGGGACTCAGCTCCGCAAGAACCTCGTCAAAGCCCTCCGCCAAGCATCGACCCTTCCCCCCGCCCGATGGGCCGCGTTCCTCGATTCTCAAATCGCCGAAAGCGAGCTCGAGCGCATCCGGGCGTTCCGCCGCGTGGAGCAGCCGGAAGTCCTGAAGCAGTTCAAGGCCCTGGCGCTGGCCGACATCACGAAGTTCAACGAAGGAGCGCCTCGGGACGGCCGCATAGCGGGGATTGTCCTCCTCGGCAGCTACGCGCGCGGTACGGCACGGCCAGGCAGCGACCTCGACGTCATCGCGCTGGTCGAAGGCGGCGCGCGCGGCCGCGCGCGCGAGCTCTTCAAAAGCCTTTCGGAGCACTGGGCGCGCCTACGGCCCGATGTTCCGCTGGCGCCGTATTCTCCGTCCGAGGCGCCCGCTACTGCGGCGGGCCTGGAGTCCCTGCGGAAGATGCGCCAGGGCGCCATCCTAATCCTCTCGCCCTACCCCCAAATCCCCGGGAGGATCGGGGATCCCGGCGCAAGCGCGCCGGCGCCTCCTCATCCCGGCGCCTTTGATCGCGCGGTCAAACGGCTCGCGCGCTCGGTGTTGGCATCGGGCCTGGCGGTCGCGGATACGTTCGCAGTGGTCGGACAGCGGCTTTACGACCGGTTCGGCCGGACGCCGCCCCTGGACAAGCTGTTCTATCATGGCTACAGGCTGCTTGGCGGCGCGCAGCGCGAGCGTGCCGCGCTCGAGCGCCTCCACCGCGCCAGCCCATTGCCGAATCTGGGAGAGGTCGACGAGACTCTTCTCCGCGGCGCCCAGCCGTCGGAGGAAGGATTTCGACTGCTCCGGAGCCGAGGCGTCGAGCTCGTCATCAACCTGCGGGCGTCGGACGGCGGCGAAAGGGAGGTCGTCGAGGCCCTCGGCATGACCTACCTCCATTTGCCCATCAGCGGCGTTCCCTCGGCGGAGCAGGTCGCACGCTTTTTTGCGACGATTGACGCCGCTCCGGGGCGCGTCTTTATTCACTGCACGCGGGGCATGAACCGCACATCCATGATGTCCGGGCTCGAGGCGCTGCGCCGCGGCCGACCGCTCGAAGACGTCCTTCGCGACGCGCGCCGGTTTGGATTCGATCCCGGACTGGCACGGGCCGCCGCGCAGGTCCGGTTCTTGGAAGAGCGGGCTCGGTGATGCCCGCTGGCGATCCGTTCGCCGCGGTCAGGGGACCGGCAGGCTCCGGGCCGCCTCGGGATCGAGACCGGCGATCCTGTCGATGAAGCCGCGATAGATGGATGGGTCGGACTCGGCGATGGATTTCTTGAGGTAGAGCCTGGCGATGCGCGTCAAGGCCGAGCGGTCCACGCGCCGGAGGATATCCTTGAGCCCGGCCGCGTCCCCACCGCCGGCGATGTATGCCGCCGTAGTAACGATAACGGCCATTATGGTGCTCTCGGCCCGCCGTACCTCTCTCACCCCCGCCGCCTGACCCCCTCGCATGCAGTCTCCCGTCTATTCTATCATCCTTGGGGAGGCCGGCAGGCGCGCTTCTTGCGGTCTGCGCGGAAGCATTGTCCTATCAGC
>JAZDGX010000222.1:0-21979 GCA_043806645.1 Candidatus Eiseniibacteriota bacterium | reverse complement strand
CCGTCGATTCCGGACACACGCAGGCTTTCCGCGGCCCCAGGGACCCCAGAGCACTTTGTCGAATCGACCACGATGCCCTCATCCCAGTCCTCCTCTCGCGCGACGCCGGGAAGACCCCGTATGTCGTACCGCGTCGCACGGGGGGAATGGCCGTCGTCACCTGGGGCCGTCCAGGTCAGCAGGGCACCACCTGGTTGACCATTGCAAACAGCGAGATCACCCACCCGAGCCGGAGGGGTCGTATCTGGTCGCACCCCATCATCATCACTGCAAGCGCTCAGCGCACCAGCCATGCCAAGCACAAGCGAAATGACTCGCCGACGCATCTCAATGCCACTCCCAGCCGCTAGGGCACCGGAAGTCCCATCCCCGAAATCGCCGCATGCCCGTCCCTGCGCTCATGCGTGTCCACCTGCGCGGTCGCCGGCGCCGGAGGCGGCTTCACTGTCCCCGCTGCCGCGCTCGTGAGCAATCCGCATCGTGGGAAACCGGCGGCTGGGCCGCTCAAAGAGTGAGCGCGGCTACCGAAATAGCCGCGCTCGCGTGGTGACCCTCACCTTCCCTTTTGCCGGGCCACAAGCTGTCGATCGCGGCCGCGGGGCTGCGCGAATCCGATCGCAGCGCCGCTCGCGGCCGCCGGCAGGAGGTCTATCGAAAGAGCCCCTTGATGATACCCCAGTTCTGCGACTCGACGGGGCTGGTTCCCAAGTCGATCAGCCCGAGCCTCACGGCGGGACTCATCGACAGTTCCGCGCAGTCCTGATGCCACTCACCGGCGTGGATGCTCCACGCCAGTCCCTCCGCGGCCGCGCTCGATACCAGTCCGATCGCATCCCCCTCCAGAAGCCGGATGCCGATCGCGAAAGACGCCCCGCCCGCCACTTCCAGGTGTGCGCCGTAGGGAGGCAGCGAGCCGCTCAGCGTGACGCGCGTCCAATCCGCAGGGGGCCAGGCGGAATACCCGGGCGCGAAATGGACGCTCTCGTCGAGAATCGTTCCCGGACAACCGGGGGAAGTCCCACCGGGTTGCCGGATCAGGACCGGATGGTCACCCGCGCCGCTCATCAGGAAATCTACATGCTGGACGAGCCAGGGCCCTCCGTGGGGAGGGGTTGGAAGCGTGAAAACCACCTGGATCTCGTCGGCCCACGATCCCGCCGCCCCGTATCCCATGCATTCGGTGATGCCGCACCCCAGCTCCGTAGCCTCGCCCGTGCCCGTGCAGGCGGGTGCCGCCGTGGTCTGCAGGTAATAGGTCCGCTCCTGAGCGCCCGCAACTGCGAGCGTCAAAACGAAGAGCGGGATAAGCAGGAAGCTGATGCGCATGCCCCCTCCGCACCCCCACCACCCTTGTGGATCGGTGGCAAGTGCCTGAGATGCTGATCTCGTGTGCGCTTAATTGTACTTCCCGGATGCCCCGATCGTCAAGGAAAGCGCACTCCGGGATGGACCGGCAAAGGCCCGAGCAGACAACCGATTGTCCTTCAATCAGTTGTCCGGATGAGACTTCGGAGATTCCCAGGCGGGCCGCGACGTGCCAATCTTCGCGTCATCGTGGTTCGCGGGGCGCCTCCCTCGATCCATGAGAATCGGGATTCCGAGATTGCGACCCGAAAGGTGGTACCCCGCATGAAGACGAGCCCTGTTCATCGCCCCTCCACGAGATCGGTCGCGGCCATGTCGGCGCGCCGCACACACCTGTCGGCTCTGCGGGCGATCCCGGTTGTGGGAATGATCGTGGTCCCCTCACTTGTTCCCGCGCTCGCGGCCGCTGCCTGGGACGGTCAAGCGCAGGCCGCGCAGATTCTGCGGCTCGAGGACCGCCGCGAGCCCCCGGGAGCGCTCATCCCCTTCCTCGCCTCGCCCGATGCATCGACGCGTGCACGGGCGTGCCTGGCGATCGGGCGCATCCTCGGCCCGACCGGGGATGCATCGCGCAGTTCGCTCGCCGAGGCGACTCTCGCGCACCATCTGCGCACCGACGCGTCGCGCGAGGTCCGCCGCGCGGCGGCCTTCGCGCTCGGATTGCTCGAGACCCCCACGGCCGGAACGATTCTCGCGGCCTGCCTCGTCTCGGGCGCCGAAGGCGAGGCCGAGGTTCGCGCCGCCGCCGTCGAGGGGCTGGGCCGTTGCGGTCCCGACGTCCATCCCGCCGCGTTGCGCGCCGGCCTGGAAGACCCGCATCCCCTCGTCGTTCAAGCCGCACTCCTCGCCTGCTGGAAAGGCAGGCACACCGGCCATCTGGAGCGCGTCCTCGCCCTCACTCGCGATGGCGATCCGGAAACGCGGTGGAGAGCCGCGTATGCCTTGATGAGAATGCTCGGTTCGACGGCGGCGGGTCGCACGCCCGTTGCAGGCGGCATTGAACTTTCTGCAGAGGAACGAAACGCCGTGCTTCTGCGCATGGTGGAGTTGGCCGGCGACGGGGATGTGCGAACGCGCCTGCAGGCGCTCCGGGGCCTCGGGCGAGCGCAGGCGAGCCCGCATCGGATTGGGCAGGCACGCGAGGTCTTGATTCAGCATTGCGACGCGACCGATCCGCGGCTGCGGGTCGAGGCGCTACGCGCCCTGGCGGCCCTCGGCACTCCCGCCGATGCGGACGGGCACGACGGCCGGGAGCGGATCACGGCGGCGATCATCGGCCGCCTCGACGACGCCCATGCGCACGTGCGGATCACGGCGATTCAATCGCTGGGACGGATCCTGGTGGCCCCCGCGCTGATCGAAGCGCTCGAAACCACGCTGGCTTCGGAATCCCCCTGGGAACGCGCCGTAGCGCTCGAGACCATCCTGACCCGCGCGCAGGAAGAAGGATGGACGATGCAATCGCTGCATCTCATCGAACGTTCGCGAAGCGATCCCGACTGGGAGGTGCGCCTGGCCGGGGCGACCGGACTGGCCGCGATGGCGGAGGCCGACTCATCTCCGGCACGGGCGGGCGCTCCGGACAGCCTGCACGTACGGACGGCCGCGCTTCTGCGCGAGTTTCTGAACGACGACCCGCGCGTGGCGAAGGCCGTCGTCGAAGCCTGGGTCGCGGAGTGCCTCTTGCGCACGGCGTGGCACGAGGTCGATTCGCTCCTGGCCGGCGACGATGAGGTCCTGCGGACACTGGCGGGCGAGGAACTGGCGCAGCAGGCAAGCGATCGGCTGGAAGAAGGGCGCATGGCAAGCGATCGGCTCGAGGAAGGGCGCCTCGCAGGCGATTTCTCGCCCTTCATGCGGCGCGGCCGCGGATTGGCGGAAGACTCTTCGGCCGACGCGCGCCAGGCCGCCATCACGCTGCTGGCCGCGTTGCTCGATTCGCCCGAACGCGACCCTGCCGCGGACGCGCTGCTCGCCATCGCGCGGAAGGATCCCGACCGCCGCCTGCGGGAAGCGGCGATCGATGCGCTGCGCGAGGGAGACGCATTGCGCGAACTGCCGGCGCCGCGACCCGGGTGCCGCACGTGCCTCCCCGAGACGCTCGCTCCGGGCGTACAGGAATCGGGTTGGACCGTGGCCGACTATCGTCGCGCGATCGAAGAGGCGGCCGCCGCGCGCGAGGCGATCATCGCGACCGACGCAGGGCCATTGCGCGTGCAGCTCTTCGGCGAGCAGGCCCCGCTCACCGTCGTAAACTTCGCGCGGCTGGCTGAGCAAGGCTATTTCGATGGCGGCCGCTGGCACCGCGTCGTACCCGATTTCGTCATCCAGGACGGCTGCCCGCGCGGAGACGGCTGGGGCGGACCGGGACATGCGATTCGCTGCGAGATCAATCCGCTGCATTACGAGCCCGGGGTCCTCGGCATGGCTCTTTCGGGGAAGGACACGGGCGGAAGCCAGTATTTCCTGACCCTCTCGGATCAGCCGCACCTCGACGGCCGCTACACGATCTTCGGCCGGCTGGCGGAGGGCTGGGAGACGATGCTGTCGCTGCCTCAGGGAGCGACGATCAAGAGGGTGACCATCGTGCGGGGGGTGCCGTGACCGGCCTCGCGCGGAAAGACCGGGAAGACTACGTCGAGATCCGCGTATCCGCCCTGGCTGACCTGGCCGCGGCGATTGAGACGGCCTTGCTCGAGCTTGGCGCGCAGGGAACGGCCCAGGAGCTCGGCGTACCCGACCGGCACGCCTCGGGCCCGCCCCCTTCGCCTGGCACTGCGCCGGGAACGATCGAGATCGTCGGGTACTTCACCCCACGCTCGGCGCCCGCCGACGCACTCCTAAGGGCCGCCATCCGTAGATTCGCTTCCGCCGGCGACCTCGGCGTGCTGAGCGTCCGCAGCGCGACGAAACCGGGAGAGGATTGGGTCGCGCGCACCCGCATGGCGCTCGGTCCCTTTCGCGCGACGCCGCATCTTTGGATCGCACCGCCCTGGGAGATGCCCGCTGCGGTGAACCCCGGCGAGGACACCCTCGTCATCGAACCCGCGCAGGCCTTCGGAACGGGCACCCATGGAACGACGCGTGCGTGCCTGCATTTGATCGAGTCGTGGGCGGCGGTCGGACCTCGCTTTCCAGGTCGTCTGCGACGCAACCGAGCCCTCTCTCCCGCGCCCGCGCTCGTGCTGGACATCGGCACGGGCACGGGCATCCTGGCCCTGCGCGCGCTGCAAGTGGGAGCGGCCCTCGCCTATGCGATCGACACCGATGCCGAGGCGATCCGCGCGCTGCGGGGCAATGCGGCTTTGAACGGGATGGGCGATGTCGTGCGGATGGTGCGCGGGGAGGCGCGGGCGTTGCGCAGCTCCCGTTTCGATCTCATCCTGGCCAATGTGTTCCTCAATCCGCTTCTCGATCTGGCCGGCTTCTTCCACGCATCGCTCGCGAGTGGGGGCAGTCTCATCCTCTCCGGATTCAGGCCCGCGGATCGTCCGGAACTCGAGGCAGCCATGGAGGCGCGCGGGTTGCGCGTGTGCGAGGACCACACCGAGGAGGACTGGCCCGCGTTGCGTCTACAGGCTGCGGGCGGCACACCGGCCGCGGGCAGCACACAGGCTGCGGGCAGCACACAGGCTGCGGGCGGCACTTGAATCCGCCGCCCCGCATCCGGATAATCACCCGATCGGACGCCAGGGCGCAAGCAGGGCAGCCAGGCCGGGCCGGGCCGGCGGAGGGAGACGCATGGGGCTCTTCGGTTCGGGCAAGAACAAGAGCGAATCGCTGGAGGCCAAGGCCGATGCCCTGATGTCCTCCGACCCCCTGGAAGCGAACCGGCTCTACCGGGACGCGCTGCGTAAAATCCTGAACAAAGATCCATCCGCGGAGGAGCGGCTGCGCGGCAAGGTGCGCGATGCGCGCCACCGTCTGATCGAGATGAAGATCCAGGAGGCAGGGCGTTTCCTCGACGATCGGGTCCCCGACGCGGCCGCCGAGTCGCTGGCCATCGCCCGCGAACATGTGAAGCCCGATGAACAGGCGCTCGCCGCGCAGATCGAGACCCTGGCCGCGCGAGTGCGCGAGGCGGAAGGTGCGACGATCAGCGCCCGCGGGGTGAAGCCGCCATCACGGGAACGCGACCGGTTCGCGGACGAGGAAGATCAGGACGAATACGCCGACGCTCCGGAGGAACTGCTGGAGATCGACGATCCCCTCGCTGCCTTCGAGATGTACGCGGGTCTCCTCGGCTCCGACTACGAGCGGGCCATGAAACTGGGCGACCGCTTCAAGGCGGGTTTCGTCGCCTATCAACAGGGGGACCGGCAGGCCGCGTTGGCGGCCTTTCAGGAAGAGGCCGCCGCACATCCCGACGAGGCGCTGGTGCACGAAGTGCTGGGACAAGTGTGCGATCAACTCGGCGACGAGAGCCAGGCCGCCCTCGCTTATCGACGCGCGCTCGCGAGCGAGCCGTCGAGAGCGAACTCCCGCGTGGCCCTCGCTCAGATCGTCGCCGGATTGGGCCGGCGCGGCGCCGCTCCCAGCGCAGGAGACGCGGCAAACGCCGTGGAGCTTTTGCGCGAGGGCGAGGCTGTCGATCCCGCGGCGGCCTCGCAGTACCGGATCGCCCAGGCGGAGATCCTCGCCGCCTCCGGCGGCGCGGCCGACGCGCTCGCGCTGCTCGACCCGCTCCTCGAGGGCGACCATGGAAGCGATCCGGGCGTGTGGCAGCTCTATGCCACGGCGCTCGAGATGCAGGGTTCGCTGGATGAGGCTGAAGCCGCCTACCGGCACTTGACGCAGTTGGGCGGCCAGTCGATGGGTGCGCGGGCGGTCTTTGCGGAGTTCGCGCTGCGCCACGGGCGGGCGCTGGACGAGGCGGAGAAGATCATCTTTGAAACCTGCCTCGGCTGCCAGGCCACCCGTCCTTCGGAGGACCAGCTCGACCGGTATGGCGTGCTCCTGTCACGGATCCAGTTGGCGCGCGGGGAATACAAGGCGGCGCTGGACGGGATCGAGCGACTGCTGGTCAAGGGTGCGCCGCCGGATCTCGAGCCCGCGCTGATCGAGATGCGGCAGGCGGCGCGGCAGAAGATGTCCCCTGCGGATCATTGACCCCGCTGGTCCCGCGGGTCGCCTTCGCCCCCGAACAGCGCCTTGACGCCCCCCCACGTCTCGAACTCGACCGGCGTGGGAATCTCGTCGCCGACGTGAATGTTGTCGACGAAGTAGCTGTTCCCCACGGAAGCGCCGCTCTCGCACCCGATCTCCAGCGCTCCGATCCCGGCTCCGACCACATCATGGGGCTGATCGTCGAGGAGCAGTTCCCCGTTCACCCGCAGATCGTAGGTGGCCTCGTCCAGGTCGAAGAGGATGATGACCCGCACGAGTTCGCCGAACGCATAGGTTCCCACCGTGCCCAGGCCCCCGCCGGCATCGTCGCACCCGATGGAGCCCCCGTCCAGGAAACGCACATTGGTGAAGGAGTGGGAGGCCCCGTCGCTCTCGCGTACGCCAAGGTAGCAGCCGATCCCGGCTTCCAGATCCGCGGGGATCCAGAAATCCGCCGCGACGACCACCGTTCCGGACGTGATCTCGACGTTATCGAGAAGCTCGAAGCGGACAGCGCCGGCATAGTAGTCGTCCTGATCCGTGATCTCGAGACAGGGCGTCGGCATCGGCGTGGCGCGAACGGCGGTATCGATGTAGTCCTCGGCGATGGAAACCGGCTCGCCCACCGCCGCGCCCCCCGTCCCGATCGGCTGATCGATCGTCTTGCCGTCGAAATTGGCCTGCAGGTAGACCTGCTCGGCCTGCGCCGCAGCGCCGGCGAAGAGCGCCAGGACCAGAGCACCAACTGCGATCGACGTGCGCATGGGGTCCTCCTCTTAGTGATGAAGTCCGCCCGGCAAATGCATATGGCGGCAGAATAGGGCAGATCCGCCAGGCGTGCGACCACCGTCTGCGTGCGGCGTGGCGAGATGGACAGAGCGTCTGGATAAGTCCCCGCCCGAAACCCATATCTCACGTTTTCCGACATATGGGCCGCAACCCATTTGCATCAATCTCTCCCCCCCCTCCGCCGATATTCGGCTGAGAACTCGTTCCGAGGCTTTCGGCCGCGGGATGCCCGACGCAGTGGGGCATCTCTGTGCCACGGGTCTGTTCATTGGGAGGAGACGGCAATGAGACGGTGTGAAACCCCTGGGCCGCGGGTCCTGCAGCGCAGCGCCACCTTCGGATTGCTCGCGCCGCTGGTCGTTCTTGCGGCGTGTGCGTGGGTTTGGACGGCAAGTGCCAGTGTGCCTGAGACGATGACATTCCAGGGGGTTTTGTCCGTGGACGAAGCGCCTTTCTCGGGCTCGGCGCATCTGGTCTTCTCGATCTACGCGCAAGAGGCAGCGGGCACACCGCTGTGGAGCCAGGACGCCGGGGAGATCCTCATCACCGACGGACTCTACACCGCCACCCTTGGTCCGCTCGCCGGATTGGCCTTCGACCAGGACTACTGGCTCGAAGTTTCGGTCGACGGCGCGGCCCTGACGCCCCGCTATCCCCTTCACAGCGTCCCCTACGCGTGGCGCGCGGCGACCGCCGAGGCGCTCGCCGACGGCGCCGCCGACGGCGCGGCGGTGCTCGACGGCAGTCTGACCGCCGCGGATCTCGGGACCGATGTGGTGAGCAGCATTTCCGGAGTCGCCAACGACGGGGGCGACATCGAGCTCGTGGCCGGCGCGCACATCACGATCACTCCCGACGATGCGGCGAATTCGATCACGATCGCCGCCGACATTGGCGCGGGCGATGTCACCGATGTGATCGGCGGAGCGGGACTGACGGCCGCCACGCCGGAAGGCCCCCAAGTCACCCTCGCGGTCGGTGCGGGATCGGGCATCGAAGTGACGCCCGACGCGGTTCAGCTGGACGCGGCCTATCTCTCGGGAAGCGCCTACGACACCCGCTTCCTCAATGCCGGCGAGGCGAACTCGATCACGAGCGCGATGATCGTTCCGGATCTCGTGAGCGCCATCGCCGGAGTGAGCAACGACGGCGGCGACATTACGCTTGCGGCCGGCCCGAATGTGACGATCGCCGCGGATGACGCCGCGAACACGATCACGATCTCGGCCGTCGACGGAGAGGGTGGAGACGTCACCGACGTGGCCGCGGGCGATGGACTCATCGCCACGACCCCCGAGGGACCGCAGGTGACTCTCGCCGTGGGAGCGGGCGACGGGATTATCGTCTCCGAGGATGCGATCGCGGTGAATGCCGGCACGGGGCTGACGCTGAGCGGCGGCCGCGTGGGGTTGGAGGCGATCTACAGTTCGGGCGAGGCCTACGACGAGCGCTTCATCAACGAAGACGAGCCCAATTCGGTCACGGCCGGAATGCTGGGCACGGATGTCGTCGCCAGCATCAGCGGCGTCGTCAACGACGGGGGCGACATCGTGCTCGCCGCCGGTCCGAATGTGAGCATCCTGGCCGACGATGAAGAGGACACGATCTGGATCTCGGCGACCGGGGATGTGACCGATGTGCACGCCGGGCCCGGAATCCAGGTGACCGACTCCGGCGGCCCCCAGGTGACGGTGGGCGTCAACGCCGGACACGGGCTCCTGGCGACCGACGACGGGCTGGTCGTCGACGTCATTGAACTGGCCGGCCCGGGGCTGCGGCAGGATGGGGAGAACTTCTTCGCGGTGACTCCCGGCACGGGGCTCGAGATCGCCGACGACGAGGTCCAGCTCGACGAGTTCTACAGATCGGGCAGCATCTACGACGACCGCTTCGTCAATGAAGGCCAGGAAATCAGCGTCGCCCTCGACATGATCTCCTTCGACATCATCAGCAGCGTCGACGGAGTGGTGCACGACGGAGGCGACATCGATCTGGTCGCCGGCGACTACATCGTCATCACGCCCGACAATGAGAACGACCGGATCACCATCGGCACGAACACCTCCGGCCTCGACACGCGCTTCGTCAACGAGGAAGGGCCCGGAACGATCCCGGTCGGCGGCATCGTCATGTGGTCGGGCGGCTCGGTGCCCTCCGGCTGGGCGCTGTGCAACGGCCAGACGGTCAACGGGCATACGACTCCGGACTTGCGCGACCGCTTCGTGGTCGCGGCCGGAGGCGGCTACTCGATCGGATCGACGGGCGGCGAGTCGATGCATACGTTGACCACCAGCGAGATGCCGAGCCATGACCATGGCGTAACCGATCCGGGCCATGCGCACTTCTACACGAGTCCGGTGTACGGTAACTACCAGGGGTTGGACTACGACGGAGAGAATGGAACGGCGGTCGAGTACCCCTACGAGAACGCCGCCGGCACGGTCAGCGCGACGACCGGGATCTCGATCCAGAGCAGCGGCGAAGGGGCGGCGCACAACAACATGCCCCCCTACTACGCGCTGGCCTTCATCATGCGGGTGCAGTGAGATGCGCCGACCCCGGCGCTTCGGCCTGCCGGCCTGATCGGGCCGGCCGGCCCGGAGCGGCGAGGCGCTGGGCGCGGATGTGAAACGAGGTGCTCGTGACCGTGGCGGAATAACCGCTCGATAGGAGACGGAGATGAGATTGCGAATCATCGCCTGCAGGCGCTCCAGGGCTTCCGTGCGGGCAGGCATTCTGTCGCTCCTGGCGCTGGGCGGAGTCGGGATTCTCGCCCTCTGGGCGCATGCGGAGATGACGCCCGGGCGCGGCGTATGGGTGACGGCGGGCGGCCCCGGTTCATCCGGCAGCCTGCAGGGCATCGCCTCGGTGGCTCAGCCCGTGGCGGGGCAGGCGTCCCACGATCCGCACGCCCTCTCGGCGGGATCCTGGCCGAGCTTGTCGAGGCCTTCGCCATCCGCCAGAGGCCGTCGGGCTCGCCGTGGACGGCGGCGGGCAACGCCTTGGCCATCAATGCAGAGGTGATCTCGGAGACGGCGCCCGACACCGTCGTTCTCAGCTACCGCCTGGGAGGGCGGCCGGAGTACGCCACCCTGCCCATGGCGCTACAGCCGGACGGCGGATGGATCTCGACGATTCCCGGCGATCTCATCGGCTTGCGGGGTATCGAGTACTACCTCGAGGGCCGGGACCAGGATCGCGTCGCGCATCTGCCCGCCTTCGACTACGCCGAGCATCCGCTGCAGCAGGGGGTGCAGGTCACCGACTGCGACGGCGGCGGTGCGCTCATGGCCCAGGCAGGTACGGGGCGCATGATCAGCCTGCCGGCGGTTCTCAGCGACGGCTCCGTGCAGGCCGTGCTGGGCGACGACCTCGGCGAGCAGGGCGTGTCCTGGCAGGGCGGCCGCTGGAACGCGGCCACGCAGTCCTATTGCGAGTTCGGCCAAGCGGGCGCGGAAGCGTTCGCGCCCGGAAGCGCCTTCTGGCTTCTCACCGAGCAGACCCGGCGCCTGGATTTCACCGGCGCCACGGTCTTCGCGGCCGGCCCGGAAGGCATCGCCATCGAGCTCGCCCCCGGGTGGAACCAGATCGGAAACCCCTACGCATACGAGATCGCGCTCGGCGACGCCCGCGTCGATGACGGCGCCAAGTCCGTGACGATCGCCGAGGCCGTTGGAGCGAATCTACTGGAAGTCCGGCCGCTCCACGCCTACGACGGCGAGCAATACCATGCGGACGGCGCCCTGCTGTCCCCCTGGACGGGATACTTCATCGCCAATCTCGGCGAGAAGCCCCTCGACCTCGTGCTCCAGCCGCGCGAGGCCTACGCGTGGGGAGATCCGCTCGATCTCGCCGCCGACGATCCCCCCGACTGGTGGCTGCAGATGACCGCGCAGCTCGGGGAGCATCCCGCGGGCGCGGTCCGCCTCGGTGCCGCGGGCAAGGCGGCGGAGGCCTGGGATGCCCGCGATCGGCTCGTGCCGCCCCTCGGCCTGGGCCAGAGTCTGAGCGTCCGCAGCCTGAACAAGAGCATGCCCGACGCCGTCCAATCCATGCAGTGCGACGTCCGCCCCGTATCCGATCCAGGCGCTTCGTGGACCGTCGAGATCGTGGCGGCCGAAGCGGGCACGATCCGCCTCGCCTGGGATCTCTCCGAGACCGTGCCGACCGGATACGGCGTGCGCGTGATCGACCTGGACCGTCAGATCTGGGTCGACGGCACCCCCGCGGGTGCCTACGCCGTGACGATCCGCGAACCGCAGACGCTGCTCTTCACCGTCGCCATCGGGACCACGCCCTGGCTCGATGACGAAGCGGAGGCGGCGAACCCCGCGGGAGAGCACTTCGCCCTTTCGTACGTCGGTCCCAATCCTCACCGCGGGCAGACCCAGCTGCGGCTGGTGCTGCAGCAGCCCGAGCAGGTTTCCCTGCAGGCCTACGACGTCAACGGCCGGCTCGTGCGCACTCTTCAAGACGGCACGCTGGCGACGGGCGTTCATCTGCTCGCGTGGGATGGCCGGACGCAGGGGGGCAGCCCCGCGCCGGCCGGGGTCTACTTCCTGCGTTTGACCGGTGCGGGGCGCGAGATCATCAAGCGCGATGTGATGCTTCGCTGATATGGAACGACCCTGTCAAGGGTTCACGGAGGCCGCTTCCCTGCGTGGGGGGCGGCCTTCGCATCAGGAAGCCGCCCCCGCGCCTCCGGCGGCCGCGCGCGCGACGATCTTCTGGCGGATGTAGGGCGGGAGGGCCTCGACGGTCACGACCGGCCCTTCCGCATTGACCATCGAGGTCTCGATGATCGTGCGCAGCTCCTGCAGATTGTCGGGATAGTCGTGCTTGGACAGCAGCTCGACGTAGGCGGGGGCGAAGCCGGTCACCGGCCGGGGAATCTTCGACTGCCCCTGGCGCCGGAAGAACTCGATCAAGAGCGGCAGATCGCCCATGCGTTCGCGCAGGGGGGGCACGCTCAGTGAGTTGATCATCAAGTGATAGAGCAGATCGTGCGAGAAGATCTCCTGGTATTTCTCGGCGGCGAGATTCAGCGACGATGAAACGATGAAGCGCACGTCGGCCTTGCGGATCTGCGTCGAATTCTCGCGATAGTACTCGCCCGTCTGCAGCACGCGCAGCAGGCGCACCTGCATCGACCGGGTCAGGTGCTCGATCTCGCAGAGATAGATCGTGCCCTTTTCGGCCTCCTCCAGAAACCCCGGCCGCTCCTCGCGATCCCCGCCCCACACGCGCGCCTGGCCGAAGAACGCGGCCGGGAACTGCTCGGGCATCTGGGCGGAAGCATCGACGAGCACGAACGCCCGGTCGCGGGCCGGACTGGCCCCATGGATCGCCCGGGCGAGCATCTCCTTGCCCGTGCCGCGTTCACCCAGGATGAAGACGCTGAGGCTGCTGCCGGCAACCCGCTCCGCCTCGTGGAGCAGGCGGATCATCACCGGATCCTGCGTGGGCACCCGCTCGAAGGCGTCCTTGTGGGTCAGGTTCTCCCGGGTCAACTCGCGCGGCAACTCCTCGATCGAATGATGGAGGTTGTGATGCGAGATCGCCGCATCGATCACTTCCAGCAGGTGCTCGTCCTCGACCGGCTTGGTCAGGTAGTCGAAGGCGCCCAGCTTGAGGGAGCGCACGGCCAGATCGACGTCGGCCACGCCCGTGAGCACGATCACGGGGACATGCAGGCCGCGGTCGCGCAGCAGGCGCAGGATGTCCAGACCGCTCACATTGGGCATGTCCATGTCGAGCAGGATCACCTCGAAGGCCTCGCGCGAAAGCAGTGCGGGCACTTCGCGGGAGTCGTTGACCACCGTCGTCTCGAAGAGCGCGGTCTGCATGAGAAAGACCATCAGGTAGTTGGTGACGGCTGCATCGTCGTCCACGATCAGGATCTTCTTCATCATCCCATCCCGCTCGTTCATGACCCCGCGGAGCCCTCCCCCGGCGGGGCGGCCTGCGCCCGCACCTCGCCCCCCGCGCCCGGGCGAACCGCCTTGGCCACCGGAATCCGCACGGTGAAGGTCGTCCCCTCGCCGACCTTGCTTTGGACGCCGATCGAACCCTGGTGCTCCTCGACGATGCGAAACGCGATCGCGAGTCCCAGCCCCGTCCCCCCCGTGGCGCGCTTGGTGGTGAAGAAGGGGTCGAAGATCTGCTTGAGGGTCTTCTCGTTCATGCCCTTGCCGTTATCGCTCACCTCCACCGCCACATGCCCGTCCGCCGCGGCGGTGCGGACGACGATCCGCCCGCGTCGGTCGTCGGGGATGGCCTGGGCCGCGTTGACGATGAGATTGACCGGCACCTGCTCGACCTTCTGCGAATTGCCGGTGAAGGTCGGGAGATCGGGTTCGAGTTCGAGCTCGATCTCGGCGCGTTTGTGAACTTCGTTGTGCACGAGCCGCGTGCAGGCCTCGACGACCGTGTTCAGATCCACGTTGTCGATCAACAGCCCTTCGTCGCGACGGGCGAAGCGCTTCAGCCCTTCGACGATCCCCTTGATCCGCTCGGACCCGTGGCCCATGTCGTTGACCAGCACCGTCACGTGGTCGCGGAAGAACTTGTAGGGCAGCCGCGCCACCTTGAGCTCGGGATGCGACGCGTAGTACTCGTCCAGGATCGGGAGCAGGTCGTCGAACGCCTGCTGCAGGATCTTCACATTCCCGCGAATGAACTGATTGGGGTTGTTGATTTCATGGCCGATCCCGCTCACGAGCTGTCCCAGCGAGGCCAACCGGTCCGCCTGGCGCAGCTGCTGCTCGTAGGTCCGCTCGAGCGTCACGTCGCGGTAGAACTCCATGATGCCCTCGACCGCATGCTCGCGGTTGAAGATCGGCAACGCGTGGACCTCGAGCTGGCGCCCGTCGTGTTCGATCGTCAGCGTGATCGGCGTCTTCTCGCGCACGATCCGCGCCAGGCGGCAGTCCTGGCAGGGGGTGTCGTTGTTGAAGAGCGTCTTGTGGCACTTGTCGCCCGGCTGGACATGCTCGCGATTGGTCATCACCAGCGTGCGCCGCAGATCGATCAGGGCGACGGGATCGGGCATGCCTTTGAGGATCGTGGCCAGATAGGTCTTCGACTGTTCCCAGTTCTGATTCACCCGATCCAGGTAGGAATCGATCCGCCCGAGCCGGTCGCGCTGCTCGTCCAACTCGCGCGTGCGGGCGGTGATCTGCCGCTCCAGATCGGCCAGGTGATTGCGGTAGGAGGCTTCCTCCTCCTGCTTGAGCACGAGCCGTTCGGAAAGCTCCTTGCGCTCCAGGGCGACACTCAGCATGCGGGCGATCTCGTCGAGCATGCGCTGCTCCTCGGGGAGCAGACCGAGGGTGGAGTCGTCGTAGCCCACGCGGATTTCCCCGCCCACGCGCTGATTGACGATCAGCTTCGCCCGCAGGTACGTCGACCCTGCCAGCGGACCGCCGTACTCCAGGCCCTGATAGACCGAGTAGACCACCGCCCGGTCTGGATAGCGCATGCCCGCGCGCAGGTAGTCGGGCAGCAGCGTGAAGAACTCCTTGATCGTGGTCGAGGATTCGATCCACTCGGCGACCGTGTAGAGGCAGGCGAGCTCCTTGATCCGCTCGTCCTTGTCCTCCTGCGCCAGCGTGCTCAGGCTGTCGAGCTGGGCGCCGAAGAGCAGGTAGACGTCCCGGCCGTCGGTCTTGACATAGCCCGCGCGCAGGGGCAGTGAGGAGAACCCCTTGTCCTGCAGGGCGAAGACGACCATCCCGCCGAGCGACTCACGCGCCTGCGCCATCCCCGCCCGGCACGACTGCAGCGACTCGGGCGTGAGGATGCTATCGAGCGATTGACCTTCCAGCCGCCGGCGCTCGGGGCCGGGGGCGTGACGGATGAGGGGGCTCGCGTGGACGACCCGTTCCTCGCCGTCGACGCCGAGGACGAAATCGAAGCTGTTTTCGAGGAGTGCGTAGATATCTTCGAGGATCATCCGATGCCCCCTGTGACTCCGTCGCGATGGAGATGACGATAGCAGAAGCCTTCTCCCGGAGGCAACCGAGCGGACCGACGGGGATCGCCCCCCCGGATCGTCCTGGAGCGGCCATGGCTCGCCCCGCATGGGGCGCCGCCGTCCGCTCGCGACGCGGCTCGTTCCCGGAGAGGCGCGTAACTCTGGACACGGGTGCGCGAGGGCGACTATAAGATGAAGGGGACGGCGGCCGGAATCGGAAGCAGGGCGACTTCCCGGCGGAGAACGCATCCCGGCAGAGGGTGGATCATGTCGCAAAGAGACAGCCGGCGGATGAGAGCGTTCTGGGACGAGAAGGCCCGGGAGAACGCGACCTACTATGTGTCCTCCTATCGTCCCTACGATCGGCAGGATCCCGAGGAATTCTGGAAGTGGGGCGAGATCCTGACGCAGAGGTTCCTGAACGAGGCGCAATTCGACTTCTCCGGCCGCGAAGAGATGCTCGAGATCGGCTGCGGTATCGGACGGATGACCCGCTGCTTCGCCCGGCGTTTCGCCGTCGTTCACGCGATCGATGTCTCGCAGGAGATGATCGCCCAAGCCGGAGAGAATCTGGCTGCCTTCGCGAACGTCCAGCTGCACTTGGGCAACGGGCGCGATCTCAGTGCCTTCGCCGACGGCCGGTTCGACTTCGTCTTTTCCTACATCACCTTTCAGCACATTCCGAAGGCAGCGATCACCGCGCGCTACATCGCCGAGGCGGGCCGTGTGCTCAAGCCGGGTGGGGGTTTCTATTTCCAGGTGAACAACGCGCCTCTGGGCCTGCGCGCGCGCCTGCGGCTGGGATCGAGAATCCGCCCGCTCCTACGCACGATCATGCCCCGCCGGGATCCCCAGACCTCCGGAACGGCCCCGCGCGGGCTCGACCATCCGGCCTGGCGCGGCTCGCGCATGTCGCTGGCCGAAATCCGGCGCGCCTGCGCGGCAGGCCACCTGGACATCGTCGCCCTGCAGGGCGAGGGCACGCAGTATCTGTGGGTGAAGGCGATCCGCATCTAGCATGCGCGAAGGGCGTGTGGGCCGCGCCGATCATCGCACCCGGAAGTGCTCCGTCCCCACCGCGCGCAGCGTCCGCTTGTAGCGCCCCGTCTGCGTCAGCGCCGGCGGCAGCGGAGCCGGCCGCGTCTCGAGCTGCGGGAGCAAGAGCCCTCCGCTCGCGGGCGCCACGCGCGCCTCGCCGCGATTCCAGTAGAAGGGCGCCCGCGCTCCCAACCCGGCCCGCACGGCGCGCTCCAGTTCGCCCGTGATCTCCGCGGCCGCGCCGGGCCGCGGAAGCACGTCCAAGAGAGTCGCGATCTCGGCAAGCACCTGCCACCCGGGGACTCCCGCGGGCGGCGGCACGGCGCGCGTGAAATCGAGTACGCGTCCCTCGAAATTGCAGCGCGTGCCTTCGCTTTCGAGATAGGTCGTCCCGGGGATCGCGACATCGGCCGTGCGACTCGTCTCGGTCGCCGTCCAGTCGATCGTCGCCAGGAATTCGAGATTCTGGAAGTAGGCGGCCGTGCGCGCGTGCTCCATGGGGTCCTCCCCCACGATGAGCGCTGCGCGGAGGCGGCCCTCGCGCAGCAGCGCGCGCAGTTGAGCATGGCTGCGGGCTCCGGGCAGGACCCGGCGCGCGGCAGACTGCGTCGCTCCACGCGCGGCGGCGGTCGCCTCCGGACCCGCGACGCGCACGCGCCCCGGCAGAAAGGCCGGATCCGCACCGCAGACCTCGAGTCCGGCCACATTGCCGCTCAGGCGCGGCAGCAGCAGATCGGCGCGCCGCCCCGCGGCCTTGAACAGCGTGAGGAAATTCGCCAGCGCCTGGATGTCGCCCGCCGCGAGATCCTCGGGCCGATCGGGGCAATGGACGAAGACGACTCGCCGCGCTTGTGCGAGCAGTCCGGCCGCACGCCGGATGCGCTCGACATCGACGCCGCTCGCCTCCCCCGTCGCCGCGAGATCCCGGCGCAAGCCCGCGAGGAAGGCGGCGCCGCCCGCCAGCCCCGCCGCCGCCGACTGCAGCTCGCGATCCGCCTCGAGCAATTCGGCCAGCACCCCCTGCCAGAGCTGCGTCGCGCGCCCGCGCATCGGATCCATCGCCACGGTGGCCAGGAACCGGTCGGCCTTGTCGAGGATCGAGTTGGCGACGATCAGCCGCGCGCCGCGGCGCACGGCCCCGGCGATCTCGACCGCCAGGATCAGGTGGTCGCTCTCGGTCGCGGTGTTGTTGCAGACGATGAGATCGGCGTCGCGCAGCACCTCGCGACCGGCCGAGGAGGCGGTGAAGCCGAGTTGCCCGTCGAGCGCGCCCGCCTCCGCCCCCGTCTCGAGCATGACCAGCGAGCCGACGTTGCTCGTGCCCAGCCCCTCGCGGGCGATGCGCGCGGCGAGATAGAGTTCCTCGTTCGTCGCTTCCGGCGAGACGAAGACGGCCACGCTCTCCGGCCCGTGCCGTTCCACGGCTCCGCGCAACCCGTCGACGACATGCGCGTAGGCGACCTCGAGACTGGCTTCCACGGCGGCGCTGCCGATGCGCACGAACGGCCGGACCGCGCGCTTCATCTTGATGAAGCGCTCGTAGCCGAAGCGACCGTAACGGCACAGGTACTCGCCCGGTTCCCCCGCGGCGGCGATCGCATAGCGCCCTTCACCGAAACGGCGCACGGTGATCGCGCACCCGAGCGAGCAGACCGCACAGTGCGAGACCGCCGCATCGAACGCGAGGCAGGCGCGACCCGGGAAGGGATACTTCGGCGTGAGCGCGCCCGTGGGGCACGCGTCGATGCAGTTGCCGCAAGAGATGCAGCTCGTCTCGATCAAGGGATCGTTCATCGCCGGGCGCATCTCGGTCTTGAACCCTCGATTGACGAGGCCCAGCGCCGAGATCGGCAGGATGCGCGCACAGGTGCGGATGCAGCGCGCGCAGAGGATGCACTTGTTGGGGTCGTAGACGATGTGCGGATGGCGGTCGTCGATCCGGTGGCGGCGCGCGTAGCCGGCGTAGCTCTGCAGATCCGCCCCGTACTCTTCGGCATACAAACGCAGCCGGCAGTCGTCGAAACGCACGCAGCCGCAGGCGAGGCAGCGCTCCGCCTCGTGGGCGGTGTCCTCGGGCTCGAAGCCGGTCGCGACCTCGCGGAAGCTGCCGGCCCGCTCGGCCGGGGTGATCGTATGGACCTCGTGGCGCGGGCGTTCGGGAATCTCCCCCAGCTCCGCCTGCCCCGGCTTGCCCCAGAATTCCTTGGTGATGGCGAAGGCATCTTCCGCGACGGGCGTGTCGCGCAAGTAGGCGTTGATCGCGCGCGCCGCGCGCCGGCCGTCGCGGATGGCGTCGATCACCACCGTCGGCCCATCGTCGGCCGCGTCCCCACCGGCAAATACTCCGGGCACATTCGTCGCGGTCGTGCGCGTGTCGATCTTGAAAGAGCGCCAGCGGTGGGTTTCGATCTCCGCGGCTCCCAGCTTCTCCAGGCCATGCAGCAGCGGCTCCTGGCCGATCGCCGCGATGGCGAGGTCGCAGGGAAAATCGAACTCGGAGCCTTCCATCGGCACTGGGCGCCGCCGCCCCGACTCGTCCGTCTCGCCGAGCTTCATGCGGATGCAGCGCAGCGCCTTCAGGCGCCCGCCGTCGGCGACGATCCCGACCGGCGCGGCCAGTTCGATGATCTCGATGCCCTCTTCGATGCAGTCGTGGATTTCCATCTCGTCGGCGGGCATCTCGGCCTTGGTGCGGCGATAAAGAATGATCACCTTTTCGGCGCCGCAGCGCCAGGCCGTGCGCGCGCAGTCCATCGCCGTGTTGCCGCCCCCGACGACGACTACCGTGCCCGTGACGGGAGCGGGGCGGTCGGCCTTCTCGCGCAGGAAATCGATCCCCTGGACGACCCCCGCGGTTTCCTTCTCGCCCGGCACGCGCATGCCCTTGCCGCCCCAGGCGCCGGCCGCGAGAAAGAGGGCGTCGTGGCGCGCGTGCAGGTCATCCAGCGTGACGTCGCGGCCGATGCGCACGCCGTAGTGGATCTCGGCCCCCGCCCTGCGGATATAGTCGATCTCCTGGTCGAGGACGTCGTCGGGCAGCCGGTAGGCGGGAATGCCGTAGCGCAGCATGCCGCCGCCGCGCTCCATCGCCTCGTAGATCACCGGACGATAGCCGCGCCGGCCGAGGAACCAGGCCGCCGTCAGGCCCGCCGGGCCGGCGCCGATGATCCCGACGCTCTTCCCGCGATCGGGCTCGCGCGTGGGCGCGCCGGCATAGGCGTCGGGGAAGTCGGTGAGGAAGCGTTTGATCCAGTTGATCCCCACGGGTTGGTCGATGTCGGCGCGACGGCAGACGGCCTCGCACTTGCGCACGCAGACGCGGCCGCAGACGGCGGGCAGGGGATTGGCCTCGCGGATGAGATCGAGCGCGCGGCGGTGCTCCCCCATCGCGGCGAGCGCGATGTAGCCCTGGGCATCGACACCCGCCGGGCAGCCGCGCTGGCAGGGCGAGACGCAGTCGGCGTAATGATTGGAGATCAGCAGTTCGAGGGCCGTCTTGCGCGAGGCCATCACGCGGGCGTTGCGCGTCTCGACCTCCATGCCGGGGACGACGCACGTCGAGCAGGCGGGCACGAGGTTCCCGCGGCCCTTGACCTCCACCACGCACACGAAGCAGGAGGCATAGGGCTCCAGTTCGGGCGAGTGGCAGAGCGTGGGGATCGTATCGAGCTTCTGCTCCTCGACGACCGCGAGGATCGTCTGCCCGGGCCGCGCCTGGATCTCCCGGCCGTTGACCTTGATCGAGATCGTCTCCATGTCCCTTGCTCCCGCCGCCGCGCCGCCCACGGGCGCGGCGAAAACGCCTCTCGTCGCCGGTGCCCCGCGCAGGGCTCCGGCTCAGTTCTTGTACACCGCGCCGTAGTTGCAGCTGGTGATGCAGCGGCTGCACTTGACGCACGTGGCGTGGTCGATGACGTGCACGGCCTTGGGCTGACCCGTGATCGCCTGCACCGGGCAGTTCTTGGCGCACAACGTGCAACCGACGCACTTCTCGGGATCGATGTGGAAATCGACGAGCGCCTCGCAGTGCTTCGCCGGGCACTCCTTGCGCTCGATGTGGGCCTCGTACTCGTCCCGGTAGTAGCGCAGCGTCGTCTGCACGGGGTTGGGCGCGGTCTGGCCCAGTCCGCACAGGCTCGCTTCCTTGATCTGCACCGCCAAGCGCTCCAGTTTCGTGATGTCCGCGGCGGTGCCCTCGCCGCGGGTGATCCGCTGCAGCGCCTCCAGCATGCGCAGGGTCCCGATGCGGCAGAAGGTGCACTTGCCGCAGGATTCGGTCTGCGTGAACTCGAGGAAGAAGCGGGCGATCTCGACCATGCAGCTCGCGTCGTCGAGCACGACCATGCCGCCCGAGCCCATGATCGCGCCGGTCGCGGGAATCGACTCGAAATCGACCGGCGTCTCCCCCATCCGGCTCGGGATGCAGCCGCCCGAGGGCCCGCCCATCTGCACCGCCTTGAAGGTGCGGCCGTCCTTGATCCCGCCGCCGATTTTAAAGACCAGCTCGTTGATCGTCATCCCCATCGGCACTTCGGCCAGCCCGCCCCGGCGCACCTTGCCGGCCAGGGCGAAGACCTTCGTGCCGGGGCTCTTCTCGGTCCCGTGGCGGCGGAAGGCCAAAGCGCCGTTCTGGATGATCCAGGGGATGTTGGCGAAGGTCTCGACGTTGTTGTTGTTGGTCGGCTTCTGCCACAGGCCCTTCTCGGCCGGGAAGGGCGGGCGGATGCGCGGCATGCCCCGCTCGCCTTCGATCGAGGCAAACAGCGCCGTCTCTTCGCCGCAGACGAAGGCACCCGCGCCCTGCTTGATCTTGATGTCGAAGTCGAGCCCCGCGCCGAGGATGTTCCTTCCCAGCAGCCCACGCTCGCGCGCCGCGGCCAGCGCGATCTCGAGGCGCTTCAAGGCCAGCGGGTATTCGGCGCGGCAATAGATGTAGCCGAAGGTCGCGCCGATCGCCCGGGCGCAGATGATCATGCCCTCGATCACCGCATGGGGATCGCCCTCGAGCACGGAACGGTCCATGAACGCGCCCGGATCGCCCTCGTCGGCGTTGCAGACGACGTACTTCACGGCGCTCGCGTTCTTCGCCGCGAAGGACCACTTGAGTCCCGTCGGGAAGCCCGCACCGCCGCGGCCGCGCAACCCGGAGGCCTTGATTTCCTCGATGATCCCCGCCGGAGTCATCGCCTGCAGCGCGCGACGCAGCGCCTCGTATCCACCCACCGCCAGACACTCGTCGATCGACTCGGGATCGATCACGCCGCAATTGCGCAGCACGATGCGCTGCTGGTCGGCAAGGAAGTCGGCTTCGCTGCCGCCCGCCTCCCGGCCCGGCGCGGCATCGTAGACGATCCCTTCGGGCAGCGGCTCGCCGCCGAGCACGTGACGCGCGACGATGGCGGAGGCGCGTGCGGGGGTCACCTCGCCGTAGATCACGCGCCGCCCGTTGTCCCGCACTTCGATCAACGGCTCGCGGTAGCACATGCCGATGCAGCCGGTGATCGAGAGCTGGAATGCATCGCGGTGCTCCGCGACCAGCTCGCGCAGGCGGTCGTGCACCCCCTGCGCCCCGGCCGACAGTCCGCAGGTGCCCATTCCGACCAGGATTCTCTTCATCTGATTGCCCCCGAATGAGTGCAGCGCTCCGGCGGGTGGGTCACGCGGGGCCGGCAGCACCCGCCGGCGCCCGGGCCGGCTCGCCGGCCG
>JAZDGX010000221.1:0-6191 GCA_043806645.1 Candidatus Eiseniibacteriota bacterium | reverse complement strand
TGCCATCACCGAGAGCAGATCGGGCCTGTTCTCGCTATACCATTCGTGCCGTTCCAGGAGCAGTTTCACTTCGTGAGGGAGTCCGAGCGTATCGCGCACGATGTCGAGCAGCTCGATACAATCTTCGGCGCCGTCCGAATCGGAGCAGATGCGGTAGCCGTCGCTGTCGGTGCGGCATCCACCGGTGTCGTTGCATTCCTCATGGTAGCAGTCGGGCTCGCCGCTGCGGCCGTGCAGGGTCCACTGCACGTGAAAGAGGACCTCACCCAAAAGCAGGATACGATCGAGGTATCCTCCCCGATCCGGATCGCGCGCATAGCGGAAGTACTTCTCCAGGTAGGCCGCCACGTCTTGCGGCGTGCGTGCGCTCACCCGGCCGACCTGGATTTCGGGGGTGGTGTCGCTCGAATCGCCTGAGGTCGTGTAGGCTTCGCCGAAAACGCCATCGCCGTCGGCGTCCCAGTTCCTCTCGAGGCAGGCATAGTAGTAATCGGTTGCGATGTTGGTGCCGCCCAGAAGCGTGCTGAAGCCGTGGCGCACCGGCACCCCCTCCACATCCGCCCCCATCAGCGCCCAGCGCAGGCCCCAATTGACGTAGGCGTCCTGCAGGAAGAGGCGCACCCGCTCGGCCGCATCGGCGCCGTTGGGGTACTGCGCGTCGATCCAATCGGTGCGAATGACGCGGGCGGGATGGCCGCAGGCGGTCTTCCAGTCCGCGAGCGGCTGCCAGGCCGCTTCCAACCCGTCATCGGCGGGCACGAGAATCACGTACTCGACAGCCGTGCCGTCGGTGGACGGAGCGCGGTACGGGGCGAATCCCGGCTCGTCGAAGCGGATCTCGCGCCAGGCTTCCGCGGGCGCTGCAAGCGCACCGGCGCCCTTCAAGGAGGGCCGTTTGCGGGCCAAACCCTCGATGGCGGCGGGCCCTTCCACGAGCTCGACCCTCAATAGGGCCCGCACGACCCAGGAGAGTTCCCCCCTCTGGGGCTGGTAGCGGACCGGATAGACCCGGATGGCCGCGTAGCGACCGCCGCTGGACAACTCGAATTCGCTGGCCAGGCGAAAGCGCTCTCGCGGGAAGAAGAGGTCGGCCCCGTAGATCAGGGAATCGGGGATCGGCGGCGGCGGATAGGGATCGATCGTGGAGGGCTCGCCCGGATAGGGCCGGACAGGCTTGCCCAGACTCACAAGCCGCTCTTCCAGCGTTTCGCACGTCACCCGCCCGACGCTCGTCCCGGCCGGCAGGCGCAGCATGACTTCACACGAGGGGATTTCTGGTTCCCCCGGCAGGACATCAGGCATGCCGCCGGGAAGCGTAACTCCATTCCAGCGACCTGTTTCGTCGGTCGTGATCTCGAGCCCCGCATAGGAGAGGCTCCTTTCCAAGACCGCCGCATTCGCGGACGGGAGGATGGCCAGCAGGAGGCCGGCCGCGCAAACGGCCCCGACGAATCCCGAGCGTCGGATGCGACGTGGTCTGCGTGCGGGCATCATCCAGTGCCTCCTCTTCGCCAGCCGTGCTCGATCACCATGCGTTCCCATATGCTAGCCACCGCGCCAGGGGCTGTCAATGCGGCCCCCAAGCCCCCTGCCGCCCTCGGAGCCTTACCCAGAGCGGATTTCCGTCACGGGCTCGCGTTTTTTTCTTGCCAGGATTCGAACCCGCTGATAATAGGAGCATCGTCCCATCAGTCCCTGAGCCCTAGTCTCCGAAGTTGAAGGAGGGGAGCTACCATGACGAAGACCGAGTTGATCAACACGCTTGTCAAGAGCTCGAAGCTCGAGAAGAAGACCGCCAAGATCTTCCTCGAGTCTCTGACCGACGTCGTCACGAAGGAAATCCGCAAGGGCGGCGAGGTTCCGCTGACCGGATTGGGCAAGTTCAAGGTGTCCCGCCGCAAGGCGCGCATCGGCCGCAATCCGCAGACGGGCGAAGAACTCAAGATCCCCGCCAAGAAGGTGGTCAAGTTCACCGTGGCGAAGGCGCTGAAGGACCAGATCCGGATCGGCGGGCCGCTGCCGCCGAAGGTGACCAAGAAGGTTCGCAGGAGCTAGCGGATCGGATTTCCCGATTCCCAGGCTTGGGGCTGTAAGAGAGGGTGACGGCCATGTGCCGTCACCCTCTCTTGATTTCATTCTTCTCCCCGGCGCCCGGCGCGCCGGCCCCGCAATGGATGTCGTGTCGCGCATCATTCCTGCTGGGTCGACTTGTCCTCGGAATCCCGTGGACGGAAGTAGGGCGACAAGTCGGGCAATTCCTCCTTGCCCAAAGCCTTGTTCAGTTGCATCTGGCGATAGAAGGGCAACGGCACCGAATACCTCAGCGTGTCGGCGCATGCGTCGCACACCACCTTGAAGATGTGCCCCCAATGCTGGCACTCGATCCTCTGGGCGAGGGCAGCGGAATCCCGCAGTTCGCCATAGAGGATCGCCATGCAGCGTTCGCTGGGGTCCTCCTTCATGCCTGTCTGCTGCGAGAGGTAGTGGAAGCAGCGCTCGCCGCACTTGCGGCTGCGCAGGCGTTGGAGGATCCAATCCTCCTCGACGATGCGCGAGAGGTACTTCTCGCCCGCCGTGGAATGCATCTGCCGATGGAGTTCGGCCAGGTCCCACAGACGCCGCAAGTATCCTTCCTGGGCCCCGGCGGGACCCGCAGGGTTCCCCTGCTCGGCAATCACTGCGAGAATCGTATCCGCCTGCGCGCCGAGGATCCGGGCCAGATCCACGAAATGGAACCCGAGGAAACGCCCCGGAGGAATCGGGACCTCCGCCGTGGCCACTTCGAAGATTTGGCGCGAGCGATCGAGAATCTCCGTCGGATTCTCGGCGACGTACCGTCCCAGAACTTCGTGCACCCGAGTCGTAAGGGTATCGGCGATCCCATCCCTGATCAGCAGGGCTTCCGGACCCTCCAGGAAATAGCGCACCGCGATCGTGTCGCTGGCAAACCCATCTTCCCATCGAGAGAGCTCCCGCAGACCCTGGAACAGCGCATCCCGATCGCCCGCGTGCGCTCGCAACCGTTCGATCCGACCGTCGATCTGCAGGGTAGCCCGGTCCACCAGGTCCTGGCCGTAGTGGAGTTGGTCCATGGGATGAATCGCGGATGCCGCTTGCGCGAACATCAAGGCGAGACTTGCCGCAAGAACCAACCGGCCGGGTGCCATGCCCCCAGTCCTGACTGCACTACTCATCCCCTTTTCCACTCCTTTCCAGCAAGCGAACCCCGCCGAGGGCCGCTTTGGTGCGCTGTCGCATCCAAGAAACCGCGGGGAACCGCCCGGTTCCCGCCACCCCCCTTGGGAGCCGGCGAAGTGCATGAAATGGCCGGGCGCTGCCCTCTCCAACGGGCACTGGGCGACAGACCTACTCCACATATCCCAGGGAGCGAAGCTGCTCCACCTCTTCCTCGGTCAACCCCGGAAGGTCCTGCGTGGGCGTAGCGGCGCCCTCTCCTCCGACCAGGCGAAGCACGCGCACCGGATGCGCGGCCAGCCAGCCGGGCTCGAACGCTTCCGCCAGCACACGGCCGGGAAAACCCTCGAACACCGGTAGCCCCAGGCACCATAGCAGCGTGGGAACCAGATCCCGGACGGTGGCCCCCTCCAGCCGGGATCCGGGACACACCGGACCTCCGGCCATGATCAGGATGCCGGGTGGACCGTTGCGATGACCGCTACCGTCCAGATCGTGTCCATGGTCGGACGCGACGACAATCAGCTCATCCCCAGCATCCGCGATCAACACTCCCAGAAGACTGTCAAACCCTGCGTAGACCCGCTCGAGGGTCGGACCGAATCGCGCCAGATCGTCCTCGCTGGAGAAACGCCGGAGGTAGCTCGAACGGGTGACATCCTGGGGCCGTTGTCTGAATACGTGTTCGAGCATGAAACGGTGCTCGAGCGCATCCACCGCGGTCAGCCCGACGATGCCCAGGTCGGGCGTCAGGGAGTCGAACAAGGCGCGCCCGACGGCCGCATACGTGATGTCGTGCAGGATGTGCAGGCGGATGCGTTCGAGCCGCAGGGCGAGGTCTTCCCCCGACTCCTCCGGCGTGCGCGAGGCCAACTCCTCCCCAACGATGCGGCGCACGGCGGCCTCCGTGGCGGAGCTGAAATCCCGGGGCAGGTCACGGGCGAGTGCGGGCGGATAGACCACGTCCCCACCCATCGGCTGCCCCTCGAATCTGTCACTCACCATGACCCCGTTCACCGCGGTCGCCGGATAGGAATAGCGCCATCCGACCACGCAGACGCGCTTGCCCGCCATACCCGCGTAGTCCCAGATTTCCGGAACCCGCTTCTGCCCGCTGGACGCGCCCAGCACCCGACCGATGCCAAGCCGGGCCAGCGGAATGGCTAGCCTGCGGATCAGGAGACGCTTGCTCGTGTCTCCGCTGCCCGGATACCGCGTCACGAGCGCGTTGCCGCCCGGCGGACGGTAGGCATAGAAGTCGCAGAGACCGTGGATTTCATCGGTGAACCCGGTCGAGATGGTCGTCCACATGTAGGGCGAGACGCACGGCATGTGGATGCCGAGCGGGCCGCAGGCGCCGCGGGCCATGAGGGCGGCCGTATGCGGCATGCGCCCGCTGTCGACGAGCGGCTGGACAAATCGCCAATCCGCACCGTCGATCATCACGAAGCGCACCTTCAGCCCGCTGTCCGCGGCAAGCGCGGGCGAATAGCGCGGAACCGTCGCCGCGGGAAGAGGGCGCAGCACAGCGAAAGCGACCCATCCGAGCGCGACCGCCCCACCGAGGGCGGGCAGGACGAAGCGCAGACTCCGCCGGCCGGAAGTCCTTCGCACCACCAGGTGGATGATCGCGCCGATCAAAACGCCGATGACGATCGACCGTGCGATCACACCGGCCATCATGAAAAAGCTGCGCACCGGACCGACCGTCAAGCTGGGCCATTCCTGGCGATACCACACATGGCAATCGGAACATGCGCCCAGGGCATCGGCCATGACAAGGAGCGTAGCCACTCCACCGATCGAGATCGCCGCCGTCGCCGCCGATTCCCCCCGGACACCCCAACGTCGAAGAAGCAAGGCAGCGAGCAGACCGATCCCCACGCCCAAGGCACCGCCGATTGCCAGATAAAGGAGGGGGAAGAAGACCAGCACACTGGCCCGGTCCTGGAACCCCCGGATGCCCGGATTCTGCAGGAGAATCTGGACGGCCAGAATCAAGCCGGCGACCGCCCCGGTAACCGCGCCCCAGAGCGGCGCTTCCAACAGAGTCCGCCCGTGGTTGCGCCGACCTTGCAGAACGGTCATCCACCCTCCGTCATGCCTGGCGCTCAAGATCCCCCGTTTCGAGAATGAGCATGGAGCAGCGTAGGTGCACCACAGCAGGCAAGTCAAGGCAGCCGGTCGCCGGGTCGGTCGCTGCGCCGGCCGCCGAATCGGTCGCTACGCCGGCCGGCCCTCGCGACGGCGCGCGTTGACCCCTGCCGGGGAATCGCGATACCGTACGCATCCACACGCGCTTCGGACCGGGAGGAGAACCGTCCATGAGATGCTACGTCGTTGCCGCCCATGGCGGGCCGGAGACCTTGGTCGTTCAGGAGCGCCCGCGCCCCGAGCCCGGCCCCACCCAAGTGCGCCTACGGATCATCGCGGCGGGGTTGAATCACCTCGATCTGTGGGTCCGACGCGGCGTGCCCGGACATCGGTTCCCGCTGCCTCTCATCCCCGGTTCGGATGGCTGCGGCATGGTGGAGGCGCTCGGAAGCGCGGTCACGGGAGTCTCCCTCGGAGATCGGTATCTGGTCTGCCCCGGCTATGGCTGCGGCGAATGCGGCCCGTGTCTCCGGGGCGACGAGTCGCTCTGCCGCGAGTACGTCATCCTGGGGGAATCGCGCGACGGAACGGCGGCCGAGGCCATCGTCGTGCCCGCCTCCACGCTGGTCCCCCTGCCCGCGAAGCTGGCTCCCGAGGAGGCCGTGGCCTTGCCTCTCGTGCTCCTCACGACATGGCGGATGCTGATGCGTAGGGCCGGGCTGCGCCCGGGAGAAACCATCCTGGTGCACGCGGGAGGCAGCGGCATCGGATCGATGGCCATCCAGATCGCCTCACGACTGGGGTGCCGCGTGATCACCACGGTCGGCTCGCAGGAAAAAGCGCGGTTGGCGCGCAATCTCGGCGCGGATCATGTAATCCTCTATCGTCAAGAGGATGTGGCC
>JAZDGX010000220.1:0-28989 GCA_043806645.1 Candidatus Eiseniibacteriota bacterium | reverse complement strand
CTCGCCACCGTCTACCCCTGTGCGTCAGCCGCGGAGGCGGAGTCGCGGCTTCAAGAGTCCCGCGCGGCGCATCCGAAGGCGACGCACCATGTGTGGGCCTGGCGCCTGCTCGACCGCGGCAGCGGGATCCTGGAACGCTGCGATGACGATGGAGAGCCCGGGGGCACCGCCGGGCGCCCCACGCTGCAGGTGCTGCAGGCGCGCGCAATCGTAGGCGCCGCCGTCGTGACCGTGCGTTACTTCGGCGGAATCAAGCTGGGGGCCGGCGGCTTGGTGCGCGCCTACGGGGCTGCGGCGAACGCGGCGCTTTCCGACGCGCACGTGCGCGAGCACATTCCCTTGCTGCGGCTGCGCATCAAGCTCCCCTTTCCCCTGCTCGGAAGCGTGGAATCCGCGCTCGGCCGTGAGGGGGCGGTCGTGATCGGCCGCCGTTTCGATCCCGAACCCGAGTTGCTTTGTGAAGTGCCGCGCGGGCGCGTCAAGGCGCTCGGCGATCTGCTTGGCGAACTCGGCGCGGGGAGAATCTCGATCGAGCCCCTTGATGTCGCCTCCGGCCCCGGACCGTAGACCAGCCGCAGGCAGGCTCGCGGCGGGTCAAGCCTCCACACGCGCGGCATCGGCGATAACGCGGCGGTGATCGAAGGCGAGCTCCGCAGGCAGGGCATTCAGGGGGAAGAAGGCCACCTGGCCGGCATCGCTGCCTGCTACCGGCGTCCCTTCCGCCCGGCCGATGAAGATGACCGAGACCATCGGATGACGCGGGTCCCGCCCGGGGCCCGAGTAGGCGTGGAACTGCCTCGCCTCGATGAGCCGCAATCCCGTCTCTTCCTCGAGCTCTCGCGCCACGGCTTGCTCGAGCGTCTCATCGGGCTCGACAAAGCCCCCGGGCAGCGCCCAACCCGGTGGGGGATGCAGGCGCCGGATCAGAAGCACGCACCCCTGATCATCGCGGATGATGCAGTCGACTGCGACGAGCGGGAAGGGAATCGGGACGGCGTGGCCGCAGGCAGGACAGGGAATATGTCTCATGCCTCTCCGCTTCCCGCCGGATCGATCCCTGCCAGCGGGGCCGCCGCGCCGCTGCGCCGCCCCTCCTGGGAGAATCCGGGGGGAGCCGCGATTTCGTCGGGCTTCAGGATGTCGGTGAGGGTGAAGAGCGCTTGAAGGTCGAGACCTTCTCGTGCCAACCGCTCCGCCCCACCCTGCAAGCGATCGAGGATCGTAAGGGCGTGCCCGGCCCGTGCGCCGAACTCGCGCACCACCCTGGCCGCGCGGATCAGCGATCCGCCCTGGGTGACCACATCATCGAAGAGCACCACCCGGTCCCCGGGATTGAGGTTGCCCTCGATGGCCCGTCCCAAGCCATGCTCCTTGAACGTCGAGCGCACGATGAAGGTCTTCAACGGTTCGCCGTGGAGATGGCTGAGCGCAGCGAGGGCTCCGGTGATCGGATCCGCACCCAGCGACGGCCCGCCGGCGGCGTCGGGCCAGTTCTCTTGCAGCCGGTCGAGCAGGAGCGTTCCGACCAGATACGAACCCTCGGGATGGGTCGTCGTGCGACGCAGATCCAGATAGAAATGACTCTGGGCGCCCGAAGCGAGCGTGAAGGAGCCGAACTCCAGGGAGAACTGGCGGATCAGATCGCGCAACCGGGCCCGCGCACCGCGCCGCTCGGTTTCATTCGGAAAGATGGGCTTCATCCCGCCTGATTCTCCGGTGTGGGTTGCTCGGATGTCAACGGGTCCTGCAGCGCACAGTCATTCGACCTCGTTCACCCATCCGATGGAAGTTGGCGGAGAGTCTAGGCACCGCGTGGGGTCATGTCAAGGCGGTCATGTCGAGGGGTGTGGCCGTGTCAAGGCGCGTGGCCATGTCCAGGCGGGACGGCAGCGGGCCGGCGCGCGAAGGTTGTTCGGCGCCGGCCCGAATCAAGCGGAGGATCCGTGAACGCGGCAATGCGTCACGCGCCCCGCTGTCTGCCCTACTTGGTCTGTTCGGCCTCTTCCCGGCCCGGGCACCACTCGTCCGGCGGACCCGCGGGCTGTCCGGAGCCGTCGGGCTCGACGCTCTCGATCTCGTTTCTCTCGCACGGGTCCGAGGGTCCAGCATAGACGAATTCGAGAGGGCCGCACCAATTGCTCTCATTGCCGTCGGTGTCCACGGCGGCCAACATGAAATAGTGCGGGCCCCGGGATGTGTCTTCGGTGAATACATAACGCGACGTGGCGGCATCGATCAGCGCCGTCCCATGAGTGCAGCGATAGCTGTTCATGCGATAGGGGCTCGGATCATAGACGTAGAACCGGTACCCCGCCAGATCCTCCTCGCGATTGGGCGTCCATGTCAGCGAGAAGCCCTGGTCGGTGGCCTTCAGAATGGAGAGCCCGCTCGGCATGGAGGGAGGACTGTCATTGAGGCGTGATTCGGGAGTGGGTTCTCCCGGACCGACGAACGCGCCATCCTCGTGACTGCACCCGGCGAAGACCAGGGCGAGCAGTCCGAGGAGCGACAGCAGACAAAGCGAACGCGAGCGAAACATGCAGGACCTCCTCATGGTTCACGGGCGACTACCGCCGGGGTTCTCTGCAGAACCTGCACCGCACGGTGTCCGGACCGTCTGATTCACTTCCCCATGGAGCAAGGGCCATGCCGCGGCGCGGCCGCGGGTGGATTTCCCCACGGCGAATGCGACTCTTGCTTGACTCGGCAGAGGTTGCGCGATGTGGAGCGGGGGCCGCGGGCCGGCCGAGCTTCGGAGAACCGCCCGGCGCTTTCTTTTCGCGTGGCAGTCTGCAATGCTTGGCACGGGAGCTATGCAAATCTCAATCGTATCGCTGAAGGAGACTGAGTTGCGCAGGGTGATCCGCATTCTGGCGGGCGCGTTGCTCTGTGCCGCGGGCGGGGGCCTGGGCGCCGGTGCCGCGGCTGAAAACGACCATGCCCAGCAGGGAGGCCCCGCGGTGTGGGTCTCCCCTCTACAGCCGCCCCTGCGGATCACGGGGACTTTCGGAGAGCACCGTAGCGGGCATCTGCACACGGGCATGGATTTCTCGACCGGGGGAAGCTGCGGCGAGATCGTGCGGGCGGTCGGGGATGGAACGGTCGTGCGCTTGCGCGCGGGCGGCGGCGGATACGGCAGAGCGATCTATCTGGAGCTAGCCGGCGGCCTCCTCGCGGTCTACGGACACCTTGATCACTTCGCGCGGCCGCTGGAGGACTACCTGCGCGATGCGCAATGGGCGCGGGGCGAGTACGAGGTCGATCTCTACCCCGAGCCGGGGCGGTTTCGATTCTCGGCCGCGGACACCCTGGCCTGGTCGGGGGAGACGGGATCCGGTCCGCCGCACTTGCACTTTGAATTCCGTCGCGGAGACGAGCCGGTGAATCCTCTCGACCTGGGCATGGCCGCGACCGATCTCCTGGCACCGGCGATCGGTCCCGTCTGGATGCGGGCCTTGAGCGCAGATGCCTTTGCGGGCGATGGCGTGCGAGCGACGCCGGACCCAGCGGGGGGCGATCCGCTGCGTGTCTGGGGACGGATCGGCGTCGAGTGTGGGGTCATCGACCGAAGCGGAACATCCGATGCCCGATTGGCACCGAAGGAGATCACGCTGCTTCTGGATGGAGAGGTCGTCTTCCGCCGACGTTTCGAGCGACTCGATTTCGACCGCGCCCGCGACGTGGAGCGAGTCTACGGGCGAAGCGAAACGGGAGCGGGCCGATGGTCCTATCGTCTCTATCGCTGGCCGCCCGGTTCCCGCTCCGATCAGTGTGCCGATCCCGCCCTCGACGGGATTCTCGATCTAAGCCGTATCGAGCCGGGAGTGCATGCCCTCTGTATCGAAGCGGCCGACGGCGCCGGCAATCAAGCCGAGTTCTCCTGGACAGTGGCCGTTGCCCCGCGGCCGGTCGTGGAGTGTTGGCGGTGCGCACCCGACGATCAGGGAGGATGGTTGTTGGGGCTGCGGTTCGCTCCGGTCCCCCGACCGGGGGAGCCGTCAGGACGCGCACCTGAGGACATTGGCGAAGCTGGCAGTGAAGTCAGCGCGGAAGACCGAGGTGAAGGTGGTGGGCAAGGCGGTGGGCAAGGCGGTGGGCAAGGCGGTGGCGAAGGTGGTGGCCAAGGCGGTGGCGCAGGCGGACCATCCCCCCGCTTCCCGGACGGCATGCGGATCGTGCGGGTGGGCGCCTCCGGACCAGAGAGACTCCCATGGCTCGCGCTCGACAACGGCTGGTCCAGTTCGCACCTGCAGCTTCCCGGTGCGGTAGAGGTTTGGTGGGAAGGGCGGCCCGCCTTGCCTCCCCTGTGGGTCGGCCCCCCGGCCGCAGATGGCAAGCTCGAGGAGCGGGCTGGTCTGTCGTTGCACTTCGAGGAGGGTTTTCTGGGGTGCGAAGTCTTTCCTCCCACGCTCCTGCCTGGAATCCCTCGGGCATCGCTCGAAGGAGACGGGGGACGGGCTCTGCCGCTCCAGTTGAGGGGGACCGGTCCGGGAGGGGGATGGTATTTCGCATGCGGGATGGAAGATGCGGAGGGTGAATGGTCGGCGCTGCGCCTGTCGATCGAGGGCCGTCCGCTTGGGCCGCCGATCCCTTTGGAGGGGCTGGCCATCTGGGGAGGGAAGCGGGCTCCGGCGCTCCTGAAGGTCCCTCATGCCGGATTGACCCTCCGGCCGGGCGCTGATAGCTTTTTCGGGCCGACGGCCGTGCAGGCGGGAATCGCCCTCCTGAAAGACCCGTCCCCGGCGGCGGCGCCCGACTCCGGCCCGGTCGGAACGGCGGCAAGAGTTTCCGCGCTCGCGGAAGCAGGGATGGAGGCGCAGCGCCTGAAGGCCCTCTCCCCGGTGCTCGTCCTGGAGCCGGGATGGTGGCCGCTTCAGCAGCCCATCGAACTCTTCGTGGGCGAGGGCTTCGTGTCCGATGGAGCCGAGGCGCGGCGGCAGGGACTGTACAGGCTTCGCAACGATGGAAGCTGGCGCTGGATCTGTCCCACCGTTGCAGAGCCGGGGCGGGCTTTGGCGCTGGCGGAACTGGGCTGTTATGCGGTGCTGGCCGACGTGACCGCGCCGCGGGTCTGGGACGGGGCGCCCTCGGCGGGGGCCCTGGTCCACATTGCGCCGGCTCGGGTGGGCGCGCGAATCGATGAGCGGGGCAGCGGCTTCGAGCCGGTGCAGGCGGACATCACCCTCGATGGCAGGATGCTGCTCGCGGTCTGGGATGTGGATCGAGGGTGGCTCTCGGCCGAGGTGGACGGACCCCTCGCTGCGGGCCGTCATGTATGGACCGTGAACGTTGTCGACCGCGCGGGCAACGGGGGAGAGGAGTGCTTTGAGTTCGATCTCGCCCCTCGCTGATCCTGACGGCGGGGCGGCGGGGCTTCGCTCGAGCGACGGTCGAGGTCAGGGTCGTTGAGGCATGGATCACCGGATGGGCGAATCGAGCACATCGGCGAACGGCGGCGGCGTGAGTCCATCGTTGAGCGGCGGCGGCATGAATCCATCGTTGAACGGCGGTGTCGTGAATCCATCGACGAATGGCGGTGCGACGAATCCTCCGGTGAACGGCGGTGCCGCGCATCGACCGCCGAACGACGACCCTGCGAATCCGTCCTCGAATGGGGGGGCCGCGCGTGCCGCGGCCAAGGCGGGGAGCGGTTCGACCGCGATGAGCGGATGGCTGGACTTCGAGCAGCCGCTCGTCGAGGTCGAGCGGCGGATCGAGGATCTGCGATCCCTCACGACCACCCGGGGCGCCGATGGCGGGCGAGAGTTGGACCACCTGGAGCGCAAGGCGATTCGTTTGCGCCGGCGGATCTTCAGCGATCTGACTCCCTGGCAGCGCGTGCAACTCGCACGCCACCCGCGCCGGCCGTACGCCCTCGACTACATCGGGCATCTCTTCACCGATTTCATCGAGCTCAAGGGCGATCGGGCCTTCGGCCAGGATTCCGCCGTGGTCGCCGGTCTGGCGCGGTTTCGCGGCCGGCCGGTAGTCGCGATCGGCCATCAGAAGGGGCGCAACACGCGGGAGAAACTGCACCGCAACTTCGGCATGCCTCATCCCGAGGGCTATCGCAAGGCGCTGCGCGTGATGCAGCTGGCCGAACGCTTTGGCAATCCGATCCTCTCCTTCATCGATACCCCGGGCGCCTATCCGGGGCTGGGTGCGGAAGAGCGCGGGCAGGCGGAGGCCATCGCGCGCAACATCCGCGAAATGACCTGCCTGCGCGTTCCCATCCTGGTCTTCATCACCGGCGAAGGGGGAAGCGGAGGGGCCCTGGCCATGGCGGTCGGGGATCGGGTCTTCATGCTCGAGTACTCGTTCTACTCGGTGATCTCCCCCGAGGGCTGTGCCTCGATCCTCTGGAACACGCGCGAAAAGGCGCCGGAAGCGGCGGAGGCGCTGCGCTTCACCGCCCCGGATCTTCTCGCCCTGGGTGTGATCGACGGCGTCCTGACCGAGCCGGAAGGCGGCGCCCACCGTCAACCCGCGGCGATGGCGGCCACGATCGCCGAGACGATCGCCCTCCACCTGTCCGAGTTGGACGCCTTGCCCGCTTCGGTGCTCGTTGAGCGCCGGCGGGAGCGATACTTGGGGATGGGCGCTTACAGCGACGAGTGATCGGGGCCGCTCCCGCGCCGCGCGGGCCGCTCGAGAAGCAGCGGCGCGAGCGACTAGTGGCACTCGCGATCGGGAAGCGGCACGAGGCGGTTGAGGGCATTGCGGGAGCGCGGGTGAAAGGACCCGACCCGCGGCGGAGCGCCCGAGACTAGCGTCAGGAAGGCATTGTAGAACGAGTGGGTGTCGGGGTTGCTCAACTCGCAGGCGACATCCCACTTTCCCGCGCGCAAAGCGCCAAGATTTCCGCGTACCGGTCGCCCGGGAGAAAGGTGATGTGCGCTCCGGGTGCCAGAGATAGGAGATCCTGCAACAGGGGGGAGAGCAGGACCACGTTGCCGAGTCGATTGTCCTGGCGCACGAGGAGGATGCGGCACGCCCCGACCGGGGATCCCTTGCCCCAGCGAACCGGTTCCTGAGCGGGAGGAAGAAAGGCGCGGCGGGCCAGGGGCGGCAGCGCTTGCTTGGCGCTCTGCTCCAGACGCCTGGAGCGGGCCGCGCGACGGAGCGGCGGCCTCTCGCGGTTCGGTTGCGTTGACACCCCCCGACCCCTCTGCTACCGTCCGCCCGTGCGCGTTCCCCGGCCCGGATCGCTTGCGTTTGCCTCCGTTGCGAGACTCGGCTGATGGTACGGATCGGGGCGAATCCGGGGCGAGGCCAAAGGCATTCGCCGCATCGAGCCCCGTTTTCGCGCCGGCCGAAGGACTCAGGGGGAGGACCATGATTTCATCGGAGCTGCTCGCGATCCTGGTTTGCCCCGTCTGCAAGGGGGATCTGCACTACGACGAGGGGCGGCAGCGACTTGACTGCCATGCCTGCCGGCTCTCTTATCGTATTGAAGAAGACATTCCTATCATGCTGCCCGAAGAGGCCGAGCATCTGGAGGGGGAACCGACCCCCGGGGGATCCGGTACCGAAGGAGACCAGGAACGCTAAGGCCGATTCTCGACGTGGGCTGGAGAATTCTGGGCAGCATGGCCGCCAAGAGACGACCCTTGATCAGAACGAGCGAGAGCCGCTTGCGGTTCATCCAATCGGTACCCGAGATCGCGGGGACCTCCCGGGCCGCGAGCGCTCCTGGGGTGTTTTCCTCTTGGCGGTTCCTCTGCGCCATACCTCTGCTCCTCTGCGCCATAGTCGGGTTCCCGCTACTGCGTCCGCTGGCGGCCGACGCCTCCCGCACAGGGCCGCCGCCTTCATGGAGCGTCGTCGAATCGGGCACCCGTGGCCTGCGAATACAGGTGCAGATCGCGGATCCTGAGTGGATCGCGCAGCCCGGTGGCGGCATCTTCTTCGTTGCGGGATTCGACGCGGTGCAGCTGAGCGATGGGACGGTGGGTCCGTCGCTTTCCCTTCCCGTAGCACTCCCGCCCACCGGCTCCTTCTCGGTCGAGGTCTCCCTTGCCGGAGTACGTCCCCTGGGCCGGCATGAACAAGAGCTCTTCCGCGACGACGGCCACCACGGGCGCGATGCGCGCTGGCGGCCGGCGGATGCGTGGGGTTTTGTGGAGGTGGGCGGACCGCAATGGGGCGGAGATGTCCGCATGCTGCCGTTGCGCGTCAGGGCCGTGAGACCCGATGCCGAGGGACAGCTCTTCACGACGACCCAGCTCGAGATCGCGCTGACCTTCACGCCCGATGCGGGGCAGCAGGGCGAGCAGCGCGGCGCGGCGGTCGCGGGTCCGGGGGTCGGGGGAGCGCGGCGCAACGTCCGGGGCATGGCCGACCTCGCGGCGCGGGCGGTCGTCAATCCCGACCAGGTGGATGTCCGGCGGCGCGTGGCCCCGCTCCGGTTGCCCACGACGCGCAGGGACGAAGGGTTCGACACCGCCACCAGCCCTTGGCTGCGCATCGGCGTGCGCGAGCGTGGGATCTATGTCATCGACGGAGATGCGTTGATCGAAGCCGGGATCGACCCCGCCAGCGTCGATCTCGATCAGCTCCGGCTGTTCGCGGGTCCCCCGGGTGCGCTCCCCGAATCGCTTTCCTGGAGCGAATCGCCGTCCTGGATGGAACCCTGTGCCCTCTACCTCGAGGACGATGGGGACGGCCCCTGGGACGACCAGACGCGTCTCTACTTCCTCGGCAACGGCCCCGATGGCTGGTTCGACGATCTCGACCTGGCCGCGCCGTCGGAGGACGACCGCTACTTCACGCATCCCTACGCCGACACCTTCCACTACTGGCTGTGTTGGGGCGGGGACTTTTCCGGAGCACCCCTGTGGATGGAAGAGCGCGATGCGCAGCCGATCGGAGATCCGCCGCTCGAGGTCGCGGACGCGCGCGCGCATGTCGAGCCCAACGCGTTTCTCGATACCCGCCCGCGCCAGCAGGGTTTCGCGTGGCCCCTGTTCTACGCACTGAGCGTGAGCGCCAGCGAAACGGATTTGGGCGCGTCGCTTACGGCGGAGCTGGGGCGCGAGCCGGCCGATCTGCCCGCAAGAGTGCACGTGGCCCTGTGGGGACGGTCCTGGAGTTCAGCCACTCCGGATCACCGGGCCGCCATCCTGGTCAACGGCGATACCCTGGGCGTGGAAACGTGGAACGACCTCGATCGCGTGGTCGTCTCCGCGGACGACGTGGAGTTGAACCATTCGAATGTGGTCGCGCTGAAGGTCCCTCAACGCTACACGCAGGGGGGGGACCCCTTGACGGATCAGGTCTACCTCGACTGGGTGGACATCGAGTATTCCCAGCCGCTGGTGGCCGAGGCGGACTCACTCGAGTTCTTCCTCACCGCAGAGGCGAGCGCCGGGCGGACGATACGCGTGACGGGACTCGATGCTCCCGACGGGTGGCTGCTCCTCGATGCCGGCTCGATGCGCCGGCCGGTCGTGCTGCAACCATCGATCTCCGCCGTCGGTGGGGCCTATGCGGCCGAATTCCCCCTGGAGCCGCAGGAAGCACAGACGCATCTGGTACTGCTGCGGCGCGATCGTGCGGCCCGCCCGCACAGCGTGACTCAGGTCTCCCCGGAGGGAGGATGGCTGCGCGGCAGGAGCGACCCGGTCGACTACGTGATCGTGACCGTGCCCGAGCTGCGGGCACCCGCGGAGGCTTTGAGCGCGCACCGGCGGAGCAACTTCTACGGGGCTGCTGGCGATACGGCCACCACCGCGGAGGTCGCGCTGGTCATGGTTCAGGCGATCTTCGACGAGTTTTCCTGGGGCCAGCATGATCCGGGCGCCCTGCGCAACTTCCTCGCTTTCGCGCGCGACACGTGGCGCGACGATCCCGAGAACGCGAGGCTCTCCCACGTGCTCTTCCTCGGCAACGCCCATCAGGACCCGCGCGACTACCTCAAAGCGGGGGTTCCCGATCAGGTGCCTTCCGGGCACATATACGGCTGGCAGTACCAGTCGAGTTCGAAATGGGAACCGGCCTTCTACGGCGACGACTGGCTGGTGCTTTTCGACGGGCCGCAAGATCTGGCGGACGATCTGTTCCCGGGTCGTCTGGCGGTGGTGACCGAGGCGCAGGCCTGGAACGTCGTGCGCAAGATCATCCAATACGAGACCGCTGCTCCCCTCGGCGAGTGGCGGACGCGCCTGCTCTTCTCGGCCGATGACGTCTGTCAGGGCACGAAAGTCGATCAGCTCGGCTTCTATCACATGCGCTACACGGAGCGGCTGTGCGAGGAGGCCGCGCCGGCCGATGCACGGCTGGAGAAGATCTACCTGTATGAATACGGCGCAGAGTGCCGCTACGACCGCAAGCCCGAAGCCACCCAGGACCTGATGGACGCGATCGAGGCGGGCGCTCTGGTGTTCAACTACGTCGGGCACGGCAGTGATGTGCAGCTGGCCGACGAGCGGTTGCTTGATCAATCGTCGGTGGCTTCCCTGCAAAACGAGGACAGGCCTTTCCTGATGATCACCGCCTCGTGTGCCGTCGGCCGCTTCACCTCCGACGAGGAGGGTCTGGCGGTGCAGGCGTTGCGGCTGGCCGAGGGAGGCGCGCTGGGGGTCGTGAGCGCGAGCGCCACGGCGGGCAGCGAGGAGAACTTCCGGTTGAACCGGTTCCTGATTCAGGAACTCTTCTCGGGAGCTACCCTGTCGGGACGGCGCGCCCTTGGTCCGGCGCTGGTGGCCGCCAAGTGGTCGAACCTGGACGACAACGATCTGCGCTACAACCTGCTGGGGGATCCGGGCAGTCGCCTGGCCGCGCCGCAGCATCACTTCCGCCTGTGGATCGAGGGCGTTCCGGGTGTGACAGCCGGGGCGGACACCCTGCTGCGCGGGGGTCCGGCCGTACTGCGCGGCCAGTTGCTCGATGAGGACGGGGCGCCGGCTTTGTCTTTCGAGGGCGAGGCCGACGTGCTCGTGCGCGACTCGGACATCTACCGCCTCACGCCGCCCGATCCCTACACCAACACCTTCGATTACTACCTTCCCGGGACGAGGATCTTCTCGGGTCGCGCCACGGTGTCCGGGGGAGAGTTCGCCTGTCCTTTCTTCGTCCCCACCGCTCTGCGGGTCGGCAGCCGCGGCCCCGCGCGGGCGTACGCCTATTTGCGATCGGCTGCGGCGGGAGTTCCGGCCGGACTCGGCGGCGAGGATGGCGCCGGGGCCCTGGGGCAGCTCTTCATTCCCGAATCCCGCTTGCCGAGCGGCGACACGCTCGGTCCGGCGATCGGCCTCTCCTGGGAGAATCCGGACGAACTGCAGCCGGGCAGTCGCCTCTGGGCCACGCTCGAGGATTCGAGCGGGATCTATGTGGCCGCGCTGGCGCCGTCGCGCTCGGTGGTGTTGACCATCGCCGATCGCGACAACCGCATTCTGGTCGCCGAGGATCTTGCCGAAGAGGTTGCCTTCGGAGAGGACTTCCGGGTCGGCTGGCTGCGCTATGAGATTCCGGAAGGACTCGTGCGAGGCGAGCAACTCGTGCTCGCCTTGGAGGCGTCCGACAATGTAGGTCGCCGCAGCCGAGAGGAGTTGGGCTTCCATCTGGGCGCCGCGGGCGATTCGCTGGGCCGCCTGCTCGGGATGGCCTACAATGTTCCCAACCCGATGGAGGCAGAGACGCGCTTCTTTTTTGAGCTCGAGAGGGAGGCGGAATTGACCGTGGTGGTCTATGCCGCTTCCGGACGCAAGATCCTGACTCTGCCGGGCGGGTGGTTTTCTCCCGCCCGAGCCCGAGATATCGGCATTCCGTGGGACGGACGGGACGAGGACGGGGACCGGATCGCCAACGGGCTCTATTTCTATCGCGTGCTGGCCCGTGGGAACGAAGGCCGCAGCGAGGAGCGGATTGAGCGGCTGGTGGTGCTGCGCTAGGAGTGTTTGAGTCGCGTTCCGTGCATATGCTAGCCTGACGCAAAGGATTGAACGCTCAGGGGCGAGTCGGGAACCGGGCTCCGACGCCAGGGTTTCGATGAAGAATGGGACGTCCCGGACGCCCCAGGCGAGTTTGAGGAGAGGAGAAGCCATGAAGCGGATTGTTCTCGCGATGCTGGCGGCGTCGGTCTTGACCCTCGCGGGAGGTCTGCCGCGGGATGCGTGGGCCCAGACCCATGGGGGGACGGGCATTCTCAAGATCAAGCCCGCCGCTCGGGCGACCGGCATGGGACAGGCGGGGGTCGCGCTGTCGCAGCGGGCCCATTCGGTCTGGTGGAATCCGGCCCTGTTGTCGGACATCCAGCGGCCGGAGGTCTCGTCCACGATGGCCAAGCTGGTCCCCGATCTCGCCGACGATGTGTACTACCTGAACATGGCCTATGCCGGAACCCTCGGCGACTGGGGCGGCTACGGCGTCGACGTGATGTACCTCTCCTACGGCCAGACGGAAGCGACGACCGAGGAAGGCGAGTCGCGGGGCTTCTTCACCAGCTATGAATTCGTTCCCGCGGTGGGGGCCGGCTTGAAGCTCTACGCCGGGGAGCCCCACAGCACGCTCACCGATATCGACGTCGGAATGGCGATGAAGTACGTGCGCGTCGATTTGGCCCCGGCTTGGGCCATGTCGGTCGCGGGGGTGGAGAACAAAGACGGCAGTGCGGACGCCTTCGGCGTCGATATCGGGTTCGCCCTGCGCGGCGAGATCCTGCGGCCCTTCGCGGTCGGGGTGAACGTGCAGAACCTCGGTTCCAATCTGGTCTTCATCGACGCGGATGATGCCGATCCCCTGCCGCGCAATCTCAAGATGGGTCTCGCCGTCGACGTCTACGACTCGGAGTTTCTTCGCGTGGTCGGGGCCTTTGACTTCAACAAGGCCTTGATCTCCTATCCCGAGCACTCCTACGAAGAACAGCGGCCGCAGATCGGCTGGGGGGACATGAAGGAGCTGCTCAACATGGGGGCGGAGTTCTCGATCCACGACCGGCTGCATTTCCGCCTCGGGTACGTGGACGATCCCGAGGGGGAGATCGAGGCGCTGACCTTCGGCGCGGGTCTCGACGTCAGCTTCGGTTCCTCGCGGACCATCCGCTTCGATTACTCCAGCGTGCCCCAGGCGCTCGACCTGGCGCGGGTCAGTTACCTGTCGGTGGGGATGCAATTGTAGTGAGAAACTTACGCCATCCGGCGATGCTGCTGCTTTGGCTCTTGCTGCCCGCTGTCATCGCCGGGGCGGACGATCGTGTGATCGACCGGCCGATGCGCCTGCGGATCGGCCCGCGGGTGCAGGCCGACCGGCCCGCCGGGCCGCTCGCAGCGCAGGGTCGGCCGTCGGTCTATGACCCGCGCAACTTTCCCGCCGTACTGCGCGACCCGCGCCTGGCGCAGGGGGAGCCCGACGGGATCTTCTGGAGGCGGCTCCATGCGCGCCACCCCTCCCTGGACGCGCGGGAACTCTTGACCCTGCCGCCCGCCGGCCTCAAGCAGCGGTCGGCGGAGGCACGGGCGGCGGCGCAGCCGGATACGGTCCGCATTCTTGCGCTGCGTGTCGATTTCCTTGGCGACGGAGCGGGCGCGGGGAGCTCCACTCCCGACGGGCGCTTCGACCTGCGCGATTCGACCGGTGCCTTGATCGATCCCGCTCCTCACAATCGGACCTTCTTCGCCAGCCACATGGAAGCCCTGCGGCGCTACTACGATCAACAATCGGGCGGCATGCTGGCGCTGACGTGGGAGATCTACCCGGCCGAGGAGGACTCGGCCTATCACTTGAGCGACACGGCCGATTACGGCCCCTGGATCATGAGTTCCGACGATCAGGGCATCCTGACGCTCGCCGAGAGGCTCGTCCGCGATGGATTCGCAATGGCCGAATCGAGCGACGCCCCACCCGATTTCCGCCGCTTCGACAGCTTCTGGCTGATCCATGCGGGCCCCGACTTTCAGGGCGACATCAACAGGGACACGCCGTACGACATTCCCAGCTTCAACATCTTCCTCGCCGAAGCGGTGGCGGTGCAGGACTCGACCTTCTTCATCGATCTGATCCTGGTCGTTCCGGAAACCGTGACGCAGGACGGCTACACGGGCGCCCTGAACGGAGTGCTCGCCCACGAATTCGGCCATCAGATCGGTTTTTTCGACTTGTACAACGTGCTCAATTTCTACCCGATGGTCGGAATGTTCAGCCTGATGGACTCGGGCGAACAGCTCTTCGGAACGATTTTCGACGAGGAGGCCGGCGAGGAGATTTTCGTCCGCGGCGCGATTCCGGCGAGCATCGACCCCTGGACCAAGCTGATCTTCTTTCCCGGGGGCGTGCAGGCCACGTGGATCGCTGGCAATCAAAGGGTGGATCTGCCCGCGGTGCAGGTGGGCAATGACATCGCGCTCGTGCCGATCGGCGGCCAGGGGCTGGCCGAGGATCCTTGGTTTGACGCTGAGGGGGGGGACCCCTGGCGGCCGGAGCTGCTCGCTTCGGAATACTTCATCATGGAAAACCGGCCCTACGACCTGAACGGCGATGGGACGGTCATCCTGGAGCGCGACGATTCCACCGGGGTGGTGCTCGGACCGGCCAATCTCGATCAGGCCCACACCGATTCGCTGGGGTTAGCCCCCGACACCCTTGGTCAGCGGGAGCAGGACTACCTGCTGCCCGGGGGGGGTGTGCTCATCTGGCATGTGGACAATGCGGCCATTCAGGCCGCCTCGTCGGTCTGCTACGGATGCATCAACATCACTACCGAGCGCCAGGGCGTGGATGTGGAGGAGGCCGACGGCATCCAGGACCTGGGGGACATCTACAGCGTCGAGTGGGTGGGCGGGAAATACGACTACTGGTTCCCCAACGGGTACACGTCCTTCGGTCCGCAAAGCGATCCCAACAGCGCCTCGGGCGGGGGTGGAGCGACGGGTATCCGCCTGGACGTGGCCGATTCCACCGACCTGACCATGCGCATGGATGTCCACCGCGGCTGGGTGCGGCCGGGATGGCCGCGCTACGTGGCGCTGCCTCCTTCTCCTGAGGGGGTGAATCCGGTCGATCTCGACTACGACGGCGTGCCCGAGATCCTGACCGCCGGCGGCGCGGCGGTATTCGCGCTCGATGCGGACGGGAACGCCTACGAGCATGCCGCCTACGGCGACGGGCTCTTCGCCGAGCCGACCGACAGCCTGCTGAGGCCCGGGATTGCGGTGCATCGCGCGTTCATCGATCCCTTCGGGGAAGCTGAGATTCTCCTGGCCGCGGCCACCGGGACGGAGGTGCTGGTCTGGGATCGGTTCGGTGACGAGCGCATGCGCTACCCAGGCGGAGCGGCGCCTTCGCCCGCACTCAGGTTCACGACGCCACCCTTGATGCTCGATTCCATCGTTGTCGTGGGAGACTCCGACGGGCGCCTGCGCGGCCTTCGCCCCGGCGCCGAGAACGAGCTGCTCTGGCGCACGCCGGAGCCGGGCTATCCGATCTCCGCGCTCGCGGCGGGCGACCTCTTCGGGAACGAGGGTCCCGCGTTGGCCTGGGGCAACACGGGGGGCCAGGTCTTCGTGGCGGCGGGCAATCAACGCGGCGGTTTCACCCCGGGAGAGGGCTGGCCGCGGACACTGGCGGAGGGCGACAGCATCGCATGGCTTCTGGCGATCGAAGGCCCGGCGGGTGAGCCGGGGAATCTGCTCGTCCTGGGGGCCTCGGGCCGGATGGGCCTTTTCGGGGCGGATGGCCGGCTGCTTGCCGGCTGGCCGCGGGCGCTCGGTGGGCGCCCGGCCGGAGCGCCGGTCGTCGGAGACCCCGATGGCGATGGCGCGCTCGAGATCGTGGCGACGACCGAGGAGGGATGGGTCCACCTTTATACGTTGGCCGGCGACTCCGAACCCCGGTGGCCCCGCTCGGTTTGGCATCCCGATGGATGGGCCTTCGGAAGGGTCCTCGCGGGTCCGGTCATCGCCGATGTGACGGACGACGGAGTGCCGGAGATTCTCCAAGGCAGCGCCGACGGGATCATTCATGCTCTTATGGGAGGTGGAGAAGAGGTTGCGGGCTGGCCGCTCGCCGCGGGATTCTCGATCAGTACCGGTCCGCTGGTCGCTGCCACGGGTGCGGAGGGCGGCTTGCAGCTTCTGGCCGCCGATGCCGCCGGCTTCGCGACGATCCTTGACATCGGTCTGCCGGCGCGGGAGATCTCTGCGGGCGAGATGTGGCGCGGCGACGGCGACGAGGCACGTACATACTGCTTCCCGCGCGAACGCCGGACCGATCCGGTGATCTGGAGCGGATTGTGGGACGAGAGCAGCCTGCTCTTTGCCCCGAACCCGATCGTTGGGACCCAGGGAGCGTTGCGCGTGCGGATGGGTGTCGCCGGAACGCTCCGCTTGCGATTGTTCGACACCAGCGGCCAGCGCGTATGGGAAGGCTCGCATGAGGTGGGGGATGTGACCCAACCGGTCGTCTGGGAGCTGGATTTGGCCGGCGTGGCCCCCGGTCTCTACGTAGCCGCCGTGGCCGCCGAGGGTGACGGGGAGTCCCGCGAGGTGATCCGCAAACTGGCGGTGGTTCGCTGATTCGGTTTCTCTGCGGGGGAGAAGGTCGATCGGATGAGAAGGGAAAGGAAGAGCCGGCCCGAGGTGGGGAGATCGATCGCGATCTTCATCGCCGGCGTTCTGATCCTCGGCGGCCACGTCGCCGGCGCGGAGGTGGAGCGCGGGGTTGGAGACGCTGGACGGTCCGCTCCGCTCTGGCTGTCGGGTCCCGGGGGTATCGCTGTTCCCCGCCATGCGCAAGGGGATTCGAGGTCGCGGGAGTTCGAGCGAGCGGCGCTCAGCCTGCAGTTGGGTGCGAACGATTCCCGTGCATCCGGCGCGAGGTCCAAGATCAATGCGTCGGCCTTCCTGACGGGACTGATGTCCGCCGTGTTGCCGGGCGCGGGCCAGGTGCGCAACGGCTCCTATCTGCGCGGCTTCGGCTATTTCGCGGCGGAGGTGACCGGATGGGTCGCCTACAGCAGCTTCCGCCGGGCCAACGACGACAAGGGCGAGGATCTGGACCGCTTCTCCGGGCAGTATTGGGAGTACGATCGCTACCATACCCGCGCGCCCGGACCCGACAGTTGTCAGGTCTATCAATGTCCATGCGGCGAGTGGACCGAGTCGCGTGACGCGGAAATCGTCGGGATCATCGAAAGCGGCAGCCGCGGCCGCTTCCTCGAGTACGTCACTCGCGACGCCTACGCCTGCGGGTGGGATGCCCCGGTGAGCCGCGACATTTATCTGAGTCTCTACGAAGACCGCGAGGATGCGCGTACGGCGCAGAGTTGGTCGGGCCGTCTCATCTTCATCAATCATCTCATCTCCGCCGTGGACGCGTTCCTGGAGGTGCGGGCGGTCCGCCTTCAGCTCGACTCGGCGACCCAGGTGCGTTTCGATGTGCGCGGACTTCCCTTCCGCGCGAGGCCCGAAGTGAGGATCACCCGGCATTTCGGTTGATCCGGGCAACGGCAGCTCTTCAGAGGAGTACGACGTGCGGCAGCGTGACCTGGCATGCATCGGTCTGATCGCGCTCTTCAGCGCGGCCCTGCTCCCCGCTCCCGCGGCGGCCCGCATGGGTGGGGAGAGAGCCGCCGGCGGCGCGACCACCGGCGCGTGCATGGCCCCCGGGCTGGGGCTCAAGGACGGCGATGGCGGCGGTTCCATCCTCCGCGCAAGCGGGTCCGCGTTCGAGGCTGTTTCGATGAGTGCCGCGGCCGCGACCGGATCGTCCGGCGCACAGCCGCGCAAGAAGGTCTCGCGGGTGAAATCGGTGGGCGCCTCGCTGCTGCTGCCGGGGCTTGGCCAATTGGCCGACGGCCATCCCGGCCGGGCACGGGTCTATCTGATGGCGGAGGCATCGATCCTGGTCGGGTTTCTGGCGAGCGAAATCCAGGGCCGCGTCCAGAAGGAACGGTACATCGACTACGCCGAGACCTTCGGCGGTGTGCCCGCAGGGGCCGATCAGCCCGATTGGTTCTACCGCAACCTCGGCAACTACGCGAGCTACGCCGACTACCGCGACGAAATCGAGCGCGGCGCGCGGGCGATCTACGGCGACGACCTGGCCGGCCGTGAAGCCTATGTGCTGGAGAATCTCCGCGGCGTCCCCGAGTGGCAGTGGCAGTCCCAGACGCATCGTCTCGAATTCCGCGATCGCCGCAAGGCGAGCCGCAACGCCTATCGCCGGGCGAGCCTCTTTGTCGGCGGCGCCATTCTCAACCGGCTGATCAGCGCCATCGATGCCGCATGGCTGGCCGGCCGCGGGCAGCGCAAGGGGAACGCGGGCGGCAGCGGGCTGTTCTACCAGCCCGGCCAGGAGGGCGGCTATGTCTGCCTCCGCTGGGCGCTCGGGGAATGACGGGCGGGCGGCGCGCGCCGTCCGGTGCTCGATCCTCTTCTTTCTCTTCAGCCTTCCCGCCGTCACGTTCGGGCAGATCACCGTACCGCTGAGCACCGCCCGGGTGCCCCGAGAAGCGCACTGGGTGGGGGAATGGACGTGGACGCGGGGGGAGACCCGCCTCGTGCCCATTGCGCTGGATGTTCATCCCTCAGGCGAGATCTGGGGGATCGAGGGGCGCGCGCATCAGCTTTTTCGCGCGGACTCCGATGGGAACGACGTGCGAGTCGTGGGGGGTGGGGAAGGCATCGGACAACTCGATCTCGCGACCCGCGTCTTTGCACGCTCGGGACTCAAGGTCTTCACGCTCGATCCATGGGGAGCCGTACTCGACTGCTATGACCTGAACGGTCTGCGCGAACAGAGAGTCGAGCTCGGGACGCGGATCGAGGAAGCCGGAGAGAGCCTGGGCGAAGCGATCGACTTTTGCCTCGATCCGGGAGGCGACATCTTCCTGCTGGATGGCCGGCGCGAGTGCATCTTTCGCTTCGACGGCTCCGCGCGGCTGCTGCAAGTGTTCGGCGAAGCGGATGCCGCCGAGCTGCGGACGCCTGCCGCCATCGATGTCGATGGGTTCGGGAGGATCTTCGTGCTGACCACGCGTCCCGCGGGGCTCGGGATGCTCGAGCCCGCGGGGAAACGCTGGCATTGGAAGCCCCTCGCCGGGGCGGCGGGAGAAACGGTGACGCCCGGCTGCCTGGCGGTCGATCCCTGGGGCAATGCGTTCGTCGGCGATCCGGTCGCCGGAGGCGTCTGGGTCTTTTCCCAGCCGGCCCTGGACGGCTGGTTCTTCACGCTTCCCGAGGACCGCCTGCAGCCGGTCGATCTGGCCTGGGACGCGGCGGGACGGCTGCTGGTGGCGGATGCGGCCCGATCACGAGCGTGTGTCTTTGGGATGAATTATGCGGGGCAAGACCTTCCGAACGATCCCGCTCGAACGGGCGATTGATGCCCCTCCACCGCCCTCGGTCTTTCATGAAACCGGAAACGGCCATCTCAGGCGACGCGATGGAGGTCGGGCCGGGACTGCGCGTCCGAGGACCGGGCCACATGCGCCGGCCCCGCGGGGCTGCGCGCCCGCTGGTTCTGCTCGCGATGCTTCTTGCGACGGCGGCGGGAGCGAAGGCCGCTACGGCCGTGCCCTGTCATCGGTCCGATGCCGTGCGCGTGAGACTCGGCAGCCCCGCGGTGGGCGACACGCTCAGGCTGCCGCATCGGCGAATCTCGCCCAGCTCGCTCTCCATCTGCAGGGACGATCACTGCTTCCGGCAGGGCATCGACTACCGGCTGCTGCCCTGGTCGGGAGAGGTCGTCTGGCTGGCCTCGATTCCCGCCGACAGCTTGGGTCTTACGGCCGCCTATCGTTACTTGCCGCTGAAGCTCGCCGGCTCGTGGGGCCGGCCCACCGCAGCCTGGCCGGAGACGCTGGCGACCCGCAGCCTGCCCGTCCGGATGCTGCCCTCGCTGCCTCCCGGTGCGAATCTCCAGATCGGCGGCAGCAAGACCTTCAGCATCGAATTCGGCAGCCAGCGCGACGCGAAGCTGGAACAGAGTCTCGATCTCACCGTGCGGGGAGAACTGGCGCCGGAAGTACGGGTGCGCGCGATTCTCACCGATCGGGCCACGCCGCTGCAACCCGAGGGGACCACCGCCGAACTGAGCGATCTCGATCAGGTTCTGATCGAGCTGGATTCCCCGCAGGCGGCCCTGCGTCTGGGCGACGTCGAGATCGCGCAGGGGGGATTCCTCTTTCTGCGGCACGAGCGCCAGATGGAGGGGCTCACGGTTCGCGCGGGGCGGGAGCGGGGGATGCGCGCCGCAAGCGCATTCGGTCGCGGCCTGGGCCGGCAGGCAAGCCTGCAGTTCTTCGGAGAAGAGGGCAAACAGGGTCCGTACCGCCTGCTCGGGCGCGCGGCGGGGGACGGTCTGGACTCCCGGCTGCCGGGCGAAGAGGCCATCGTCGTCGCCGGCAGCGAACGCGTCTGGCTGAACGGTGTCCGTATGCGGCGGGGCGAGGATGCCGACTACACGATCGACTACGATGCCGGAGAGCTCTGGTTCACGCCGCGCCATCCGCTGGGGTCGGTGAGCGAGATCCGCATCGATGTTCAGATCCGTGAGGGAGCCTTCGACCGCGACTACGCCGCGCTCTTCGCCTCAACGGGCGATTCGCTGCCCGCGTTCGCCGTCGCTTGGATGCGCGAGCAGGACGACGCCTCGCGCGGGGCCGCCTTCGGCCTGACCGATGACGAGAAGGAGCTGCTGCGCGCCGCGGGGGACGGGCCGGGGGCCGTCGGGGGCGGCGTCACGCCCGACAGCCTCGGCGAGTATGCGCTGGTGGAAGCGGACTCTCTGGATGCGCCGTTCTTCCTTTATGTGGGCGAAGCGCCGGAGGCGCAGGACTACAGCGGACGCTATGAGGTCGAGTTCACCGACGTGGGCGAGGGCGAGGGGGCCTACGCGCAGGCGATCTCCCCTCTGGGTCGGACCTACTACGTCTATGCCGGGCGCGAACGGGGCCGCTACGTGCCCGGGCGGCGGCTCTCGTTGCCCGAATCGCGCGAAGTGGCCAGCCTGCGCGCGGGCGGGCACGTGGGCGGCGGGCTTTCGCTCCATACGGAAGGGGCGCTCTCGCGACACGACCGCAACACGCTTTCCGCTGTGGACGACGGGGACAATCAGGGCGCGGCGCTCTTGCTGCAGGGCGATTGGCAGCTCGGGCGCCTGTGGGGCGGCCGGGCCGATCTGCTCCAGCTGCGCTTCGCCGGCCGTGACGTCGACGGACGCTTCTCCTCTCCCGAGCCGTTGGCGGACGCATTCGAATACCGGCGCTGGAATGCCTCGGCCGATTCGATCCTGGATGGGCGGGATCGCCGGGGACAGGTCGGATTGGTGATCCGGCCCGGCGCGCAACTCAATGTCGCGGCAGACTGGGAGCGCATCAAGACGAGCGGCGACTTCGGCGGCAGCCGCTGGAGCGTCGCCGCGCGCCGCGAAGGGAGAATCATCGCCGATCTGAACGTCTCGGATAGCCGGACGCGCGAGGCGGGCATCCCGGGCGGTGCGCGGCGAGTGCACGGTGGGATCGCCTGGACCGGGGACTGGGGGATCGGAGCGACGGTCGATTCGGAACGGCTGCTGCGCGGCGCCGCCGGCCACGAGGAGGGAGAGTCCTTCGACCGCTACGGCCTGCGGGCGCAGGCGGCGCGGTTGTTTCCAGGCATGAACGCGACGCTCGAGGCCGAGTGGCGTGAGGACCACCGCCGCCAGGACGGCCGCGACGAACACGCGGCGACCCGGCGCCTGTATCGCGGGGAACTGGACTACCAGCGCGGGTCCGCACTCGCGCATGCGCTCCTGTCCCGCAGCACGCGCACCGATGCCGCCGATGGAAGCCGCACGACGCTGGATCTGGCCGATTGGTCCCTCTCGCACCGCGGGTTGGGCTCGAAGCTGACGGGCGAGTGGCGCGGGCGCGTGACGACCGCCGACAGCCGCCTGCGGCTGGAGCGCCTGCGTTTCGTGGGCGGCGACGGCGGCCACTACGACAGCCTGGGGCGCTATGTCGGCCTCGGAGACTACGAGCTCTACTACGAGCCGGGGGACAGCACCACTCTCGAGACCCGGCTCGAGAGCGTGATGCGCCTCGGGGGCCGGCCCTTTGCCGCGCGGGCCGACGCGGACCCGTTTCTGGCCGGGTTCGAAAGCAGTCTCTTCGGTCGCATCGAGCTCGCTACCGGAGAACCGCTGGGACGGATCCTGGGCGACGCGCGGGAGCTCTTCGGCGGGGGGGACGCGAGTCGCACGCATGAGCGCCTGCTGCGCGGGGACCTCTCCTGGGAGGGCGCATCGGGGCTGCCGGTTCCCCGCGTCCGCGCCGAGACCCGCCGCGGGCGGGAGCGGACGGCGCTGGGCGCCCTTCGTTCGAGCGAAACCGACAGCCGCTCGCTCGAGCTGCGCTGGACGATCCGCCGGGGACTCAGGGGTCGCGCGGAATACGGCTGGGAGGAGGAGGGCGAGAGCATCCAGCAAACGCAGTCCGGGGCGCTCGCGGTCGATGAGCGCTCCGTGAATCGGATCATTCTGGAGAGCCATTGGACGCCCTTCGCCCCGCTGACCCTGCGTATCCAGGGAGAGCGGTTGAATGAGCACTACCGGCCCTCCGGCGAGCGCCGCGGACTTTACAAGGCGATTTGGGGCGCGGTCGGAGAACCGCTCACCGCGACCCGGCTGGAATTGTCCGTGGAGCGCCGCTGGAGCGGCGATGTCGTGGCGGCGTTCTCGCCCTTCTGGATCGAGCGTCCGGGCTGGCGGGTGACCTGCACCGGCTCGTGGCGTCCCAAAGCGGGATTGACCGGAACGCTCTGGATACGCACGGACCGGGAGGAGGGACGGAACACGGTCGTGAGCGGAAGGATGGAAGCGCGTGCGTTCTTCTAGGCCATCGCGCGCGGCTGCGCGTCGGCCGCACGGGATTCCAGGCTTCGGGTTCGGGGTGGCGCTCGCCTGGCTGCTGAGCGTCGCCTGCGGCTGCGCGGGAAATCGGGGCGGGCCGCGGCCCGCACGCGCCCCCGATTCCCCGCGGGGCCTGCCTGCCGGATCGACCTCCGCCGAGATGGAACGGGAACTCGGCACGGCCTTCACCGCGTTGCGGTCGGGCGCGATCGGGGGCGATTCTCTCATCGCGCTGCTGGCCGAAGCCGGGTATCTGCAGGCCTCCGCGTGCCGCGATTCCCAGGACGGATGGACGATCGCCCCCGGCCGCAGGATCGAGAGAGCCGCGTTGCGCCTGAGCGTCGCTGACTCCGCAATGGATGCCGCGGAAGGGATGTCCGTGCTGGACATCCCGGTGCAATCCCCGCTCGGCCTGCAGATGGAAGAAGCCGTGCAGTCGATCCTCTCGCGTTGCGAGGATGAGGGGCATCCCCTCGCCGAGGTGCGGCTGATCGATTTCCGTGCCGATACGCTGCTCGAGCTGGAGGTGCGCCTCGATCGCGGTCCGCGGGTCGAGGTCGTCTCCCTCGAGTTTGCCGGACAGCGCTCCAGCCGTCCTGCCTTTCTGCGGCGGGTGGCGGGCTGGCGCGGCCCGGAGCCGTACCGGGGCGCGCGCTGGAGGCGGGCCCGGGAGCAGCTGCTGGGGACGGGGTTCTTCGAGGAGGTCGACGGCCCCTACTTGTTGCTGCGCGATTCGACCGCCGAGAGATCCGACTCGCTTGCGGCCGGGTTGCTCTGGCGGCTCGTGGAGTTTCCCGCGAACCGTGCGAGCGGCCTCATCGCCTTCTCCAATCGCAGCGGAGAGGAGCGGGGGCGTTTCACCGGCTTCGTCGACCTCAGACTGGGCAATCTTCTGGGTACCGGGCGGGCGACCGGCCTCTACTGGCAAAGCTGGGGGAAGGAGCGCAGCACCTTCGAATTCTCCTGGCACGAACCGTTCATCTGGCGCCTGCCCGTGGGCGCCGATGCCTCGCTGCGGCACGTGCAGGAGGACACGCTCTACGCGGAGACCTTCGCGGGAATCGATCTTCTCTGGAGCCCCGCGCCCCTCTGGGAGATCGGCGTCGGTTGGGGGCGCAGCCGTTTGGCGCTCGGCGAGCCGCTCGCGCGCAGCATCCAACGGGCCGACACCCGCTTTCGCGTCTCGTATCGGGACGGGCCGGCCGAAGCGGCGGAGGCGGGCTGGACGCTGCGGGCCGAGATCGTGCAAACCCACGGGGAAGGAGCGGGTGAGCGGCGCCTGCGCGTGCGGCTCGGGGAGTCGATCGGGAGCCGCTGGGGGCTGCGCCTGCAGCAGGAGGCCGGACTGCTCGCCGGATCCGATTCCCTGCTGCGAGGAGATGCCTTCGTCCTGGGGGGCGCGGCGAGCCTGCGGGGGGCAATGGAGGGGGAATTCCGCGCCTTCGGCTTCGTCCTGCAACGTGCGGAGTTCGGCCCGCGCATCGACCGGCGGGGATCGCGGATCTATCTGCTGGGCGACGTGGGCTGGATCGAGCCATGGGAGCCGGCGGCGAACCTGCTTTACGGGTCGCGCGGCGGTCGCGCATGGCATTGGGGAGCCGGACTGGGGATGGAGGTTCCCTCGCGGGCCGGCCGGGTCCGGCTCGAGTACGCGGTCCCGGGGGGAGAATCACCCTGGCGCGGGCGCCTGCATTTTGGTGTACTAGGGTCTTTCTAGCGGAACAGTCCGTCGGGGGCTGGTCGGGCAGTGGTACCGGCAGAGTCGGCGGACCTCCGGCCGTGAGGATGGAGTTTGACCGAGGACGGAAGACAGGGGGATGGAATGATCAGGAAGACCTTGTTCGTCGGGCTCTTGTTCGCAGCAGCCGTCGCGATCCACTGCGGGGGCGGCTCGCGCGATCCCCAGGTGATCCGGCTGGCGGACCGATCGGTCCCGCTTTCCGAGATCGTCGGCGACTACGATCGCTTGAACGGCGCAGGCGCTTGGACCGCGGCGACCCCGGACAACCGGCACAACTTCGTCCAGGTGTATGCGCGCAAGGAGTTGCTCGTCAGGAAGGCTCGCGAACAGTGTGGTCCGGAGTTTCCGGCCCGGGAGAAGCTCCTCTACGAACAGTGGTTGGACGGCCGCGAGCCGGAGGTCTACTGGGAAGCGGTCCTGTCGTCGACCGCCTATTCCAGTCAGGCAAGGGACTCCATGATCGCGGTGCGCGGGCGTCAACGGCAGTTCAGCCATGTGTCGGGCCAGTCGGAGGCGGACATCCGGGCCATCCACGCCCGCGTGCTCGCCGGCGAAGACCTCGCGGCGGTGGCGCGGGAGTACGAAGGGGCCCGGGGAATATCACTCTACGAGGGGCTGTGGCTGGACCGCTCGGAGCTGCCGTTGCAGATGGGCGACGTGCTCTTCTCGATGGAGCAGGTCGGACAGCTTTCCGCACCCTTTCGGAGCGACCGTTACGGGTGGCACATCCTCCGTTTCGACGGCGAGCGCCAGATCGATCCCGCCAAGGAGAACGAGACCGAGGAAGTCATGGCGGCACGCTTCCTCGATGGCCAAAGGCTGCGCCACGAGCAGGAAATTCGGGACAAGTACAAGTTCGAACTGGTCGCTGGAAATGTCGGGATCGTGAGAGAGCGCTTTGCCGCCTTCTATGATTCGCTGACCGGCGGCAACATCAAGCAGTTCTCTGCCGATCTCGGGCGGCTCTACGGCCCGGTGCACCGATTTACGGCTGAGGAGTTGGCCCTGCCCATCGTGACCTGGAACAACGGGGCCTGGAACATCGGGGACTATGTCCGTTCGCTGAGCGCCACCCATCTGTTCTTCTGGCCGGGGACCGGCAGCGAGTTTCATGTCGGGCAACGGATCCTGCGGCGCATGGAGCAGTGGGCGGCGCGACAGGAGGCGGCTGCGTCGGGCGTGCTGGAAGGTCCATCGTTCGTGGCGGAGAAGCAACGCAAGCGCGACGAACTGCTGCTCGACTGCTTCTACCGCGAGACGATCCTGACGCATGAGTTCAATTTGAAGGAAGAAGATGTCGAGGCGTACTGGCGCGAGCACCAGGAAGAGTACCGGTCCGCGGACGAGGTCACCTTCGGCTTCATCTACTTCCCCGCCGATCTCAAGGATCTCGCGGGCCAAGCCTACACGCGCCTGCAGGCGGGCGAACGGTGGGAGGAGATCGGCGCGGAGATGCTCGCCAAGGATCGCCGCATCGTTCACCAGCCGATGATCGCCCCTTCCCAGAAGCAGGGGGCTGCGTACCCCAGCATCGAGGATCTTGCCTTGACGCTCGATGTGCGCGAGGACGGCAGCCCCCTGGTGTCGGAACCGATTGAGATCGATGGCGACTGGGTCGTGCTGAAGATCTTCGCGCGTGAACGGCCCTATGTGCTCGAGTTCGCCGAGGCCGAGACGAGGGCGAACCGGGATCTGCTCGCCTCCCATATGGAGCAGATGCTGCTCGGTTTGCTTGAGGGATACGAGAAGGAGTACAGGATGGTGATCGACTGGAAAGCGATCGAGTAGGCGCGCCCCATTCGATTCAATCCTCGGAAGCGGCCGGCGGCGGGTCTCCCGCCAGGAGAGTTCGCAGCCCTTCCTCGTCGAGCACCGGTATGCCCAGCTCGCGGGCCCTTTCCAGTTTCGAGCCGGCGTCATCGCCGGCGACCACGTAGCTCGTTTTGCGGCTGACCGAGCCCGCCACACGCCCGCCGCGGGCCTCGATCTCCCGGCGCGCCTCATCGCGCGGCCAGTGGGGGAGGCTGCCGGTCAGGACGAGGGTCAGGCCCTCCAACGGACGATCGTCTTGGGTGTGGGTGGGGGGGGCCGGGGCGAGCCCCGCCTCACGCAGCCGCGTCAGAAACCCGGCGGTTTCCGGGCGGCGGAAGTACCGTTCCACCGAGGCCGCGATCGCCGGCCCGATCTCGTGCCGCTTCGACAACTCAGCCTCCGTCGCGCCGGCCAACGCATCCAGCGATCCGCAGGCGTGGGCCAAAATGCGCGCCGCGTAGATTCCGACGTGGCGGATCCCGAGGGCATGAATGACACGCTCGAGCGGCCTGGTCTTGGACTCCTCCAGGCGGGCGAGGAGGTTTTGGGCGGAACGCGAACCCATGCGCTCCAGACCGGCTATTTGCTCCTCGGTGAGGCGGTAGAGATCGGCGGGCCCGTGCACGAGCCCGCTGTCGACGAGTTGATCGACGAGCGCCGTGCCCACCCCCTCGATGTCGAGCGCCGAGCGCGAGGCGAAGTGCAGGATGCGGCGCTTGAGCTGGGCGGGGCAGAACTCGCTGACGCAACGGATCGCGACCTCGCCCGCTTCCCGTTCCAAAGGCTCGCCGCAAACGGGGCACTGCGCGGGCGGGAGGATGGGCTGCTCGCGGCCGGTGCGTTCCTCGATGTGGATGCCGGTGACCTTGGGAATAATCTCGCCGCCCTTCTCGATCGTGACCTGGTCTCCGAGCATGGCCCCCAAGCGTTCGATCTCGTCGGCATTGTGGAGCGTCGCGCTCTGGATCGTCGTGCCCAGCAGCGTCACGGGTTCGAGTTTGGCGACGGGGGTTACCGTCCCGGTCCGGCCGACCTGCCAATCGACGCGCACGATCCGCGTGTGCGCCTGCGTCGTCTCGAACTTGTAGGCGATGCCCCAGCGCGGCGACTTGCTGGTCGAGCCGAGGCGATCCTGGGCCTTGAGGTCGTCCACCTTGAGCACCATGCCGTCGATGTCGTAATCGAGTTCGCGGCGGCGGCCTTCCCACTCCCCGAGGATGGCGAGCACGGCCTCGATGCCGGCCGCAGTGCGGACATGCGGATTGACGGGCAGACCCCAGCCGCGCATGCGCTCGAGCGCCCCGGCGTGGGTCGCTAAGTCCGCGCGCGGCGCCTCCAGCCAATGGTAGACGAAGAGCGCCAGGGGCCGTGAGGCGACCAGCCGGGAATCCAGGAGCTTCAACGTTCCTGCGGCCGCATTGCGCGGATTGGCGAAGGGGCGCTCGCCGGCGCGGAGACGGGCATCGTTGAGCGCTTCGAAGGCGCGGCGCGGAAAGAAGACCTCGCCCCGCACCTCGACCTCGGGTGGGGGCGCCTGCCGCTGCGCGGAGAGCACCAGGGGGAGCGCGCGAATCGTGCGCAGATTGACCGTCACATCGTCACCGGCGAAGCCGTCGCCGCGCGTGAGCCCGAGTTCGAAGGCCGCGTCGCGGTAGCGCAGCGCGACGGCCACGCCGTCGATCTTCAATTCGACGACATAGGCGATCTCCCCTTCCGTGCCCAGCAACTTACGCGTGCGCGTGTCGAAGTCACGGACCTCTTCTTCCGAGTAGGTATTCTGCAGGCTGAGCATCGGCGCCTGGTGCGCCGCGCTGCGGAATTCGGGGAGCGGCCGGCCGCCCACGCGATGGGTCGGGCTGTTGGGGTCATCCAGATCGGGGTAGCGCAGCTCGAGTTCGGCCAACTCCGCCAGCAGCGTATCGAATTCCCGATCGCTGATGACCGGCATGGTCTCGACGTAGTAGCGGTAGTTGTGTTCGCGGATCTGCCGGCGCAATTCCTCGATGCGCCGGGCCGCGGACGCGCGGTCAGTCACGACGAGCGTCCTTTCTCGAAGCCCCGCGGAACTCTCCCGCGGGGCGTCCCCGTGCGAGGCCATCCACGCGCGACCCCCTGGCCGGGGCCGTCGCTCGGGAGAGGCTAGGGACGATTTCCCCCGTCGCGCAATGCGAAACTCCGGTGTGGCGTCCCTCCGCCCGATCCCGTGCCGGCCTGCCGAAACGGGCCGGCCCGAGGCGGCGGCGGCCGATCGGCGTCGAGGAGCTGCCGGGGCGGCCCGCGGGCTGCGGAGCTGTACATGAAGCCGGCGTTCCGGAGGCGCTGCTTGCGGCAGGCGCCTTCCTCGGATAGGGTAAAACCCCGCGATTTCCTGGAGGCGCAATGGCAGACGGATTGCTCGTCATCGTTCCCGCGTTGAACGAGGTGCGCCGCATCGGCGGGGTCCTGGCGGGCATTCGTGCGAACGCGCCCGCGGCGGCGCTGCTCGTGATCGACGATGGCTCGCGCGACGAGACCGCGCGGGAGGCGCGTGCCGCCGGGGCCGCGGTCGTGGTCCATCCGTTCAACCTGGGCTACGGGGCTGCGCTCCTGACAGGCTATCGCTATGCGCGGGC
>JAZDGX010000219.1:0-4947 GCA_043806645.1 Candidatus Eiseniibacteriota bacterium | reverse complement strand
GTTTCTGAGCACCGAGCGCAGCTTTCAGGTCGGCTCGCGCAAGCTCCTCGCCCAACAGGAAGCGGCGCTGCTGGCGACCAACCTGGGCCGGCGCATCCACAACGGCGCGGGCTTCATGATCTATCAGCTTCCCGATCGCGGGAGCCCCGCCGATTCGGGCACTGGGCTGGCGCTCTACGATGGGGCGGGCCTCGTGACGGGGCGCTTCGAATGGAACGCCGCCCAGCAGACTCTCGTCGACAGCACCGGGACCCGCGTGACCTCGATGAAGCTGCAGGATGTCAAGTTCCGGCGCGATCCCACCCATCCCCTCGCGGTCGCCTATCGATTCCGTGTCGACGACGAACGGGGCAATTTCGTCGACATTCAGAGCGCCGCGGCGCTGCGGAATTGATCGCAGGGTTCGATGAACGCTCCATGCGCCGCGCTGCGCCATGGGCCGCCCGGGTCAACGGATGGTGAGGACTTGGCGGGTGTGAACCGCCCCGCCTGCCTGCAACTGGAAGAAGTAGACGCCCGCCGCGCACGCGTTCCCTCGATCGTCTCTCCCGTCCCAGAGCAGTTCGTGCCGGCCCGCGCCCTGCAATCCTGACGCGAGAGCGCGAACGCGCCGGCCCTGGGCATCGAAGACGGCCAGATCGATGTCGTCCGCGCGGGCCAGCTCGAACGCGACGCGCGTGTCCCCATCGAAGGGGTTCGGGTGGGCGTCGAGTCGGATCGAGCCGGGAGCGAGCGCAGACCCCTCGCCGAGGACCGGGTCCGGCGGAGGTTCCACGCGATTCGCGGGGTCGAGCACACTCCAGAACTCCGGGGTCTCGCCGCAGCGGAAGAGCCCCACGCTCTTGGCGGGGATCACGGCCCATCCGGAGGTGTCGCTGCCGACCGGTTCCGAACAGACCTCCCATCCGCCGGGACAGGCGCGATAGCGCAGCTTGTAGGTGCGCTTGTCGTCGGGATCGAAGCGCATCGCGAAAAGCGTGTCGCCGCGCAGCGCGATGACGTTGGCCGCGGTCTCGATCGCATCGGCGTGATAGACGCGGCGGGCCGCCTCGGCCAGGGCATCCTTCAGGGCATGGCTGGGGGGGCCGCTCGGTTGCGCCACGCCCTCCGCGCGCAGGCGCAGGGCGTAGAGCATGTAGAGCTCGCTGTCGAGATAGCGATTGAGATAATCGGGCGGATGGTAGAGCAGGTAGTCGCTGCCCCCCTCCTCGATGAGCGTGATGAGCGTCGTCGTGTCGATCGTACCGTTGTGCGCGAAGACGATGTCCTCGCGGATCAGCGGATGCGGGTCGGGGACCTCGATGGCGCCGGTCGAGGCCTTGCGCAGGTGAACGATCGCGCGCGCGGGATCGAATTCGATCATCCGCTCGACGGCCGGGGGAAAGCGCGTGTCGTAGGGATGGTTGGCCTTCGTGCCGGCACGGGCGATCAGGGGTTCGCCCAGTCCCGGGGCCTGGAGCAGCGGCGTGAAATAGGCGATGCCCCAGCCGTCGGGATTCAGGTTCCCCAGCCTCGCGAAGTCGTAGGTCCCGGCGTAGAGGTGGTCGCGAATGAGGCTGTCCTGCGGGGTGGGCGTGACGATGCCCCAGAAGCGGCAATTGTGATCTTCGAGCTCGGCCGCCGGCGATCCGGGCCCGCGCTCCCCGACCGACACGAGAACCAGGACCCCGAGCACGAACGCGGCCAGGAGCGGCCCGCGGCGCCCGATCAGGTGCAGCCCCGACATTCTCCCTCCCCCCGGATGCGGGTCCTACCCTGGATGCAGCCCACGGCCCCCGGCATGAGCACCGGCGGGCCTTGGGCGTGGGGCACGCGTCGGCTTGATTGTACCACACCGGCCGGGAATGGACCGGGAATCGCGAGGGCGGGATCATTCCTCCAGGAAGCCCTCTTCGCGAAAGGAGAAGTAGCGCTCCTGGGCGAGGATCACATGATCGAGGATCTCGATTCCGACGAGCTGGCCCACCTTGACCAGCCGCGTCGTGATCTCGATGTCATCGGGACTGGGCGAGGGATCGCCCGAGGGATGGTTGTGGACCAGGATCAGGCTGGCGCTGCCCCCGGCGATCGCCGTACGGAAGACCTCGCGCGGATGGACGAGACTCGTCGAAAGCGTGCCGATACTGACCACTTCCAGAGCGGTCGGCACGTGGCGCGTGTTCAGGTGGATCGCGAGAAAGTGCTCCTTCTGCGCGGCGGCATAGGTGCGCGCGTATTCCTGGACATGGCGCGGACAGGCGATCGCCTTCAGCGCGTCGCCCTGGATCGCCCGCCGGCCGAGTTCGAGCGAGGCGAGCAGCCGCGCGCACGCGGGATCGCCCAGGAGACTCCGCAATCTGCGGGCGTTGACCCGTCGCAGCAGCGCCGCCGAACCTCCGTCGAGCAACAGCCCCGCCCGGCGCAGCCGTTCTTCCTCGGGGATCCCATCGCCGAGGATGATCGCGATCAGCTCGAGATCGCTGAAGCAACGGGCCCCCTGGGTGAAGAACGAGGCGGGCGCGAGGCGCTCGTGCGCGCCGGCGCCTTCGGAGAAGTACCACACCCCCTTCGATCCAGCCATGCAACCCTCCCCGCCCCCATTCATAGCAAGGCGGGGTCCGGCAACGGCGAGGATCTTGCAAGAGTCTTGCGGGAGTCTTGCGGGAATCTCGCAGGAGTCTTGCAGGAGTCTCGCGGATCACGCTTCCCGCGTCTAGGAGACGGGCTCGAGCAGAGCGCGGGCAAAATCGTCGGGCGCGAAGTCGGCCAGATCGTCGATCTTCTCTCCCAACCCGACGTAGCGCACCGGAATGCCGAGGCGGTCCGCAATCGCAAGGATCACGCCGCCCTTTGAACTGCCGTCCAGCTTGGCGATGACGATGCCGGTCACCTGGACGGTCTTGGAGAAGAGCGCCGCCTGCGAAATCGCATTCTGGCCCGTCGTCGCATCGAGGACGAGCAGGACCTCGTGGGGCGCGCCCGGCTGGGCCTTTCCCAGCACGCGGTGGATCTTCGCCAGCTCGGCCATCAGATTGGTGTTCGTTTGCAGACGTCCCGCGGTGTCGACGAGCACGACATCGCAGCCGCGGGCCCGTGCGGCGAGGACGCCGTCGTACGCGACGGCCGCGGGATCGGCACCCGACTGGCTGCGGATCAGCTCCGCCCCCGCCCGCTCGGCCCAGATCCCGAGTTGTTCCAGCGCGGCCGCTCGGAAGGTGTCCGAGGCGACGACGATCGTGCGGTGGCCGGCCTGCTGGTAGCGCCACGCGAGCTTGCCGATGGAGGTCGTCTTGCCGGTGCCGTTGACACCGACCACGAGGATCACATGCGGCATCCCATCCGCGGAGCGGCCGGAGTCCGCACCCCCGGGAGCCGCTTGCGCTTCCTTGGCCGATGGACCGGACTCGCCGCCGGCGCGATTCATCCCCCTGGCCAGCGTCTCGACCACGACTTCGTGTAGCAATCGCCGGGCCCGGGCCGGGTCGCACGTGCCTTCCCTCCGAATGCGATCACGCAGCCGCTCGGTCAACCCATTGGCCGTGTCGAGACCGACATCGGCGCTGAGAAGCACCGCCTCGAGTTCCTCGTAGAAATTGTCGTCGAGACTGTCGCGCTGTTGGAAGACCTGCTGCAGCCCTTCCGCAAGCACCTCACGTGTTTTTGTCAGCCTGTCTGCGACCCGCCTCCAGAGCGTGGCCATCGGTGTCTCCGTTGGTTGTGGATCGAGGATCCGCAATGTCATCCCGCAGGAGCTTTCGCCCCCGGATGTTCCCCGCGACGACGCCCCACCCGCTCAGCGTGGTCTCAGGGGAGGTTCTATGCTCTCGATCTCCCCGCTGGCAATCAAGAGATGGCCGGCGGGGGGAGGCGCTTCCAGAATGAGCTCGCCGCCGGGGCCGAGATCGACGACGCGGCCGTGACGGCCGTCGCTCAGCCGGACCATGCGACCGAGCAGAACCGAAGCCTTGAGCAGTTCTTCGCGAAAGACCGCGGCCCCGTCACGGCCGAAGCGCTCGCTGCGCCGCTCGAAGCCCTCGAGGAAGAGTCTGAGGATGACCCCGGGCGCGGGTGCCCGGCCGGAAGCCATGCGCGCCGAGACGGCCAGATCCCGCAACTCCTCCGGGAAGTCTTCGCGCCCCTGGGCGAGGTTCACGCCGACCCCCAGCGCGACCGAGCCCGCCACCGTCTCGGCCAGAATACCGGCAATCTTGCAGCCCCCGAGCAATAGATCGTTCGGCCACTTCAGGCCGCAGGTCAATCCGGTCTCCCGGCGCAAGGCCTCGCGCAGCGCGAGCGCCGCAAGCGCCGTCATGAAGGGCCACTCGCCGGCTGCCCGGGGCGGGGTGAAGAGCAGGCTGAACCAAAGGCCGCCGCCTGCAGACGAGAACCAGCACCGACCGCGCCGGCCGCGGCCGGAAGTCTGAGTGCCGGCCGCCACGAGCATTCCCGGCCCGGCGGGCGCAAGCCGGCGCAGTTCTTCTTGCGTGGAGTCGATCTCATCGACCCACCGGCAGTGAACGACCAGGGCCGATCCGCGGCAGGCTTCTTCGAGAATCTGCTGATTCAATCGCGCGAACTCCGTTGGGCGGCGGGAGGCCATGGATCCATCACTCTGTCTCGGATTCCTCCGGCGCGTCCGCTCCTTCGCCCGGCTCGTCGATGTGGATGTCCAGGCTCATGTCGATCGCGGGCGCCGAATGCGTCAGCGCCCCGATCGAGATGTAATCGACCCCGGGCAGGGCGTAGCCCCGGACGTTTTCCAACGTGACGCCGCCCGAGACCTCGATGCGGATTCGCGCACCCGTGGGACGCGGAGCATTGAAGGCGCGGATGCGATCGACCGCCGCGCGGATTTCCGCGGGCGCCATGTTGTCGAGCAGGATCTGGCTCACGCCCTCCCGCAGCGCCAAGTCGAGATCCGACAGATCCGCGACCTCCACGATCACCCGCGCGGGCGAAGCCGCGGGT
>JAZDGX010000218.1:0-5982 GCA_043806645.1 Candidatus Eiseniibacteriota bacterium | reverse complement strand
AGGTCCATCTCGAGGCTCGAGTATCCGGCGGCGACCCGCGTCACCGCCTCCTGCGCGCTCGGAGCGAGCGGGGCGCGGCCCAGGTTGGTGTGGATCAGAATACCGGTGGCATTGACCACGCGCCGCAGCCGCGGCGACAGTAGGGCCGCGCCGCGCGCCGCCACTTCGCGCGCAAGTTTCACGCGGTCGAATTCATCCGCCGTGCCTTCGCCCGCCGGCGCCCCCCGACCGGGCTCTTCCCCCGCCGCCCCCGGCGCCAGGAGGCGCAGGCGCGCCTCCGCGAGCACCTCGCGGATGAGCGCCACCACGGTCTCGTGGGCCGGGCGTTCGCGCAGGGCAGCCACGGCCGGCTCGTGCAGCAGCGCATCGACCGCCGGAATCCGTCGCAGCCGGGCCTGCTCCGCCGTCATGATCCGCTCCTCGCGGGCCGCCGCAGGCCCTTGCGCCCTCGGGCTGCCGAGACGGCGCCGCCGCTCTCAACTGCCCGGCGTGTTGCCGGGCACCTCGTCGAAACGATCGAAGAACATCGAATAAGAAGCCCGTCCCTGCGTGATGCTGCGCAGCTCGGTCGCGTACCCGAACAACTTCGCCAGCGGCGCGCGCGCCCGCAGCACCTGCAACTCGCCCGCCACCTCGGTGCCCATCACGCGGCCGTGGCGCGCCGCAAGCTGTTGGTGGACGGAGCCCACGAATTCGCGCGGGCAGACGATCTCGAGGCGCATGATCGGCTCGAGCAGGATCGGAGCGCCGCGCCGGCAGGCATCGCGGAAGGCCGTCAACCCTGCATTGCGGTAGGCGAATTCGCTGGAACTCGCTTCGTTCGAAGAGCCGCCCGTCAGGGTGACCAACACGTCGGTCGCCGGATAGCCGTAGCGGATCCCCGACTCGGCGCCGTCCCGGATCACCTGCTCGATCGCCGCAATGAAGGGCTCGGGGATCGTCCCCGGGGCCAGCGCCCGCTCCACGACGATGCCCGTCTCGCGACCCAGCGGCGAGACGCGCAGCAGGACGTGTCCGTAATGGTCGCGGCCCCCCGTCGTGCGTTCGTACTTCGCCTCCGCCCGCGCTTCCTGGGTGATCGTCTCGCGATAAGTGACCTGGGGCCGGCCGAGCCGGATCTTCAGCCCGAACTCGCGCATGAGGCGCTCGCCCAGCACTTCCAGGTGCAGCTCGCCCATGCCCCGGATGATGCGCTGGCCGGTGTTTTCATCCCAGCGAACCTGGAAGGTCGGATCGTCGGCCGCCAGATGCGCCAGGGCCTGCTCGATCTTCTCTTCCTCGCCGGCGACCTTCGCTTCCAATGCCGTCATCACGACGGGCTCCGGAAAGCGCATCGATTCCAGCGACAGGGGATGCGCCACATCCGAAAGGGTGTCCCCCGTGCGCGCGGACTTGAGGCCCACCGCAATGCAGATGTCCCCCGCGCTCACTTCCGCCAGCCGGCTCTTCTTGTCCGCATGCGCGCGATAGACGCGTGCCACGCGCTCGCGCTCGCCCAGGCGCGCGTTGTAGACCGTGTCGCCCTCCCGCAGCGTCCCCGCGTACAGCCGCAAGTAGCTGATGCGCCCGCGACCTGCCTCGCTCGAGGTCGTGTAGGTCTTGAAAACCAGCGCCGTCAGCGGTCCCCGCGGATCGACCGGCCGCTCCTCGATCTCCTCCGTTTGCGGATTACGCCCCCGCACGGGGGGCACCTCGTCGGGCGCCGGCAGGTAGTCGATGATCGCCTCCAGCAGGGGCTGCACGCCGATGTTGCGCAGCGCCGCCCCGGCCAGCACGGGAACGAAGCGCTGGCCGAGCACGCCTTGGCGGATGCCGCGGCGCAGATCGTCGGCGTCGAGATCGTCGTGGGCGAGAAAGCGCTCGAGCAGCTCCTCGTCCTCGGCAGCCACGGTTTCGAGCAGGTTGCGCCGCCAGCGTTGCGCCGTCCCCTCGAGTTCCGCGGGGATCGGGCCCGCCGTGAAGGTCGCCCCCTGGTCGTCCGCGGCCCAGTGAATCGCCTGCATGCTGCGGATGTCGACCACCCCCGCGAAGCGGCTCTCGGCACCCAGCGGTATCGTCACCGGCAGGGGCTGCGCCCCCAGGCGGGTGCGGATCTGCTCGAGCACGCGATCGTAATCGGCCCCGACCCGATCCATCTTGTTCACGAAAATCAGGCGCGGGACGTGGTAGCGTTCGGCCTGATGCCAGACCATCTCCGATTGCGGTTCGACGCCGCCGCGCCCGCAGAGCACGACCACCGCGCCGTCGAGAACACGCAGGCTGCGCTCGACCTCGGCGGTGAAATCGACGTGGCCGGGAGTATCGATCCGGTTGATCTGGTGATCGCGCCACTCCACGGTGATGGCCGCGGAGGTGATCGTGATGCCCCGCTCGCGCTCCTGATCCATCCAATCCGTGACCGTGCTGCCCGCATCGACTTCCCCGATGCGATGCGAGGATCCGGAGTAGAACAGGATCCGTTCCGTGGTGGTCGTCTTGCCCGCATCGATGTGGGCGATCACCCCGATGTTGCGGATCCTGGCGAGTCGGTCCCTGCGTGCCATATCACCCCACTGGCTGCGGATGAATTGGTGATTATCTCCGCGCCGCCCTGCTTGTCAAGCCGGCGGGGCCCGCCGGTCCAAGACGGCGCGCCGCGGGGCGCGTTCGGCGGGCATCGTGGCGAGCGGAGAGACGAGGCGGATCACGATGCCCCCGGACCTGCGGCTAATGCCGCGGCGTGCGCCGCCTTGCAGAACCGGCGTCGCGCCGAGCATTCCCGCCGGGCTTAGGCGGCGCCACCAGCGGAGGCGTGATCAGAAGCGGAATCGACCGAAGTCCTTCGGGTCGAGTTTCTCGATGAACTCCTTCAGCTCCTCTGCCCGCTGTTCGTCGTCCTCATCCGCCGCACCACCCGTCTCCGCGAGCAGGCTATCGAGCTCGCTCGAGAACAATTTGGGATCGACGTAAATCCGCGCCTTGGCCTTGAGCGCCAGCGCGATCGAATCGCTCGGGCGGGCATCCACGCAGAGCACTTCGTTGCCCGAATCGACGTAGATCTTGGCGTAGAAAGTGTTCTCGACGAGATCGCTGATCTCGACGCGTTGCACCCGGGCCCCCAGCCCCTTGATCATGCTGTTCAGCAGATCATGCGTCAGCGGCCGCTGGAACTTGCGCTCGGCGAGTTCCATGGCGATCACGCTCGCCTCCTGATGGCCGATCCAGATGGGCAGTTTGCGCTCCCCCGAGATGTCTTTCAGAATGACGACCGGCACGCGATTCTTCTGGTCCACGGCCAGCGTCCACACGACGACTTCTACCAACACGCGTCCCCCGGAACCAGCCGCACGCGGCCTCTCACTCCCCTGTTTCCGGCTCCGTCTCGGCCGGCGCGCCACCCTCGGCCGGCCCCCCTCCGCCCTCCAGGGTGGCCAGCATCGTCTTGGCCGAAGCGGCCAGTGCATGGCCCGGATACTCGGCGAGGAAGCGCTCGAAAGTCTCCCGCGCCCGTTCCCGCTCGCCGAGATTCTCGGCGTACTCGAAACCGATCATGAACAGCGCTTCAGCGTGGCGATCGTCGCCGGGGAAGCGCGCCACGATTTCCTCGTACATCCGGATCCGCCGGCGCGGGTCCTGTTCTCCCCGCACCGCCTGCGCAAGTTGCTCGGCATCCATCTGCAGAAAGTAGAAGCGATCGAGATTCTCTTCGTGGTACTTGACGCGATAAGCCCGCTTGAGCGAGTCAATCACGCTGGAGAGATGATCGACCTCGCGAGATCCCCCGATCTTCTCGTGCAACCCCTCGCGCAGCTCCTCGAAGTCCTTGACGTAGGCGGCCCGGCGGGCATCGAGGCGCAAGACATGCCAGTCCGACTCGCCCTTCACCGGCGGGCTGACTCCCCCCTCCCCGAGGCTGCGCAGAGCCTGCGCGAGCCGGGGCTGCCGCGCGGGCAGCGTCGGCGAACCGTCGTCGCGGAAAGGCAGCATGCGGCCTCCACGCGCCGCGGATTCCGTGTCGCGCGAGAACTTCCGCGCCAGCGCCTCGAAGTCCGCCCCGGAGGCGAGTTGCCGGCAGATGTCCTCGGCCTGCATCTGGGAACCGACTTGAATCTGATGGTACCAGAGTTGCTCGGGAACGGTGAATTGGTCGAGGTGCTCTTCGTACCAGGCGCGCAGCTCCTCTTCGGAGGGCGCGACATCGGCGCAGATCGCCGCTTCAGCGGTTCGATTCAGAATGAAGCGGTCGGAGAAGTGCAGCGTGCGCTGGTAGTCCGGAGTCCGATCGAGACCGCGCTCGCGGGCATAGGCCACGACACAGCGCTCATCGACGACGGCCTGGACGAGTTCCTTGGCCTGCAACCCGAGACCAGGACCGGAGCGCGGCATCTGGGGATACTGAAGACGGATCTTGTGGTAGATCTCGCCCGCGGTGATCGGTCGACCCTGGAACTCGGCGACGACCAGATCGCTGCCGGCGATCTCGGGTGCCGAGAAGTCGGGTTCATCCCCGCCCTCTTTCGAACAGCCGGTCAGGCCGGTCGCCAGAACGACCGCCGCGGCCAGCACGCCCACCGCCGTCCGACACCGCATCCCGAAGCGGTTCCCGAAATCTGTCAACAGCGAACCTCCCCGAATCCCCGGCGCGGGTCGGATCGTAGGACCGGCGCCCGGCTACTGTTTCGTCACCCAGACCTTGACCGGCACGAGAATGTCCTGGAATAGGCGTACGTCCACCTTGTAGACCCCCAGGACCCGCAGGGGTTCCTCCAGCTGGACCTGGCGCCGTTCGATGGCGAAGCCCTGCGCTTGAATGGCTTCGGCGATATCCTGGGCGGTCACGCTGCCGAAGAGCTTCTCCTCCTCGCCGACCTGGGCGGGAATCGTGATGTTCACGCTCGCGAGCGCCCGGGCCAGATCCTCGGCCTTGCGCCGCTCCTGATCTTCGCGGCCGTGGCGAAGGCGTTCCACCTCGGCGAACGTCTTGGCCCCCGCGCTGGTGGCGGGCAGGGCGAGTTTCTTCGGCAGCAGGAAATTGCGCGCATAGCCGCTGGCCACCTGGACCTTGGCGCCCCGCACGCCCAATCCGCCCACTTCTTCCAAGAGGATCACTTCCATGGCGCCTCCAGCCGCCCGGCGCGCCGGCCCGCAGGCCGGAGGCGCGTGCGACGTGCATCCGAGTTACTTGTAGCTCTCGTTGACGAAGGGAATCAACGCCAGGGCCCGCGCCCGCTTGACCGCCTGGGTGATCTGGGCCTGGTGGCGGGCGCAGTTGCCGGAAATCCGGCGCGGGACGATCTTGCCGCGGTCGGTGATGGCCCGCATGAGCCGCTTCTCGTCCTTGTAATCGACATGCTCCACCCGGTCGAGACAGAGCTTACAGACCTTGCGTCTCAGGGTCTTGACCGCACTCTTCTTGGGCATCGCCTTCAAACCTCCTCGCCATCCTCACGCCTTGCGCGCTCCCGAACTCCGGAGACCCGCGGCCGTTCAGCTCTCGTCGGAATCCCGTCCGCCGCGGCCCCGCTCGTCATCATCGTAATCGTCACCCCCGTCGACGTCGTCGTGCTCGATGACCGCATGTTCGTCGCCGCGGCCGCCGCGCCGCTCGCCCCGCCGCTCGCCGCGCCGTTCGCCGCGCCGCTCGCGGGGGCGGTAGTCGGGCGGATTCGGCTCGCCGGAACTGTGCACCGTCAGATGGCGCAGGATCGCCTCGTTGATCTTGTACCGCCGGTCGAGCTCACGAGGAACGTCGGGACCCGCGCGAAACCGGATCAGCGTGTAGAATCCCTCGTTCACCTTGAGGATCGTGTAGGCGAGTTTCCGGCGGCCCCATTTGTAGACCCCGGCGACCTCCCCCTGGCCATCTTCGATCGTCTTGCGCACCGCCTCGATCTCGCGATCGACGCCCGACTCGTCCAGATCCGGATGCAAGATGAATACCGTCTCGTAGTCCCTCACGGGCTGATCCCCCTTGATCCCTCACGCCGCCATGCGTTGCGCCGC
>JAZDGX010000217.1:0-16452 GCA_043806645.1 Candidatus Eiseniibacteriota bacterium | reverse complement strand
GGATGTCCGCGTCGGCCGGCTCGACTGGGGCAAGGCGGAGGACAACTACGAACTGCGCGCCGGCGAGCACACTCTATGGGCGTCGGACTACTACAACCTCGATCTGGCCGTGCCCCCCTTCCCGCTCTACTTCGTTCGCCGCGGGGAGCGCTATACGCGCATCGCCGGAATCTACCAAGAGTATCTGCATCCGGAGGAGGGCTGGGACTACTACCAGCTTCTGCCCCGTGGAACCGGCGACTATGCGCGCTCGACGGTCTACACGTTGCGGGATGTTCAAGAATCGTCTGTCGAGCACGGATGGGCCTCGCCGCTGGCGGGCGGTCGCGTCGATGTGCAGGCGGTAGTGTCCGCGTCGCGCGCGGGGCAGGGCCGGCTCGCCCTGTGCGACCGCCTGCTCGGAAACACATGGGCGGGGATTCTGGTCGATGACCCGGGCGGGGAACTGGCCGGTCTCGCAATCGGCGATGAGATCCGGCTGTCCAACGTGCTCGTAGCCGAGGAGGGGGGCCTGACTCTGCTTGCGTTCGATGAGGAGAGCTCCTGGATGCGCGCAAACGAAGCCGTGCCCGTCGCGGGCGTGGCGGCCGCGCTTGGGGATTTGCGCCGGGACGCGCCCGCGGAATCTGCGGAGCCCTATGAAGGCATGCTGGTCACGTTTCTGAACCTGCGTGTCGCACGGCGGGGCGTGCCCGAAGGGGAGGAGCTCTACTATCTTGCCGCCGGCGGAGACACGCTCCTGGCCACGGATGCCGCAACCGGGCTGTGTCCGCCGGGCGGCACCTTCTTCGTTCGCGATGGAGACCGACTGGGAAGCGTCAGCGGCATCGTCGTCCAGCGCGATTCGCCCGCGGGCCCGATCTACGTGCTGCAGCCGCGTCTGGCTGCGGACTACTACTTTGTTGCCGACGATGCCACCTACATGAGCTGGGGCCGGCTGAAGCGGAGTTTCCAATAGGGGACCGGCATGCAAACACGGACACGCGGACAACACGCGCAAGGGGCGGCGCGCGAATGGCAGGCGTCAATGACGCGATCGGCGCTCTGCTTTGCAAGGCAGTGGCCGGTGCCGCTGCTGTTATCGATAGCGCCGGCTTCGCCCAGGGCCGCGGACGAACCCGCGCCCGCACCGATCCGCGCACCCAGCTACACGATCTACGAGATCCAGGTGTCCGACGCCGCTCACAACTGGGAGTCCCCGCATCTGGGAGAGGTCGTCGCCTGCCCGGGCGGCATCGTGACGCACAAGTACCGGCAACGCTTCACCCTGCGCGATCCAGACCTGGGCGACGAGTGGGCGGCGATCGAGGTGCGTGGATATCCGGTCTATCCCACCGGGATCGAGATCGGCGACCAGGTCGACTTCGACAATGTCTACGTGGACGAGTACCGCGGGGAAACCGTGTTGCAGTACTATAGCGCGAGCAGCCATACGATCAACTCGCATGGCAATCCCCTGCCCGAGCCCGTCGCGCTCACCCTCTGGGACGTCCGCTATCCGGCCCATCCGGAGGACTGCGAGCGCTATTCGGGAATGCACGTGGCAATCGATGAGCAGATAAGAATCGGCGCGCGCGATCTAGGCGCCCACGGCGACAACTACGAACTGGCGGGCGCCTCCGATACCGCGTGGGCCTCGGACTATGCCAACACCGACATCGACTCCACTTACTGCGTCGCGACGGGGGAGTGCTACCGCCGGATCACCGGCGTGCTGCAGCGGTACTGTCTCGAAGAGCAGTGGGACTACTACCAGATCCTACCGACCGGTTTGGACGACTACGAACCGTGCGACAGTGGCGTCGGAGACGGACCCGCCTTGCCCGGCATCGACCTGCGGCTGCCGGCGCCGCATCCCAATCCATTTCTGCATGAGGCGCGCATCCCTTTCGTTCTGGCGCGGCCGGCTCGTGTGCGGGTCGAAGTGTTCGATGCGACGGGGCGGCGTGTGGATCTGTTGTTCCATGGACCGAAAGGTGCAGGCGCCCACGAGCTGACCTGGGACGGGCGGACCCGGCTGGAAGAGCGCGTGCTCCCAGGCATCTACCTGGTGCGCGTCACCGCCGGGGCACGCGTTCTGACCAGGCGACTGTGCTTCATCGAATAGGATCACGGCGTCTCGCCCCATGGCGCGACCGCCCCGCGGTCGACGCACTGGCTCGTTTCCGCCAAGCACGGGAAGGATTCCCCATCTGCCCGCTGAATGGCTCGCCGCACCCCGGAGACATGGCGGACCGGCCGGCCGGATGCCGGTGCGTTCCCGCCGGCCGCGGCCCCTCTGCTCATGCAGAACCCTCGCCAAGACGATAACTCCAGTACCGGCAGCACGACCGACGGACCGCGACGCACAACGCCGAACAACGTCCATGCTTCTCCCGCCCCGGGCCGGTGGGCCGCCGGCGGGCGTGCCAACGTCCCCCGAATCGACGCCAGGAGGGTAAATCAGCGATCGCGCGAGCGCGGGGCGAGAGTCGTCATTGCTCGCGGATCCCGGGGCCGGGGCCGCCCCACGACTTCGCCTGCTGCAAACGGCCTGCCAGATGTGTCCGCTGCCGGTTGTGGGTCTGGATCTCGATGGTCGGGTGACCCTCTGGAACCCGGCGGCCGAGGAGATTCTCGGATGGAGCGCCGCAGAGGTCGTCGACCGGCCCAATCCCCTGGTTCCCGAGGAGTTTCAGGACCACTTCAAGGCCAACCTGCAGGCCATGTCGGGACACCGGGATCTCACGGCTGTTCCCGTGACATGCCGCAAGAAGGATGGTTCGTGGATCGAGACGTTCCTCAACTGCGCTCCGGTGATCGGCGACGACGGGGCGATCGGCGGGTATGTTGGGATCATCACCGATCTCACCGAGCGCCGGCGAGAGGAGGAAGCGATCCGCCGCAGCGAGCAGCGCTTCCGCAGTCTTTTCGAATCGGTGGCGGCCGGCGTCCTGGTCGTGACCCCCGACGGACGCGTGGCGCATGCGAATCAAGAAGTCCTCGATCTGTGTGGCCGGACACTCGAAGAGATTCAGTCGCACGACCAGGGCGCGTCGCTGTGGGACTTGGTTTCCGAGGAAGGCGCCCCCCTTGCGCTCGAGGAATACCCCGCCATGATCGCCTTCCGCACGCGGCGGCCGGTACGCAAGATGATCGTGGGAGTGTTCGGCCATGATCCCGAGCGACTGCGCTGGTTGATGGTCAACGCGGAACCCCTGATCGACTCGGAGATCGGGGCGGTCGGCGAGGTGATCGTGACATTCTTCGATGTCACGGAACTGAAGAAGACCGCACAAGCCTTGCGAAACAAGCATGCCGAGATGGAGGGGATCTTCCGGGCCCTTCCGGACGCGATCATCCTGGCCAGTGCGGAGCGTCGCATCACAGCCGTCAATCCTGCCTTCACAAGGCTGTTCGGGTATCAGGCCGAGGAGGTTCTCGGCAAGTCGACGCGGATCATCTACACCGACGATAGCGAATTCACAAGGCAGGGGCAGGCGCGCTACAACATCGCGTCGCCGGATACCGATGAGGTCTACCGCATTGACTATCGGAGAAGGAACGGCGAGACCTTTACGAGCGAGACCGTCGGCACGCCGGTGCGCAATTCGCAGGGCGAGATGATCGGCCTGCTGGGGATCGTGCGGGACATCACGGATCGCCTGCGCCTCGAGGCTGACCTGCGTCAGGCCCAGAAGATGGAGGCGCTCGGCACCATGGCCGGCGGGATCGCTCATGATTTCAACAACATCCTCTATGCGATCAAGGGCTATGCGCAGCTCGGCCTGGATGATGCCCCCGCCGCCTCGGATCTGCAGCACAGCCTGGCCGAAGCGCTCCGGGCGGCTGATCGCGGCGCGGCGCTGGTCAGGCGCCTGCTTGACATCGGCAGCCGGTCGGAGGAGGAAATGCGGCCCATCCGCCTGACGGAGGTCCTCGAAGACACCCTGCATCTGCTGCGCGGGATGCTCCCGGCGACCATCGACATCCGGTTCTCCGCTGTTCCGGACAGCCCCCTGGTGCGGGCCGACCCCACCCAGATCCAACAGGTCCTGATGAACCTGGGCAGCAATGCCTCGCACGCCATGAGTGAAGCCGGGGGCGTGTTGACCCTCGGGTTGGATGCGGTGAGTCTCGATCGGAGAGAAGGAAGCGTGCCTTCCGAACCCGGCCCCGGCCGTTACGTCCGCCTCATGGTGCGCGACACGGGAGTCGGAATGGCCCCGGAGACGCTCCAGCGCGCCTTCGATCCCTATTTCACGACCCGCTGCGGAGGGGATGGCACCGGCTTGGGTCTCTCGACCGTCCAGCGGATCGTCGAGCGCCACAGCGGGACGATCCGTGTGCACAGCGCGCCGGGCGAGGGATCGACCTTCGAGGTGTTCCTCCCGGCATTGACTTCGGATGAAGACGCGGGCGACCGGCCAACTGGATGAAGAAACAGGCGACCGGCAATCCGGATGAAGATGCGGGCAACCGGGAAGGATGACGGGCCAAGGAGAATCACAATGGCGACCATTCTCGTTGTCGATGACGATCAGCAAGTGCGGTCCATGCTGTGCGCCATGCTCCAGCGGGCGGGCTATGAAACCGAGGAAGCCGCCGATGGCCGATTCGCCCTCGAGGCGAATCGGCGCCGCCGGGCCGATCTGATCATCCTGGACATGCTGATGCCCGAGATGGAGGGTGTGGAAACCCTGCGCGCCCTGCGGCGCGCGGATCCCGACGTGAAGGTGATCGCCATCTCGGGCGGGGGGAGCATCCGCCCCGAGATCTACCTCGAATCCGCGCGCAAGTTCGGCGCGCGCTGCGCCTTTGCCAAGCCGGTCGACCGACCGGAACTGCTGGCCGCGATTCGCGGACTGCTGGACCCGTCGCCCGTGCCGCCGGCCGGTCAGTCGCAGGGCTGGGGCACACCCGGCAGGCCGGCGGTCTCCAACGACCCACAACGGTAGGGGGGTGGCAGGCCCGGACGCCGCTTCTTGTAGCCGACGCCGCTTCCTATAGCCGCGGCGCCGGAATCGCATGCACGCTGTTGTACAGCACGAGCCGGGTCACCGCGCCCGCATCGTTGCTGTCGAAGCGCACCATCGACTTCAGCCCCGGGATCCAGAAGAAGGGCGGCTCCTGCGGCAGGATCGCCAGCGTGTGCCCCGTCTCGGGATCGGCGGTGAGCAGCCGCTCTCCCTCCAGCCAAACCCGCAGCGTGTCCCCCTCGCCGATCCCATAGTCGCCCGCGAGTCGCTGCAGCGTCTCGAGCGGCGGCATGGGTACGGAGGCGAGCAGCAGCGGGGACGGCTCCTTGCCGAGGGCGAGATCGCACAGCCCGCGGATCGCCCGCCGCGCAAAGACGGACTCGAAGTTGAAGAGGGTAATGACGACCAGGCGGTCGTCGAGGTAGCGGTCGAGGCTGACAATGAACCCGTTGATCTCTCCGCGATGGCTGACGACGCGGTGACCGTCCCGTTCCTCGATGAACCAGCCGTACCCGTAGTTGGGAGCATGGGCGGTGAACATCTTCTCCTTCGAGGCGGAGGAGAGGATCGCGTCGGTGTACAGGGCCTGGTCCCAGCGGAAGAGATCCAGCGCGGTCGAATAGAGGGATCCGGCCCCGCTCATAAAGGGCATGTCGCGGTAGGGTGTATGCAGGATCTCCTCGCCGAAGGAGACGAACCCCGAGGCGCGCAGGGGCAGGATCTTCATGTGCGAGTCCAGTCCGGTGTCATGCATTCCCGCCGGTTCGAACAAGACTGACCGCAGGAATTCCTCGTAGCTCTGGCCCGTAGCGTGCTCGATCACCCCGGCCAGCAGCACGTAGTTGGTGTTGGCATAGAGAAACCGCTCTCCGGGAGCGGCGGCCAGGCTGTCGTCCGCGAACCAGGCGATCACCTCGTCGATCGTCCAGGGGAGTCCCTGCTTCTCCTCGTAGTCGGCTCGCGCGGTGTAGTTGCGAAGACCCGAGGTATGCGTAAGGAGTTGATGCAGGGTGATCTGGTCGGCATGCGGGAAGTCGGGGTAGAAGCGCGCCAGTGAGTCACCGACGCTCAGCCGCCCTTGCTGCTCGAGGACGAGAATGCCGGCCGCCGTGAATTGTTTGCTCAATGAGCCGAGGCGGAACTTGGTTTCGGGCACGTTCGGCTGGGCGTACTCGCGATTGGCGAGGCCATAGCCGCGGGCCATCAAGGTTTCACCATCGCGAGCAATCAACACCGTACCGCTGATCAGGTCCGGTTCGACCACCGGCAGCAGGTAGGCGTCCACGGCTGCCTGGAGGCTGTCGCCGGCGCCGGCGACAGCCCCGGCCCCGGCCGACAGTACGATCCCCGCGGTCCCGAGTAGGCTCGCGACGACAAGAGTTCCGAGACCTGCACGTGTCCGGTGGTGGAGCATGGATCCTCCCAGAGACCTCAGGGGGGGGCGGCGGCCATCATAGTGCAGGGGCGAGTCTACCGGAAGGGGTTCCTGGGGTTCCTGGACGAAGAACGTCCCGTTGCGCGCAGGCCAGGGTCGGCCGCACGCGGAACTGTCGACGGTGGTTCACGCCTGTCGCAGGTTGCTCGCCCCGAATGTTCGCGAGGTTTCAGTCCGCTGATCGCCGGCGCTGAAAGCGCTGCCAGTCGCGCGCTGCACGTTCGGCCAATGGGTGCCTGGCGGCGGCGTAAGCGGTGGCCCGTGCTTCCAGCACGTCAGCGGTCCAGGGGATGTGCGGCTCCAATTCGGCGAGCGACTCGATGGTGCGCTGCGGTCCCAGCTGCTGGGCCACTAGCACGCGCGCGATCTGACGGCTTTGCTCGAATCTCCAGTCAGCAAACGGCTTCGAGAGCAGCGCGTACAGTTTCTGCGCGGCATCTGGATCGGCTTTGGCCACGTCGACCGTGCGGTAGAACGCCGTGTACGCGACCAGGGAGATGACCCACGGATTCTCAGCCAGCCGCCCGTAGAAAGTCCCAAGCGCCGGGGCCGCCGCGGCCATGTCTCCGGCGCGGCAATGGTAAATCGCCCCCAGCGCCGCGGCTTCGGTGGGGTAACGTTCTTGCACCGCGGCGATCAGCTCGAGACACTCGGGGTTCGCGAGCTCGGCCTCGCACCGTGCCAGGATCAGACGCTGAATGTCGTCCGTGGGCGGACGATACTCCTGCGGCCACTCGCGGATCGTTCCTGCGAAGTCATTGGCTCGGTATCGGTCGAAGGCCCTGACCAGGGCGCGATCCTCGGGCCGGGACAACAGCGCGAGCGAAAGCTGTCCGTCCATCAGTAGATTCAATTCCTGCCGGCGTATCTCGACGCGGTTCCAATCGACCGTCCCACCGCTCAGTGCCGGGCGGTGATACCCCGCCGTTCTCAAGTGATCGCGGAGCGCAGGTATCGCAAAAGGCGTTTGGCGTCCGACCGTCTTGGCAAAACGGTATTCGAGCAACGTCCGGTCGTCCGTGTTGAGCGGCAACCCGGAATCGCGGGCAATCTGGTCGGCCCAATGCTCGTTGGCCAGGAAGCGCCCCAGCAGCGCCTCCACATCGTCGACATGCCAGGATCGCGCTACTGCGGTTTGCAGGCCGCCCGAGCTGATCCGTTCGCGCAGTTGATCAAGGTTGTGTTCCACGGGGGTCATTGAGCAGACTAGCTGCAAGTCCAGGGCGGTCGACTGCCAGACCTCGACGTGGTCGAAAACGGAGCGGACCGTAGCGAGCACGGTCTTGACCGTGGCCTCATCGACTTCATACGACTGCAGAAAGTGAACCAGCAACCCTCCGGGATTCAGGCGCTCGCGGACGGCCAGGTAGAATTCCCTCGTATACAACGTGGCGATGCCGGCGCGATAGGGGTTCGAGGGTTCGGAGACGACCACATCGTACTTGTCGCGGCTCGTCAAGACGAACTCGCGCCCGTCATTGTAGATTCGCCGCACACGAGGGTGATGCAGGACATCCCAATTGAGGTCGCGACAGCGCCGAGCCATCTCGTCGATGGCGGGCTCGAGTTCCACAACATCGACCCGCTCCATCTCGCGCATTTCGGCCAGCCACCCGGCGGACTCGCCCGTGCCCAGGCCGATCACCAGGCCGGTCCTGGGGTTCGGGTGCAGCAGGGCGCCGAAGGTGGCGCAGCCGACCTGGGTGGGAAAATCCGCGAGCGCATTGCCGTCGCTCTTGCCATTCACGATGAACGAAAGCCCGTTCTGGTTGTTGATTCCGATGCTTGATTCGATCCCATCGGTTTCCCAGGCCAGCGTGCGGCGTTTCTCGTTGATCCACTGCTGGATCTGGTTGGCGCCGGACCCAAAGGGAACGCCCGCCCGGCCTGCTCCGATGCCGCCGTGTCGCCAGACCGCCGTCGGCCCCGGGGTGAGCACCGAGGCGCCCGTCACTAGCACCAGTCCCACCACGATCGCGGGCATGCGCCGACCAGGTCGCCGGGCCCCAACGAGCAGACCGAGCGAAAGAACTGCCAGAACAGCGGCGATCGCCCGCCACATGCCCGGAGCGCTCAACAGCGGAATCGCCCCGAATCCGGCGACCAGCGAGCCGGCGATGGCGCCCAGCGTATTCCACGCGTAGGCCATGCCGAGATGCTTGCTCACCGCCTCGCGGCCCCGCCCCAAGAGGGCGATCAGCAGTGGGAATTGCAGGCCGGCGACCAGCGCTACAGGAAACACCACGATCAGCGCCACGACGGTCCAGCCGGCGACCAATCCGCCGAAGCTGGAAGCCGATTGCACATATCGGGCGGCCAGCAGAGCGATGCGGTCGCCCAGCGCGAAGGGCAGCGCCGTGAGCGCCGCCTCGCACCCGCACGTCAAGGCCAGGAGGGACCAGGTCGGGCGTACCCGGCGGAAGACCGGGCCATAGGCGATCCCGCCCGCCCCGATGCCCGACAACGCCACGCACAGAATCAGGCCGAACGTGAAGGTCGTGCCCCCCAGGATGGGGGCCAGCATCCGATACCAGACGAGTTCCATTGCAAAGAAGGTGAAGCCGAGCACCGCGGCCGTGAGGTAAAGCAGACGCTGACGGGCATCCGCTGCGGGACCTTTCGCTCCGGCGATCGCTTCTGACGCGAGGTGCGGGGGTGTCGGTCCGAGAGAGGATCTCTCGGCTATGGAAGGCAGGGACACCCGGGCTCGGGATCGTCCCATCGCGAGCATGCCGACCGTCAGGCTGATGGCGCAGCCGGCCCACAGCGTGGCCCGCGTCCCGAGAACCTCAAGCGCGAAGAACGTGGCGACCGCGGAACCGCAGACGGCACCCAACGTGTTCGATCCATATAGCACACCCAAGGCCCGCCGGTGCACATCGGTGACCCTGGTCACGGCCCTCACAGCAGCCGGCAGCGTTCCGCCCATCAAGAACGTAGGAATCCCCATGACCAAGACCGCAAGCAGCAGTCGAATCACCGTCGCGCCGGTCAGGCCGAGCGACTCCTGGCCGCCCAAACCGATGTAGATCGAAGCGGCGAGTTCTACGAGCCAGGGCGTCACGGCGGTGCTGAGCCCGATGGCCGCTTCGAGTGCCCCGTAGAGCAATAGGGGATTCGCCGCGCGATCCGCTCGCTTGCCCAGGATTGCGCTCCCTACGCCAAGGCCGACCATGAAGACCGCCAACACGGCGGCGACCGCGGCGGTCGTCGTGCCGAAGACGAGCCGCAATTCGCGCATCCATGCGACTTGAAACACAAGGGCCGAGCACCCGGAGGCAAACACCAGCAGCACCAGCAACGCCATCCGCGGCTGGCGATCGGGTGAGGGTCGTTCCTTCCGTGCGCGCTTAGGTGCAACCGCCCGCGGACGGGCGAGTTGGCCTGAATTCTTCTTCTCCCGGTCTGCCAATGTCGGACTCCCTGAACCGTGGTCAGCCGATCGAATTCGAGCTCGCGGCGGCGCCATGACCCAAGCCAGTCGGGCGCCGGTCCGGAAGTTGCGAATTTTAGGCGACATGGACACGTTCCGTCAACGGCCAACACGGAGCGGCGCGATATCAGATCTGCCAGTGGGGAATCCGTTTGAGAAAGGCCTCGTCGCCCGAATCGTGGCACAGGTCTTTCAGCGTGGCCCGTGCGCCCCGCCATTCCAGATCGTCCACCTCCTCTTGAAGGGGAACGTCCCGGCGCAGGGTGGCCAGACGCCGATACAGGAATGCCTGTTGCCTGTGGCGGTGGTGGATTCTCATCTTCGGGTTCATGCGTCGTCCGCGCAAATCCCCTTCAGCGCCCAGTGTCCCGCCTGGCGGATGTCCAGGCCGCCGAGGCGCCAGTCCTCCTCGGTGAAGTCCTCCCGCACCGGACGCACGAGCACGGGATACACTCCCCGCATCCGCCGCTCGAGAAAGGCGAGCACGCCGCCGGCGCGGAAGCCGAGCCGGACCAGGGCCGGCTCGAGACCGTGATCCGCGTGAAAGCGCTCGACCGACAGCACATCGAAGTGACGGGCGGCGACGATCCGCTCCAGGATCCCCTCGGCCGCGGCCTCGTCGCTGCCGAGCAGATCCAGAATGCGCCCGCGGCGACCGCGCGAGATGCCGACGGCGGCGTATCCGCACACCGCTCCGCCGCGCCGCCAGTAATAGAATCGGTATCTGCTCCGCGGATTGTCGAAGCGCCACCGGAAGAAGGCTTGGTCCTGATCGAGCGACAGGCGGCCGGGCGGAGCGGGCCGCGCGGCGGCGATCGCGAGCATCTCTTCCGGACGCGGCCGGTCCGAGACGAGCAGATCGGTGGTCCGGCCTGGGGATGCCAGAACCCGCCCCGCGCCCCCGTGGCCGACGCGTGCGCGTGCGGCCGTGCCCAGGAACCGCAGCAATCCCAGGCCGCCATAGCGATACAGCATCGTCTTGGGCTCGACCGGCACGAATCCCATGCGCAGATAGCCGGGCGTGGAATTCGCTCCGGCGGTCAGATTGAGAAAGATCGGGTAGCGGTGCGCGTACACCTGCATGGCCCGCCTCCCCATGGCCACCGACAGTCCCACGCGGCGATGCTCGGGATGGACGCAGGTATCGCCGGGACACAGCACGACGACCGGCCCGTTGCGCCCTCCGATCCTCCAGCGCGTGGCGAAGTAGCCGCGGAAGCCCGCCACGTCTCCGCGGCGAAGAGCGACGATCGCCGCGGGCGTTTCGGTGTAGGGATTCCGCTCGTATTTCCACTCGAAGTAGCTGCGGTTGGCCGAGGCATCGGGTCCGAGGAGATGGCGCAGCAGATCGATGGACTGATCCCGCATCCGAGGATGATAGGAGGTGATTTCGTATTCGTCGGGCAAGGACATCGGCAGGCCGCTCCGCGCCCTACGAGCGGGGGGATCCCGAAGGGATTTCCAGCTCGCGATCGACGTCCGCGTGATCTACCTGATCCGAGACCAGGCTCTCGGTCACAGTCCGCCCGGCGAGAAGGTCCTCGCGCGAATCGGCCGCGGGCACGGATCCGCCGGGGCTCGGCTGCTCCAGCGCATCCGGGTCGACGCTCCATAGGTCGTGGGCTTCGCCCAGGATGTTGCGGGCGGCCAGCAGGCCGGAGAGCATGGAGTGATCCTGATTGTTGTAACGGTGCATGCCGTTGCGACCGATCGTCTGGAGATTCTCCAGTCGATCGACGAACCGGCGAATGGTCTGCACGTCCCGCTGGTATCCGTGGAAGTAGAGGGGGTACGCCGCCGTCTCACGGACGACCGTGCCGTCCACGACATGCTCTTCCCCGGCCAGGCCCAGCGCCGCCAGTTCTCGGCGTGCCAGGGCGATCAACTCTGCATCGGTGCGGTTCCACAGCTCATCGCCCTCAGTGCAGAAATACTCCATGCCCACCGAGGACTTGGCAGGATCCGGAACGAGGGCGGCCGACCAGTTGCGGAAATTCTGCACGCGTCCGACGCGCACATGCGGCGAATGGACATAGATCCAATTGTCCGGAAAGATGTCCGGGCGGTCGACGATGAGGCCCACCATGATGAACGCGCGGTACCGCAGCTGGCGGGCGGCCTGTAGCACATCGGTCGGCGGGGGCGGATTCAGGCGCAGGATCAGATCGGCCAAGGGCATCGAAGTGATGACCTGCTCGCAGCCGATGCTCTCGATGCTTCCGGGAGTGCGGAAGACGAGACTGCGGATGCGCCAGCCTTCCCGCTCCAAGCCGACGACTTCGCACCCCAGCCGGACCTGCCCGCCCGTCGCTTCGATCTCTCCGCGCAGGCGTTCCCAGACCATGCCCGGCCCCAGACGCGGATAGTGAAACTCGCTGATCAGCGTCTTGATTCCGGTCGGCCTGAACAGGGCATTGCGCAGCGCCTTCGTGAGCGAGAGATTCCCGATCCGCAAGTCGGCCCAGTCCGCGTCGATGCTGGTGCAGGGAATACCCCAGACCTTTTCCGTATAGGACTTGAAGAATACCTCGTACAGCCGCCGGCCGAAGCGGTTGATGGTCCACTGCTCGAAGTTCTCCGGCTGTGGGCGCGGCCGGACGCGCATGGCGGCATAGCTGGCGATCACGCGCGCGCTCTCGTACAGGCCGAGCTGCCTGAGCGTGTCGAGCGGCCGCAGCGGGTAACTGAAGAACCGCCCATTGTAATGGATGCGCGACAGCCGGCGGACCTTCAGGAGCTCCTCGCCCAGGAGCTCCTGCCAGAGTCGCCAGACCTCGTTGCTGCGCGTATAGAAGCGGTGGCCGCCGACGTCGAAGAAGAAGCCCTTGTAGGTCTCCGTCCGCGACAGGCCGCCGACCTGGTCCGATCGTTCCAGGACCAGCGGCATCGCTCCGGTCTTGCTCAACGCATGGGCGGCCGCAAGCCCCGCCGGGCCGGCTCCGATGACCAGGGTGTGATTCTTGAGCGGCATGTTCAGGTGCCCGCCGTGACGTCGGCGGGTCGGCGGGGACGGTCGGGCCGCAACCAGGGCGCGGCGCGCAGCCGCAACAGATGCCGCGCCACGGCCAGCATGAATCCGACCGAGCTGTAGAGATGGTAGAACCAGTGCCAGGGGATGGCCCGCAGGGCGAACCACCCGCCGCGCCGGCGCCGGAGGAAACGGTAGAAGGAAGCGTTGAGCGCGAGCAACCCTCCGCTCGCGCCGGCCGCGACCGCGAGCAGCCAGGGGCTCCATGCGGCGCCCGCCAGACCGGCCAGCAGCAGGACCGACAGGCAGGCGCTCGCGCGTCCCGACCAATTCAGGTTCAGATCGTTCGGGGCGCTGCGATGACGCAGGATCAGCTCGGTCCAGGGCAGTGCGCGGTAGAGAAAATCCGCCTCGAGCAGCGAGATCGCCGTCCAGACCTTCAGGTGTTTGACCTGCAACCTGTGACAGAGGCGGATCTCCTTGCCGGCCCGCCGCAGGCGGTACCCCAACTCGATGTCCTCGACGCACGGGCGGCAGTAGCGCTCGTCGAAGCCGCCCAGCTCCAGGAAGGTCTCCCGCCGGATGGCCCCGCAGGCGCCCCAGAAAGTGGAAGCTTGTTCGCGGCCTCTCTGGTGGACGTAATGGTGCTGGAGGTTCTTGTACTGCGAGAGGAAGGTCGTGCCGGCGGGAACGTCGTCATAGGAACCGATCAGGGCTGCCGGCGCAGAAGGACGTTCGAAAGCATCCATCACATGGGTAAGAGCATCGGCCGGGACGACCACGTCGGAATCCACGAAGAAGAGAATGTCCCCCCGCGCGTGTTGGGCCCCCACGTTGCGGGCACGGGCGGGGCCGGAGCGATCGGGCAACTCGATGACCTGCGCCCCTGCCGCTCGGCCGATGCGGACGTCTTCGGCGATGGCACCGTCGGCCACCACGACCACGTCGCGGGGTGCAGGGTCGGTGGCCCGCACGCCGTCCAGACATCGCGCAAAGGATTCCCCACCCTTGTGGACGGGCACGATGATGGAGACTCCGGATCGGCTTTCTGCGGCGTGCATCGATGTGCCTCTTGGCGGTGGGAAGGGGATGCCCCCGCCCGCCGGGTTCCCCGAGATCCGCGCGCACGCGAAAGCGACCCAACGAAAAGATCCCGGAGCGAGCGCCGGAAGAGCGCGATTATATCGCTCCAGAGTCTGGACGAAAGGGAATTATCGGTCCCGCGCGGTGGTTGTCCGGCCGTCGCATGCGTGACCGCGGGGTCGCGCCGTCTCGGCGGGCGCGGGCGCTCGGGCCTAGCGCGGGCCCAGGGCCGAAACGATCTGCAGGTATTTCTCCACGTAGGTTTGCAGGGAGTACTCTCGCCGGCAGCTCTCGAGGCACCCGCGGCTCAGTCTGTTTCTGTACGCGAGGTCGTTACGCAGTCGATCCATGACTGCCTCGGCCTCCTCCGCGGTCGCAAAGGTTTCTCCGCGTGCGCCCGCTTCCACGATCTCGGGGAGGCTGCCGATGCGTCTGGCCACGACGGGCGTGCCCTGGCTAAAGGCCTCGAGGATCACCAGCGGGCAGATCTCGTAGCAGAGAGAAGGCACCACCAGCGCGATCGCCTCGCGGTAGAGGCGCCGCAGAGCTTCCCCCTCGACCGTGCCTGCGAAACGGACATTCGCGCTCTCGCGCGCAAGGTCGCGCAGGCTCCGCTCATCGCTTCCGGTTCCGGCGATCACCAGGCGCAGATCCGGACGCCTGCGCAAAACCGGCAGGATCGTATGCAAGCCCTTCAGCCTCTCCAGCCGACCGACGAAGAGGAAGTAGCCTCCGCCCGCGCGTTCCCGTGATGGTTCCACTCCGGACGAACGAAGCCCGGGTTCGCCCGACGGCAAGCCAGGGGGCGGATCCGGCAGGGGAGCCTGCGGCTCGGCGGGCCATGGGGCGAAGTGGGGCAGGACCACACTTCGCGGGCCGAGGCCCAACTCCGCATGCTGTTCCTGTACGAAGCGCGTGGCGGCGATGAAGCAATCGACATGTTCGAGGGCCCGGCGCAGTTTCCCGGTGTGGCGCCAAACCTGCGGCGGCCGGCCGTGGGCCAGCGTACAGCGCAGGCAGCCGCGGTGCGTGCAGGCCACGCCGTCGCTCTTGAAGAGAACGTGCGTCGGACAGACCAGCCAGTATTCGTGCATCGTGTACAACTTGAGCGCATCCCCGCAGGCGAGGATCCCCGGCCCGCCGACCAGAGAGATGTTGTGAAAGTTGATGACATCGAAACGTCGCGCGAGGATTTCACGGATGCGCGCGGCGTTCACGAGCGGCCGGCCCGTCTGGTGCGTGAGGAGCGGGGCGAGCGCCCCATAAGGACTGCGCAGGCCGTGCACCGTGACGCGGGGGTGATGCTCAGCCTCCCGCGCCGGCTTCCCGCCTGCCAGCAGGCGATACGAGTCGATGCAGTGGATCACCTCCACGGTGTGTCCTTGCCGGGCCAGTTCGTGCGACAGACGCTGGACGAAAATGCCGTCGCCGCCGAAGTTGTAGGGCGGATAGAAGGTGGTGATCATGCAGAAGCGCATGGATCCGTCTTTCGGTGCCGCGGCGGGGCCAGGCGCCGGCGGGTGGTGCGGGGAGCATTGCGGGCCCACAGGTACAGCGGCAGGAATCGCGAGAAGAGGAGCGGCGCGCACCGCGGTGAACGCAGGTAGTATGCATCGACCCGCGGGAGCGCATAGCGATCGCTGAACGCGGCCGCCAATGCCAGGCGATCGCTGCAGGCGCACGCGTAGTGCCGCATGGCCTCGCCGCGTACGCGCGCGTTCCAGCGGCCGAAGGGATAGGCGAAGGAGACCACCGCCGTCCCCGTCGCGCGCTCGATTTCCTCCTTGCCTCCCCGGATCTCCGCGACCAGCTCGGCCTCCGGAAGTCGCGTCAGGTCCGGATGTGTGTCCGTGTGCGCCCCGAATTCGATGCCGGCGGCGCTCATCTCGCGAACCTCCTCCCAGCTCATCCGCTCCCGTCCCGCGTAAGGAGGCAGGCGTCGCTCAGGACCCGCGGCGGGTCCTCCGGCGCTCAGGAAGATCGTGGCCGTCATCCGCAGGGCGCGTAGGAGCGGGAAGGCCTCATCGTACACCGAGCGGTAGCCGTCGTCGAAGGTGAGCACCACGGCGCGCTCGGGGAGGGTTTCGCGCCGCGCGAGGCCGGCGACGGCGTCGCGCAGAGAGAGCGTCTGGTAGGAATGCCGGTCGATGGCGCGCAGGAAGTTGCGGAACAGGGGTGGGGGGAACGCGATCGGGGAGGGATCGTCCTCGATCGCATGAAAGGTCAAGATGGGTAGGCGGCGCGTCATGGTTGCCGGCTCCGGGGCTTGGGCCTCTTGCGCAGGCTATCCTAACTCTGATGGATGCGCGATGCACGATTCTCGTGCTCGGACTGGGCGCCGGGGCCGGATGGGGTCTGTGGGAACGGCGCGCGCCAGGAGAAAGTTACGGGGGGGCGCGCGCCTTGAGCGCGGCGCGCGAGTGTCTCCGCACCATCCGGAGGGCCGTGCCCAGTGCGCGCCGCTAACATCCCACAGACCCCATCCGGCCCCGGCGCCCAGTCCCCGCACGAGAATCGTGCATCGCGCATCCCTCAGAGTTAGGATAGTCTGCGCAGAAGGCCCAAGCCCCGGAGC
>JAZDGX010000216.1:0-15179 GCA_043806645.1 Candidatus Eiseniibacteriota bacterium | reverse complement strand
GCGCCGCTATCCCGACCTCCCCCCCCAACGTTTGCGAGTCATACCGAACGGGTATGACGAGGCCGACTTCGCCGCGGTCCCCTACCGCCACCCGCAGCACCTGCGCATCACCCATTCCGGCTCCCTCTTCTATCGCCGCATTCCGCACGCCTTCTTCGAGGTCCTGCGGGAGATGCTGGAAACGCAACCCGCGTTCGCCGCGCGGCTGCGCCTCTGTTTCGCCGGCCGCGTCGATGAGGCCGCCCTCGCGCTGCTCCGCCGGCCCCCCTTCGACCGAGTGGCCGAGGTACTGGGACAGCTGACTCACGCCGGGAGCGTGGAACTGCTGCGCAGAAGCAGGCTGCTGCTGCTCTGCACGGGCACGGATGCGCAGTCGCGCAACCTGGTCACCGGAAAGGTCTACGAGTACCTGGCCGCCGGCCCGCCCATCCTGGCCCTCGCTCCGCGCGACGGGGATGCGGCCCGCCTAGTCGAGCGCACGGGGGCGGGCTGGGCCCACGACCCCGATGATCGCGAGGGGATTCGCAGGCGATTGAACGAGCTGTGGCGGATCGAGTGCGAGCGGGAAGCGGGGGGCGGGACGCCGCCCGATCATCCGCCTCTCTTCGGGCTCCGCAGAAAGGAGCCTGAGATCGCCCTCTTCACCAGGCGCGAACAGACCCGCCGCCTGACGGAACTGTTCGCGGACGGCTGCGCGGGCTGAGGCCGGACGCGCGTACATCCGGCCTTGTTCGCCGCGGGCGAGCAGACTATACTCGCTCGCCAATTTCCGAACGGCCGCTATCATCACCGGCGCGACGGAGGGATCATGGCAGAGCCTCGCATCACGGGTCCGGTCCTGGGCTTCGCCCTGATCGGCTGCGGCAAGATCAGCCGCAAGCATGTCCATGTCCTCAAGCAGCTCCCCGGCGCGCGTCTGGTCACCCTCTTCGATCTTCAGCCGGCGCGGGCGGAGGAACTGGCCTCCGGAATCCCCGGCGCGAAGGTCGCCCGCACGATCGCCGAAGCCCTCTCCACGCCCGGCGTCGCCGCCGTCACCATCTGCACGCCCAGCGGAAGTCACGCCGAGGTGGCCATCGCGGCCGCCGCCGCCGGCAAGCATGTCGTCGTCGAGAAGCCGCTCGCGCTCACCTTGCCCCAGGCCGACGACATGATCGCCGCATGCGACGCCGCGGGAGTGAAGCTCTTCGTGGTCAAGCAGAACCGCTACAACCGTCCCGTGCTCGCCGCCCGCCGCGCCCTCGACGAGGGTCGCCTGGGGCAGATCTTCCTGGGCGGGGCGCGCGTCCTCTGGCACCGCGACCACCGCTACTACGCGGACGCACCGTGGCGGGGCACTTGGGCTCAGGACGGCGGCGTCTGCACCAATCAGGCGAGCCATCACATCGATCTGCTCCTCTGGTTCATGGGGGATGTCGTCAGCGTCTTCGCCACGGGCAGCCAGATCCTGCAGCCGATCGAGACCGAGGACACCGCCACGGTCCTCATGAAGTTCCGCCACGGCGCGGCCGCCACGGTGCAGGCGACGACCTGCACGCAGCCGCGCGATCTCGAGGGCTCGCTCGCTATCTTCGGGACCGGAGGCACGATCGAGATCGGCGGCTTCGCCGCCAATGAGCTGCGCACCTGGATGTTCGTCGAGCCGCGCGATGAAGACGAGCAGACCCGCAAGGAGTGGGGCACGAACCCCGACGAATTCGCCTACAACCACCGCGAGTTCTATCTCGATGTTCTGCAGTCGCTCGCCAGCGACCGGCGCGCCCTCATCGACGGCATCGAAGGGCGGCGCAGCCTGGAAGTGATCCATGCAATCTACGAATCGATGGAGACCGGCCGCGAGGTCATCCTGCGGTTCGAGCCCCATCGTTGCCGCCTCGGCGTGTCCACACCATCGGAGGGAAGATGAACATTCCGCTCGTCGACCTGGTCGCTCAATACCACAGCATCAAGGATGAGATCGATCCCGCGATCCAGCAGATCCTGGAGAGCGCGAGCTTCATCGGCGGCAAGCCCGTCGCCGACTTCGAGCGGGCCTTTGCGAGCTACTGCGGAGCCAAGGCGGCGGTCGGCGCCGCCTCGGGCACCGCAGCGCTTCATCTGGCCCTCATGGAGACCGGCATCCAGCCGGGCGAAGAAGTCATCACCGTGTCGCAGACCTTCATCGCCACGGCCGAGGTCGTCCGCATGTGCGGGGCGAACGTGCGCATGATCGACGTCGATCCGCGCACCTACTGCATGGACCCCGCGGGGCTGCGCGCCGTCGTGAACGACCGGACGCGGGTCATCATTCCAGTGCACCTCTACGGACACCCGGCGGATATGAACCCGATCCTGGAGCTCGCCTCCCACCGCGGAATCACCGTCATCGAGGATGCCGCGCAGTCCCACGGCGCGACCTATCATGGCCGCCGCGTCGGCGGGCTCGCCCCGCTCGGCACGTTCAGCTTCTATCCGGGCAAGAACCTCGGTGCCTATGGCGACGCCGGGGCGGTCACGACCGCCGACGCCGGGGCGGCCGACCGCATCGCCCGACTCGCCAACCACGGGCGCGCGGAAAAATACGAGCACCTGATCGAGGGCTACAACTACCGTCTCGACGCGCTTCAGGCGGCCGTGCTGAGCGTCAAACTGCGCCATCTCGAGCAGTGGAACGCCCGCCGCCGCGAGATCGCCGCGCTCTATACGCGGCTGCTCGCCGACGTGCCCGAGGTCACGACCCCTTATGTCGCCCCCTACGCCGAGCATGTCTTCCACCTCTACGTCATTCAGGTCCCGCACCGCGACGCGGTGGCGGCCGCATTGCGGGAACAAGGCGTGATGGTACAGCTGCACTACCCGATTCCGCTCCATCTCCAGCCGGCCTATGCCCACCTGGGGATCAAGCGCGGATCGTTGCCGGCCACCGAGAGGATCGCCGAGCGCTGCATCTCGATGCCGGCGTACCCTGAAATGACCGACGCGCAGACCCGCAGCGTAGTCGACTGTCTCAAGCAGGCTCTGGTCCGGGTGCCTTCGTGAGCGATGGCGGATCCCGGACCCCTGCAGCGCGGTGATGGTCCCGCGCCCTCCGGACCGCCGGACGGCGCGGGGCCGCGGGTCGTACTCGACAATATCCGCAGCGCCTTCAACGTCGGATCGATCATCCGCACCTGCGATGCCGCAGGCGTGGCGCACCTCTATCTCTGCGGCATCAGCGCCACGCCGCGCAACCCGCGCGTCATCAAGACCTCCCTGGGCGCGGAACGCACGCTGTCATGGAGCCACCACATTTCGACCGCGGAGACCTTGGACCGGCTGCGGGAGGAGGGCGTCACCCTGGTCGCGGTCGAACGGACGCGAGGCGCGATTCCGTACACCGCCCCCGACTATCCGAGCGGGGCGGCGTTCATCTTCGGACATGAAGTCGCCGGAATCGCGCTCCCGGTGCTGGAGCGGGCCGATCTGGTCGTCGAGATCCCCATGCTGGGCCACAAGAGTTCGCTCAACGTGGCAACCAGCGTGGGTGTGATGCTCTTCGAAATCGTCCGGCGCCGCCTCCCCCGCCGGGACGCGGGAGAGGCGGGCCGGATGCGGGAACGCTAGACGGTGCCTTCTTCGTCTTCGTAGTCGATGTCGGCATCCTCTTCTTCTTCCTCGAGCTCCTCGAGGTCATCATCGTCGAGGTCGTCGTCGTCCTCGTCGTAGTCGTCGTCGTCGAAATCGTCGTCGTAGTCTTCGTCGAGGTCGTCATCGAGATCCTCGTCGAAGTCGTCGTCCTCCTCCTCATCATCTTCGACTTCTTCGTCCTCGTAGTCTTCGAAGTCATCCATGTCGTCATCATCGCGGAGGTAGAACCGCTTACCGTGACTGTGGAGCATTGCCATCCTCCCCGGCGAGCCGGCCTTGAGCAACGGGCGCGGTCCGCGGACCGCCCATCCGCAAATTCATGTCCAAGGGCAGTTGCCCGGTTTCCCCTCCGGGCACCGGGGATTAGAGGGAATTGGGCCACAAGCTGTCAAACAAAAAAACCGCCCATTGCTCTTCTGGAAACACCTTCCCTAGAATGGGGTTGGGCTTGGCGCGCGCTTTCTTCGCCGGATCCGCCGTCCGCAGGGAACCGGACACGCCCACGGGAGTTCCGGGAAGCAGCCCGTACGCCGAGTGCCACGCGCAGGACGGGAGTCCCACGGCCGGGGGGTACCACGACATGAATCCGCACATCGACGCGCGCCGGACCGAGTCGTCCGCCCGCAGTGCCGGGAGGCGCCGACCGCTTCGGGTCTCGTGTACCCTGCGGCGTCACCAGTCCTTTCTTGCATGGGCGCCCGCCTCGGCCTTGCTCGCCGCCGCGCTCGGCGCCCTGCCGGCCCCCGCTCTCTACGACGACGACGATGTGCGGGCGATTCTCCTCAACCAGGATCGGGCGCAGGCCCTCGACGCCCCGCTCGTGCTTCTGGCCCACGAGACGCGGCTTCATCTGCTGGGCAGCGGCCCCCAGGAGCGCAACGAGCATTGGATCTGGTATGTGGCCGACCCCGCCGCACCCTCCTGCCGGGCATTGCAGACCCTTCGCATCCGCCTCGACGTGCAGCTCGACCGGCTGGAGCTGATCCGCTGCCGCATCTATCGCGACGACGACACGCTGATGATCCCGCTCGATTCATGGCACCTGGGTGTCGTGCCCGGATGGCCGCCGCAGTCGCGCGTGAGCTGGAATGAGGCCTCCTGCCAGCTCCCCGAGCTGCGCGCGGGCGACGGCGTGGAGGTGGCCTACACGATCCACGATCGGTGGAGCACGACCCGCGTGCCGCTGAATTCCGCCTGGGTCCCCATCGGAGAACCCGGGGTGCCCACGATCGAGCGCCACATCGTGATCACGCACCCCTCGGTCCTGAGCGGCCGGGCGATCGTCGTGGGCGACGCGGCGCGCGTGGTGCGCCACCACGGCAACATCGAGCCCATGCTGGAACTCCTGACCGGAAACCTGCCGCCCGCCCCGGCGGATCCCCTCGATCCCGGTTCGCCGCGCCTGCTCTTCTCTGCGGAGACGGAGTGGGACAAACTCAGACAGACACTCAAGGCTTACTATGGAACCACGGCCCACATCTACGGACAGGCGCTCAAGGCCCGGGCGGACTCGATCTCATCCGGCGCCCGTTCGACCCGCGCCCGCGTGGCGGCCGCGCTCGAGTACGTCGAAGGCCGCTTCGCGCGCGTTCCGCCGCGTCTGCTCGAGAGTCGAGCCTATCCCCGCACGGCTCCCGTGGCGCTGGAGCAGGACTGCGCCGACCCCCTCGATCGGGCCATGCTCGTCGCCGGACTTGCGGACGCCGCGCATGTGAAGGTCGAAATCCTCCTCGCCGCCTCCACGGCCGAGGGCTTCCGCTCTGAATTCGCCATGCCCCAGCAGTTCGACCGGATCCTGCTCGGGTTCGAGGCTATCGACGAGGGCCGCTTCGTGCTCATCGATCCCTGGCAGCCCGATCTCACCCAGGCGCTGGAAGCCGCCGGAGCGCCCGTGCTCTTCGGCATCACCGAGGATGTGGCCGGATTTCGAGAGGTGAACGATGAGGGGCGATTGGTTGCCCGCGAAGCTCCTTGATTCTGAAACCCGCATCACGCGCCGGCGGGCGCTCGGCACGCTGGGAGCGCTGACCGCGGCGTTGCTCGTCCCCGGCACTCCGGCGGGAGTCGCGGGGCCCGCGGAGCTCGCCCTGGCGCGCAATGGAGAGGCCGCGGAGCTGACGCGGGGCGCCCTGGCCGCCCTCGGCGGAATGAAGCGCTTCATTTCCCCCGGCTCACGGGTGGTGATCAAGCCCAACATCGGATGGGATCGCACCGTCGAACAAGGCGCCAACACCCATCCCGAGGTCGTCGCCGCCCTGGTCGCGCTGGCCCGCGAGGCGGGCGCCCGCGAGATCAAGGTCATGGACCACACCTGCAACGACCCGCGCCGCTGCTATCAGCGCAGCGGCATCGAGGCCCGCGCCCGCGAGGAGGGCGCCGAGGTCATCCATCTTCGAGAAGGACGCGGCACCGAGATGAAGGTGGGCGGAGAACTGGTGACCGTCTGGCCGGTCCATCGCGAGGTGATCGAGGCCGATGTCCTGATCAATGTGCCTGTCGCCAAGCATCATTCGCTGAGCGGGGCGAGCCTCGGCATGAAGAACTGGCTGGGGGCCATCGACGGCCGCCGCAATCAGCTTCACCAGCAGATCGGGCAAGCGAGCGCCGAGCTGGCCGCTTTCTTCAAACCTGCGCTGACCGTGCTCGATGCCACGCGAGTGCTCCTGCGCAACGGGCCCCAGGGTGGAAACCCCGACGATGTCGACCGCCCACGAATCCTGATGGCGGGTGTCGACCCGGTGGCCATCGAGGCCTTCGGAGCGACTCTGCTCGGCCTTACCGCCGAGGATCTGCCGCAGATCGCCTTGGCCGAGGCCCGGGGCCTGGGGCAGCGGGCATGGGAGCGCCCGGGTCTGGTGTCGGTCGATCTGGCGGGCTGAACGCCCCGCCCGCGCGCGCACGTTCCTTCCCCAGCGCGGGCGGGCCTGTGAACTCCACGCTGAACCCCTGCCTGCCCGCAGCGCAAGGCTCCTGATCGAGCAGGCTGCCCTCGGTGTCCCCCAGGGCCGCACTCAGGGTCACGCGGTAGGCGGTCGCCCCCAGCACAACTTCCGGCACTAGGACCAGCGTCCTGCCGCCATCTTCCCACAGCCGAGCGCAGGCCACCGCGACGCTGTCGGGAAGGCGGACGAAATCGAGCGCGGCATCGAGCGTGGCCGGATCGACCGGCCGGGTGAAGAAGATGCGCACGCTGTCCTCCGCGGCGGCGGTATCGCCCGCGGCGGGCCGCGTCGCGCGCGCGACGAAGGCGCAGAACGAAACGCCTGCGGTATCGGACGCCGTATAGCCGTGGCCGTCGGTCAGGGTCAGCACGATCCGATAGGACTCGTCACAGGCCCCTTCCCCTTCATCCTCGTCGGTCCGGCCGTCGCTGTCGTTGTCCAGGCCATCGCAGCCCGCCGTGTCCTGGCATGCGTACTCATGCGCCGCGATCAAGCCCGCGGGCGCCGCCACCGAATCGCTCGCGCCATCGCCCCACGTCCAAACCGCCCAGACGACCGCGTCGCCGCCGTCGGGATCGTAGGAGGTGTGCGCGTCGAAGAGCACCGCGGGACTTTCGCCGAGCATGCACGCCCCGCCCGCCCAGACGATCCGCGGGCGCCACCCCGTGCTGAACTCGGACGCGAAGGGCGGCTGCACGCCATTGCCGTTGACATCGGTCACGCCCGGGGTGACGTGAACGCCGTAGACGGATGCTTCCTCCAAATCCCCGGCCGGGTACAGGGTGATCCGGGTGTGCGCCGCGTCCAGCTCGGGCTGCCCATCTCCGGCGAGCGGCACCTGCCCATGGGGCCCGAGCAGGAGCACGGATTCGCCGGTCACCGTCGCCGCCGAGAGCGGCTCGCTGAAGAGCAGCTCGACAGCAGTGTCGAGCGACACCTGCTCGGCCTCATCGAGCGGAGTCACGCTAATCACGATGGGACGAACCCAGTCGATCTCGGTGCGAAAGTCGATCGCGTACGGCTGTGCCCCCGATTGCAGGAGATCCTGGTCCAATGGGTTGCCCGCCACATCGGTGGCCAGGGTGTCGACGGTGAGCCGATGGTTGCGATCGTGGGAGAGGGACGCGAGGCAATGCACGAAAAGGGTCTCCGCCGAAGCGGAGATCTCGATCAGCATCTCCACCGGTTCCCCGCCTTGCGGCGTCAGCGCAACCACGCCCGGCGCTTCCAGGCTCGCGGTGTTCATCGGCTCGGAGAAGACCACGGCCAGCGTGGTGTCGGTCGGAACGTCGACGGTCCCGGGCAGAAACGCAACTACTTTTGGTGATACATGTTCCAGTATTGTATTGAAGTTCAACGTGAACGCCTGCCGTCCGGAGACACCCACTTCCTGATCCAGGCGGTTGCCCTGCGGATCCTCGAGCAGCGTGTCGGCCGTCACGGTATACCGGGCCCCCTCTTCGAGCACAGCCGCAAGGGAGTCGGGCATCTGAACCGGCGACCATGTGATCACCGAGTCGCCCGCCAGAAGCGCCAACCGCCCGGCCACGGCGGTGCCTTCGAGCATCACGCGCACGGCTCCCGGTTGGACGGACGCGGGGGCGAGCGGCTCGCTGAAGCCGATGCGCACTAGCGCGTCGATGGGAACGCCGGATGCCTCGTCGGATGGATCGCTCCAGAGCACTCGCGGCGCGATCCGGTCCGCCTCGGTGCGGAAGGAAAGCTCGAACGGATCGCGTGCGGAGGTCGCAGGGACCTGATCGAGCCGGTTGCCCGCCAGATCGGCCACCACCGTGTCGACCACCACCGTGCACGACCGATCCCACCCCAAAGGCTCGGCGGGCGTGAAGGTCCAGACGACACCCGCGCCGTCGAGGACGCCGCTGCCCACCACCTCATCCTCCCCCGCGCGCATCGAGAAGCCCGCCGCCGCGCTGCCTCCATCGACCGCCTCGGAGAAGGTCAGCCGCACCACGGTCGCGCGGGACACGTCGCTGGCGTTCGCGCCCGGTTCGCTCGCAACGATGCGTGGGGACACGCGCTCCTGATCGGTGCGGAAACGGCTGGCGAACGCCTGCAGGCCCGGCTCCGCGGGATCCTGATCGAGGGCAAACAGCCGCGTCTCGCTCAGAATCCCCGTGCCGGCGCGAATCTCGTATTCGGTCAGATAGTCCAGGCCGTTCGCGGGGCGCAGGACCGCTCCCCAACGATCGGCGGAGATCGTCCCTGCCAGCGCGCCCCCCCCGGAAACGGCGTGCAGGGTGAAGGTCCCCGCATCCACCGTCGCCGGATCGACAGGAATCGAGAAGGAGATCCGCATCGAATCGGATGCCGCGGCTGCAGTGTCCCCCGCGAGCGGATGAACGCCGGTCACGCGCGGGTGCAGGCTTTCAGGTTCGGTGGTGAAGAAGCGCTCGAAGGGTTGCCTGCCCGCCAGCAGTGGATCGCCGTCCAACAGGCTGCCATCCACACCCGCCACGAGCGTGTCGACCCACACGCTGTGACGCGTGAGCCGGACGAGGGGAGTCGCGGGCGTCAAGCGCGCGTTGCGATGATCATCCTCCAGCGTCAAGGCCGCGCTCACGGCCGAACCCTCGCGGCGAAGTTGCACGCGATCCGGGGTCACGCTGGCGGGATCGATATCGTGAGAGAAGGCAAGCAGCGCCGAGACGTCCGCCGCGACAAAGGTGTCGGGGCGGGCCGGGGCGAAGACGAGCGTGACGCTCGGCGGGGCTTCGACCTGGAACGTCGATGCGAACGACTGATAGCCCCGGGCGGAACGATCCTGATCGAGTCGGATGCCCTCCAGATCGACCACCCCGGGCGCCCCACCGCTCAATTCCGCGCGCACGACAACGCTGTAGACTTGCCCCGGCGCGAGATCCGCCGACGGTCTGAGGGTGAAGACCGTCTGCGATGCATCCGCCGTGATGCTGCCGGGTACGCCGACCTGGCCATCCCGCAGGAGCCGGAACGTCGTCTCCGGCCGCACCGACGAGGGATCGACCGGCTCGTTGAAGGTCACTCGCACGACGGACCCGCGAGCGACCGCCCCGGCCCCATCGGCGGGGGAAACCGCAATGACCCTCGGGCCGAGAGGTTGCTCCACGGTCGAGAAGGCGGCGGAGAAGGGTTCGACATCCGGATAGGTCTGCGCATCCTGATCGAGTGGTTTGCCGTCGCGGTCGAGGATGTCGCAGGTCGCGTGGACCGTGCACGCGCTGGCGTACCAGTACACGTCGGTGGGCAGCCAGCGGAGCGTATCGCCCGTCTCCGCGGCCTGAACGGCTCCCGCCAGCAGCAGGCCCCAGGAATCGGTCACATACAGCGCTTCCGAAGTTACCGAGGAGAGGCGCACGGGCCTGTTGAAGGCGAGCGAGACCCCGCGGTCCCGGGCAACGCCGGTTTCCCCCGAGGCGGGGTCCATCGCCAGGACCCGCAGCGGATCGTAGGGTGCCGTGGACCAGGCGATCAGCGTGTCCTGCAGCCCTGCCCGCATGGAATCGCCGTCGAAGGGCCGATCGACAAGATCTCGCAGACCCGCTGTGACGCGCACGCGGTAGCCGGTTCCCATGCTGAGCGCCGCAGCAGGTTCGAGGCGCACCGTCCGTCCATCCCCCAGGAGTCCGGCGTCGTGATCGACCGGCTCTCCATCCGCCCGCGTCCAGAGAATCCCCGCCGGCAAAGAGCTTTCGGCAATGGGTCGATCGAAGTCGAGTTCGACCGCCAGCTCATCGATCGCAACCGTTGCTCCCTGGTCCGGCCGGGCGGCCAGCAAGTGCGGCAGATCGAGCCACGTCGCGAGATCGCGCCACAGACCGCCCGTGGCGGCACCCGTCCTGGCTCCGAAGCTGGGACGGACGCGAAAGAGCACGCTGTCCGCGGATGCGCGCATCCGCGTCTCTTCCCAGGACTGAACGACCTGGGTGTCGGCGACCGCCTCCCCCTCGACAACGGGGCCGTCGGGAAGCGCGAACCAGACGAGCCGGTAACCGGTCGCCAGCGCAACGCGCCGCCACCAGGCATGGAGCTGCGGCACTCCGGGGCTGCCGTCGACGCCGAGCAGGGGCACTTCGGTCGAGCGCAGGTCCACTCGCGCCTCGATGCGGCCGCCGGCCGGCACGCGCAGGCCTTCCACCGCACCCGCCGCCACCACGCCGATCTCCGCCTCCCCTGCGGGCCAAGGCTCACTCCCCTGGCCCCAGGCGTAGACCCGCACGGAATAGGTTTCCTCGGCGGGCAGGGCGAGCAGCGTTCGGAAGGCGCCTGATGTATCGGGCACGACGACGTGCCGCTCCTGGAGACGGCCGCCACGCAGGATCTCGATCTCGATCGAATCGAAACGGGCGTCCGAACCGGCCGGGGGAACGGCCGCCCGCAGGTTGAGGTGAAGGCTTCCGGGAAGGCTGCTCGTCGGCTGCTCCGCGCATTGCCACACCCCGAACAGAAGCGCAACGCCGGCGATCGCACCCGACAGCAGGTGCGCGACACGCGTCCAGCGCATCCGGCCTTCTCCACCCGCGCGGGCAAAACGGCTCGACGTCATTCGTTGATCCACCGCCGCGTCCATGCCAGGCGCAACAGCCAGCCGTCAACTCCGACCGAGGGTCGATGACCCGCGGTTTCCCAGTCGCTCCAGGATCCTCTTCCCCATCCCCCGCTGAGCTCGATCTCCCCCGCGGGTGTCTCGAACGCGAGCTGCGGCACGATGCGGGCAGACCATCCATCTGCGGTCGCCAGTCCGTTGGGCTGCACGCGAACATAGGCGAGGGTGAGCGAGGGCCGTAGCGACGGCAGCAGAGGCGCATCGAGCGCCCGCTCGGCTCCGACGTCGAGAGCCAGGCGCACCAGGCTGCCCGGGCCTCCCTCGATCCGGGCGTCGTAGATCTCGGGATCGAGCAGCGACACGCGCTCGCAGAATTGGATCTCCAACGCGGGGGAGAGGATCGCACCCCCCGCCGACGCGTGCGATGCCAAGGCGAGCCCGATCAATCGTCGGCCCTTCCTCAGGATGGTGCCGTTGGACCGGTCGCTGCCCTCGAATGCGGCGTTCAGCCGCGCCTGGCCCGTAATGGAGGAGCCCGTCAGCTGGAGCGTCACCCCGGCCAGCACTCGGTCTGCCGGATCCACGGAGACCTCCGGGGCGGGCGTGAAGGCCGTCGCGGCCTCTCCGGCGAGACTGAACAGCAGCCGCGTGGCGCGCGAAAGCGGCAGGCCGCGCACTGCACCCGCATGCAAACGCCAGCCGCGCGCCGCATCGGGGTCGGGAAACCCGAAGAGCGGATCCCCGAGCGCGCTCGCCAGCAGCCGTTCTTTCCGTTCCAGCGCATTCCGACGCGAGGGCGTGCCGGCACCCGCCTGGAAGAGCCAGGCTTCCCCATGGAAATAGCGCACGAGCAGCGCGGCCCGCTCCGCCGGCTCGAGATGGGTCCCCGAGCGCGTGGCGGCGGTGCGGGCGATTTCTATCTGCCCTTCGAAACGCGATCCAAGATCGAATCCGGCGCAGAGGAGCGCGACCGACTCTTGGACCTCTCCCCCCGCTTTCGATCCCGGGTCCCAACCGGCGCGCTCCCAAATGAAGGTCGTCTCGACGGGCACGAGCGCCGAAGCGGATACCGCGGGCGCAGCCGCCGCCGCCATGAGCAGGAGCGCGAGGATGCCGCCGGCAGGCGCGCGACGGCCGGCACGCGCGCGACGGATCGTCCGCCAGCGGATCATGGATCCTCCACCGAACCGACCACCTCGATCCATCCGCCGTAGGGCAGGGAGCGCAGCGTCTGGCCCGCCAGCCAATCCCCCTGCCCCAGGAACCGGCCGCGACTGCACGACTGCACCCCGCGCGCGAGAACGTCCCCCTCCGCGCGCAGGAGATCCGCGGGAACCTGCGGACGGCCGAACATGGCATCCTCGATCAGCACCGCTTCCAACCGCTGCATCTCGGTCTGGGCCAGGCCCCATGCCATGGCCGACCACTCCGCCAGCGGACCGCCCCCGCTGTCCGCCGAGCGGCGAAACGTGATCGCTGCCTCCCGCGTCTGCCCATTCTCGAGGAAGTGCACGCCGTGTCCGAAGGCGAGCGCACCTTCCCGCGAGGGTGCGCCCACGACGGAACTCGCGCAGAGGGCGGAATCGACGCAGTTCGGTGACAGGGCGGCGATGCGCCCCGTCATGATCTCCCAGGCCTGCGCGAAACGGGTGGCCGGCAACAGCCCGGCCGCCGGCTCCGAAAGCAACGCCCCATCCGCCGCTGCGACCCATACGGCATTCCAGCGCAGATCACCCGAATCGAGTCGCTCGATCGTGCCGGTCAGAAGCGCGGAAGCTCCCAGACGGTTCGCCGCCGCGCGCAGGGGATCGTTGCCTCCGAACACCGGGCCCGCGCTGGCTTGCCGCAAACGGGCCTCCCGGTAGGCTCGCTCGAGAGCGACCTGGGTCTCCGGATTCAGGATGCCCGTGGGGACCAGATCGTGCTCGACCTGGAAATGCGCCAGAGCCCGCTCGATCTGCCCGGGCGATGCCGCCGCGTCGATCGTCAGATAGCGGGGCACGGCGGCCTGCGCCCCCCAGGGAGGGGGGGCCTGGGGGGTCATTGCAGCCAGCCTGCGGGCCACGCCCTGCTGTGTCGTCACGGGAGGCATCGGCTCCTCTCCCACAAACGAGCCCGCGTCCTGCGCCTGCGGCGTCGCCCGGCGCAGCAGGCGGAAGGCGCTGTGGAGACTCAGCACCTCCCCATCGGCACGGGGGGCGAGAGTCGCGATGATCCAGGCGGCCGCCGCGGTCCCAAGCGCATCCAGCTGCTCGCGTTGTCCTCGCCCCCCTTCATCAAGGATCAATGGCTCGAGCGGGAAGACGATGCATCGCCCCGGCTGCTCGTCCAGCGCATGATCTGCCGACTCGCGCAGACGCGCCTCGTCGCGGTTCCATCCCGCCCAGGCCCAACGGCCCGAGAGCAAGCGCATCCACTCGCGCGAAAGCTCCGGCGCGCGTTCGACAAGGGTAAGGGAGTAGACCACGAGGGCCTCTCCCCACCGCCCCTCGCTTTCGAGCAGCCGCCCGCGCAAATAGGGCAGCACCAGGGTGCCGGGATCGCGCAGCGCCAGCTCGTCGAGCAACCGGTTCGCGCGCGCCTCATCCCCGATCTCGATCGCCGCGCGACTCTCCTCGACCAGTGCGCACCGGACGCTGTCGGAGACGGAGGCATCTTGCGCAATGGCGCCGGCGACGAAGCCCCCGGCCGCGGCCAGCGTTCCCGCGAGCAGTCGCAGGGTGATTTTGCCTTCCCGTCGCGTTGTCACGATCTACCTGCCTTCGGAATCCCCGACTCGCGTTTCTTTGGCGGCCGCGACCGGCGCCAGGAACGGCTCCCCCTCGACGCGGACGGCACCGCGCACCCACTCGGCCATACCTGCGCCGGCCGGCTCGAGCCCCGCCAGCCCGCACCCCTCGGATGCCCGGCTGAAAAGACGAAGCTCGCCCCGGGGGGCCAGGTGCGCGAAGAGGTCGGCCGCGACCCGCGAACCCTCCGGATCATCCGCCGCGCCGATGATGAGAACGGGTGTGTCCGTCTGAGGCAGGGCCCAGCGATCGAAATCGGTCGGGCCCGAGGGGGATATCCAGACAATCGCCCGCAGGGGGTCGATCCGTTCGGCGAGCCTTGGAATCGCCCAGCCGGCGGGGCCGACGCAGACCAGCGCCCAGGCTGCCGGCGTTCCTGTGTTGGCCGAAAGCCACGTGCACACGTCTGCTTCGGACACATCCAGGCCGTCCAGCCCGTCCAGCCCATCCAGCCCATCCGGGCCGTCCGGTCCATCCAACCCCGGCACGAGAACCTCGAATCCCTCTCGGGCCATGTTCAAAGCGAAGTCCGCCCAGCAGGATGCCTCATCGGGCGGATCGACGACCAGCAGGATGCCTCCAGATGCCATGCCCCCCGGCCGATAGTGAGCAGCGTGGAGGACGGAGCCATCCGCAGTCTTCAGGCTGCGAATGGAAACGGTCGCCGTTGGACGCTCCTCGATGGAGGCACCGATCGGCCGGCTCTCCTCTGCGGCCGGGCCGGCACGCGTAACGCTAGGAAGGGATGCGAGCGTCCAGGCGGCGAGAAGCGCCAGAGCCGCCGCCCGAACCGGCCGGCGCAAGACATGGGGAGAAGCCACATGCCCCTGGACCCTCGGCCCGAAACCTATTCGGCCTTTCTGGACGAGCGGACCGAGACCTGGCATGTCCGGGTCGATGCCCGAGGGAACATCCCTCTCGATCGCGCCTCCCTGTCGCATCTCGTCTCCCTGTACAATCAGATTCACCGGGGCAATCCGCTCACTCTGATCGAACGTCGGACGTTGCATGAACTTGGCAGGGAGCGCAATAGCCTGCACGAAACGGTTCGCAATCTCTACGACTTCATCGATGCCGAGACCGATGCCGACTGGGCCGCACAGCCGCCCGAAGCCGGCGCTCCCAACGATCCTGGCCCCGGCCGCGCGGGAACCGGCCCCGCTGCCCCCGTGTCGGATCCACTCGAGCGGACCGTGCGCGGCATCGCCGGCTGGATTCACCGCCTGAGGCGGCGCTGCTTTTCGAGGACGTTCAGCGCCTGGAGATCCACGTTACGGCAACCCAGGTAGGCGTTTG
>JAZDGX010000215.1:0-4730 GCA_043806645.1 Candidatus Eiseniibacteriota bacterium | reverse complement strand
CGGGCACTCCCGTCCCCGGCCCCCTGACGGGCTATGTGATCAGCGTCGTCAAGCCGGAGAGCTGGACGAGCCACGACGCCGTGCAGCGCGTGCGCCGCCTGCTGGACGAGCGGCGCGTCGGACACACGGGCACGCTCGATCCCTTCGCCACCGGGTTGCTGCTCTGCTGCGTGGGGCGGGCGACCAAGCTGGCCAATTATCTGATGGACTTCACCAAGGAATACGAAGGAACGATGCTTTTCGGGGTGCATACCTCGACCGGGGACATCGCCGGAGAGGTGCTGGAGGATCGCGAGCTGCCGGCACCCGCTCTCGAACGGCTGGTCGAGATGACCGGGGAGTTCCTGGGCGAGATTGAGCAGGTCCCGCCGATGGTCTCGGCCCTCAAGCACGAGGGGCGGCGCCTCTACCAGCTCGCCCGCCGCGGCATCACCGTCGAGCACCGCCCGCGCCGGGTGCGGGTGGAGTCCTTCGAGATCCTCGGCCGGGACGGGCGGAGAGTCCGCTTCCGCGTGCGTTGCGCGCGCGGCACCTACGTGCGGACCTTGATCGAGGACTTCGGCACCCGCCTGGGCGCTGCCTCCTGCGTGGAAGCGCTGTGCCGCACCCGTGTGGGACCCTTCGACCTGGAAGGGGCGGTCGATCTGGCGCGCGCGGAGACGGGGGACGAGCTGCGCAGCCGGGCCGTCTCGATGGCCGAGGCGCTCGGCAATCTCCCCGCGTGGCGCATCCCCTCGTTCTGGGTGCGCAAGCTGCGCGACGGACACACTCCGCCCTGGGCGGTGATCGAGATGGACCGGGAGCCGCGCGAGGGAGAGGTCGGCCGCTTGCTGGGCGGGGAGGGGGATCTCGTCGCGCTCGCCAGGGCCGTGCCCATTGCCGGCGTGCTCGACCGTCCCTGGCATGACGCGTTGGGCCTCGAACTCCTGCGAGTGATTTGATGGATGGCGAAACGTCCCATGCTGCGGACGCGGGCGATCCCCGACCCCGGGTGGTCGCCACCATCGGCGTCTTCGACGGCCTGCATCGCGGCCATGCCGCGTTGATCGAGGGAGTGTGCCGGCATGCGGCCGCGGCGGCGGCCGCGCCGGCCGTCGTGACCTTCGATCCTCCGCCCCAGGTGGTTCTGGTTCCCCGCGACGATCCCTTTCAGATCACGCCGTGGGAAGTCAAACGCCGCCTGCTCCTGGAAGCGGGGATCGAGCACATCGTTCTCATCCGCTTCACGCCGGATGTCGCCGCCGTGACGCCGGTCGATTTTATCGAACGGACGCTGTTGGCGGCGCTTTCGCCGGTCGGGTTCGTCATCGGCTACGATTTCCGCTTCGGCGCGCGGGCCGCGGGCAATGCCGCCCTGCTGCGGCAACTCGGCGGCCGGCACGGGTTCTTCGTCGAGGAAGTCGAGGCGGTGCGGGAGGCGGGGGCGGTGATCTCGAGCAGCCGGGTCAGGGAGACCCTCATGCGCGGCGCCGTCGAGCGCGCCCGGGATCTCCTCGGTCGGCCCTTCGCGTTCCAGGCGACGGTCGTGCGGGGCAAGGGGGTCGGCCGCAGGGTGCTGGTGCCGACCGCGAACCTCGTCCCCGACCCGGACCAGCTCCTGCCGGCCGCCGGGGTCTATGCCGTGGATGTTTTCGTCGAAGGACACCGCCACCGGGCTGTGGCGATGGTGGGGGCCTCGCCGACACTTCCCGGCACGGGGGAGCCGGCGGGAGGGGGCGAGAGGCTCGTAGAGGCGCATCTCCTTGATTTCTCTGAAGATCTGGTCGGGCAGCGGCTGGAGATCGCCTTCCTGGAGAGGATCCGGGAAGGGCGACGCTTCGCCGGCGTCGAGCAACTGCGCCTGGCGATCGAGGAAGACATCCGTCTGGCCCGCCGCCGGCTTGCCGAGGAAGGCCGAAATCGGCTTGTCAGTCGCGCCGGTGAATGATAGATTCGCACGGTTCGAATCCATAGGCAGGAAGAGTGCCGGAAGGTCCGGCACGCGAATGCAGCTGGAGGGACGCAATGGCCCTGTCGAAAGACCAGAAGCAGGCGGTGATATCAAAGTACAAGCTTCATGGCATGGATTCGGGTTCGCCCGAGGTGCAGATTGCCCTGCTGACTGAGAAGATCCGCTACTTGACTGGGCATTTCAAGACGCACACGGGTGATCACCATTCCCGCCGTGGCCTGCTTCGCATGGTCGGTCGCCGGCGTCGCCTTCTGGAGTACCTGAAGAACGCCCGGGTCGAGCGCTATCGTAAGATCGTCAAAGACCTTGATCTTCGCCGCTGATCCCCGGCAAAACAGGATTCCGGTTTGCCACGAGGGCCGTGGTCTGCCTTCCCTCTTCCTCCGTGCTCCCCAAGCCTGATGCAGGTGAGTGGAAAGGGGTTATTGCATGATGCGTCAAATGGAATTGGAAGTGGCCGGGCGTACCTTGCGTCTACAAACCGGGAAACTGGCCAAGCAAGCGTCGGGCAGCTGTCTGGTCCAGTACGGCGAGACGGTCGTCCATTGCGCGGTCGTCTTTGGCCAGGATGCGAATCCGAACGCCTCGTTCCTGCCCCTCTACGTGGACTACCGCGAGAAGACCTATGCCGCGGGCAGGATCCCGGGAGGGTTCTTCAAGCGCGAGGGACGGCCCAACGAGAAGGAAACCACCAGCGCGCGTCTCGTCGACCGCTGCATGCGGCCCTTCTTCGACGAAAGCATCCGCAACGAGATCACGATCTCCAATGAAGTGCTCTCCTCGGACCAGCAGAACGACTCGGACGTGCTGGCGATTCTCGCCTCCTCCGCGGCGCTCTGCCTCTCCGAGACTCCCTTCCCCGGCCCGATCGGCGCCGTGCGCGTCGGCAAGGTGCAGGGCGAACTGGTGCTGAATCCCACCTTCTCGCAACTTGAAGAGAGCACCATGGACCTGATCTTCGCCGGCACCCGCGACTCGATCATCATGACCGAGGGCGAGGCGCGCGAGATCAGCGAGGTCGAATTCGTCGAGGCGGCGCAGTTCGCCCAGCCCGCGATCGCCCGCCTGGTCGAGCTTCAGGAGCAACTCGTCGCCCAGGCCGGCAAGCCGAAGAAGCCGGTTGTGACGGTCACGCCGCCCGAGGGCCTCTTTGACGCGGTCGAGGCGCGCTTCGGTGCCGCCGTGCGCGAGGCGATGGAGATGCCGGGCAAGCAGGCCCGCGTCGAACGCCGGCGCGACTTGCTGCGCGAGGCGCAGCAGGCCTTTGCCGAGTCCTACCCGGCCGCCGTGTGGGCCGTCGACAAGGCCTTCGAGGAGATCGAGTCCCATCACGTGCGTCACCTCGTTTTGCGGGACGGTCGCCGGGCCGATGGCCGCAGCTTCAGTCAGGTGCGGCCGATCGAGTGCGAGGTGGCGTGGTTGCCGCGCACGCACGGGTCGGCGCTGTTTACGCGCGGCGAGACCCAGGCGATGGTGGTCGCCACACTCGGCACCTCGATGGACGAGCAGCGCATCGAGGAGCTCGAGGGGCAGAGCTGGAAGACCTTCATGCTGCACTACAATTTCCCTTCCTACAGCGTCGGGGAGACGCGTCCCTACCGCGGCCCATCGCGCCGCGACATCGGGCACGGATCGCTTGCCGAGCGCGCGCTCGCGGCGGTCGTGCCCTCCAATGAAAGCTTCCCCTACACCATCCGGATCGTTTCGGACATTCTGGAGTCCAACGGCTCCTCCTCGATGGCGACCGTCTGCGGCGGCAGCCTCTCGCTCATGGATGCGGGCGTGCCGATCAAGGCGCCCGTTGCCGGAATAGCGATGGGCATGATCAGCGGCGAAGGCAAGTACGAGGTCCTGACCGACATCCAGGGAGTGGAAGACCACCTAGGAGACATGGACTTGAAGGTCGCCGGGACCCGTGACGGCATCACCGCGGTACAAATGGATCTGAAGATCCAGGGCCTGGGGGTTGAGCTTTTGGGCCGGGCGTTGGATCAGGCGCGAGAGGCGCGGCTGCACATCCTTGACGTCATGGCCGCCGCGCTGGCCGAGCCGCGCGCCTCGCTTTCGCCCTATGCTCCGCGGATCACCGTCGTGCAGGTGCCGCCCGAGAAGATCCGCGAAGTCATCGGCCCGGGAGGGAAGATGATCAAGAAGATCACCGATGAGACCGGCGCGGTAATCGACATCCAGGACTCGGGAGAGATCAAGGTCGCGTGCACCGACTCGGCGATGGCCGCGCGGGCGATTGAGATGATTCGTGCGATTACCGAAGATCCGGAAGTGGGAGCGATCTACAACGGCCGCGTCGTGCGGATCACCAACTTCGGCGCCTTCGTGGAGATCCTCCCCGGCAAGGACGGCCTGGTTCACATCTCGGAGCTGGATGCCAAGCGGGTGCAGCGGGTCGAGGACGTGGTCAAGGAAGGCGAGATGATCCGGGTCAAGGTGATCGGCGTCGACGAAGAGGGCAAGGTCAGGCTGAGCCGGAGACAAGCGCTCGAGCCGGTGCGCTGATACCGGTCCGGCACGAGTGCCCCACCGGCGGAAATGGGGGGGCATGCGCACAGCAGGCACGGGACGAAGCGCGCTCTTGGTCGCCGCGACGATCGCGTCGGCGCTGTTCGCGCTGGGAGCGCGGGCCGGTGAAGGGCCCGATCCGGAAGATCGCACCGTAGGGCCCAAGGAGCGGGCGGCCCGCCAGTTCGAGCGGACCTATCCCTTCGTCGATTCCGCGATCCGGGTCGGCGAGCGGCTGGTCTTCTCCGTGCGCTATGGCCCC
>JAZDGX010000214.1:0-10075 GCA_043806645.1 Candidatus Eiseniibacteriota bacterium | reverse complement strand
CTTCCGCCACCGAGGCACCTTCGGGACCCAAGGGCTCGAAGGCCCAATGCCACGTTTCTCCGGGGGGTATAGTCTGGCCAGCTCCAACGCCGCAGGGCTGGAGAAGAACCCCTATCCAGAGCAACATTAGGAGGCGAATGCGCGGCCCGCCCCGCAGGAACTCCTTGCCACCCAAGCAGCAAACCGCTCCTGGGCCGATTCGTCGATGCCGGAACTCCTCTCGGTCGGGGCGGGATCCTCCTCGAATCAGATCCGCCATGGAACCGAACTCCCTTTCCTCGTGCGGGCAGTCTAGAGTCGCCCGCAACAGCCTGCAAGAGCTTCTTCCGAGCCGGTGCCCGGCGCGCGCGGCCTGCCGCTCTTCCGGAATGGTGGTGTCCCGGGAGGGCGGTGTCCTTGACCCCTTCCGGAAAGGACTGGTACGCTTCGCCATCTCGCGGCCGGACCGGCGATGGAGATGCCCAATGGGACGCAACTCTTCCTACAACAATGGATTGAACGGGAACCGCGCGCCCCGGCTCCTCCCGCTTCTGCTCGTCGCGCTGTTCATTCTCCGGTGGTGGCTCGGAACTCTGGAGGGCTACGCTCCCGATCTCACGGCGTACAAGCAATGGGCCCTGGTTGCCGGCACCGAGGGAATCCACACGGTCTTCGACCGCTCGTCGTATGACTATCCTCCCCTTTACGCCTATCTGCTCGCTCCCATCGGGCAACTCTATGCCTGGCTGGCCCCGGGAGCCGTGGCGGAGTTCTCCCGCACTCGTTTTTTCGGAGATTCGGCACTCTTCTCCCTGCTCATCAAGCTTCCGCCCCTCGCCTTCGACATCCTGATCGCCTTCCTCCTCGGAACGCTGGCGTTACGCTTCGGCGTCTGGAGCCGGATCTCCAATCGGGGCGGATGGCTTCCCGCACTGGTCTACCTCTTCCTTCCGCCCGTCCTCTTCGACAGCGGGTATTGGGGCCAGCCCGATGCGGTGCACACCTTCTCGATCTTCCTCGGCCTCACCCTGATCCTGGTCGGCAAGCCGGAGCTGGGATGGGTCGCCGCGGCCCTCGCGTGCATGATGAAGCCCCTCGCCGTTCCGTTTCTGCCGCTGCTCGCTTTGGCGACCCTCGTGCGCAGCGGCTGGCGGCGCTTGTTCACGGGAGGCCTCGCGGCATTGGCCACGTGCGGGTTGCTCTTGCTGCCCTTCCTGCTCAGCGGACGGGGAGGCCTGGTCTACCAGCAGCTTTTCCAGGATCTGGACTTGATGGCCTTCACCTCCGTCAACGGGCACAACCTGTGGTGGTTGATCGCGCCCTGGCAGCCGGCGGACAAACCTTGGCTTGGACCGCTTACGCCCACACACGTGGGCCTCGCGCTCTTGGGCATCGCCTACGTCTTGATCCTAGCCGGCATCTGGCGCGCCGAGCGAAGCCAACTCGGGCACGGATCGATCATCGCCCGCGGCTCGCAACCTCTAAGCTGCCAGCAGCACTGGTACATCGCCGGCGCAGCCGTCGCCTTCGCCTTCTTCATGTTCTCGACCCACATGCACGAGAATCATCTCTTCAGCAGTCTGCCCTTCCTGGTCCTGATCGCCGGGATGGGTGGGCGCTGGCTGACCCTGTGCCTGCTCGCTTCCATCGGCATGCTGATCAACATGGTGTTCCACGACCTGACGCTCGGCGAAACACTGCTGCAGCACGTGGGCGGACCGTCGTCCTTTTTCCATCCGGACATCCACCGGTATCTCTCCCGTTTCGAATGGACCGTCATCAATGTCAACAGCGCATTCCTGTTCGTTCTCACGCTGCTGCTCTTCTACTGGGGCAAGACCTTCCGACCCCTTCCCGCGCCCCCACGCGTGGACCTCGACGCCTAGCCCGCCGCTCCCAGCCTGCCACTCCCGGCCTGCCGCGCACATTTCTGCCGGAAGCGTTCGCGCCCCGGCTGGCTGGCCGGGTCAGGCCAGCTTGAGCAACTCCGCCATCTCGCGCGCATTGACCACTGCGTGCCCGGCATGACAGTTGTTGAAAAACACATAGGTCCGCCGGGCGCCCTCGGCGAGGTCGCGTATCGTGGCGGCCCACTCGTTCAGCTCAGGGCGGCTGTACAGGTAGTCGTAGCGTTCACCGCCCCCCTTCCACCAGGTCTGCGCGTTGCGCCCGTGCAGCCTTACGTAGGCCGTATCCCCCGCGCGCGCCGCCCAGCGCGGGATCAGTCCGGGCAGGGCGGGCTCATCGACCGAGCAGATCCCCAGGCCATGCGAGTCCAGCAGCTCCACGGTCTCCGCCGATTTCCAGGATTCATGGCGAAACTCCACGAAGAGGGGCAGGCGCGGGAAGGCCTCGCGCAACCAGGAGAGGTAGTCCTCCGACTCGCGCGACCGCCGGAAGGAGAACGGGAACTGGGCGAGCGCGCCGGTGAACTTGCCCGCCTCCTGCAGCGGCGCGACGGTGCGGTGGAATCCGGCCACCGGCGCGGGATCCCGGTCGCGCGCGTGCGTGACATCCCCGGGGACCTTGACCATGAAATGGAAATCCGCGGGCGTGCGCTCGGCCATGCGCTGCATCGCCCCCGGCGGGGGCAGGCGATAGTAGGTCGCGTTGATCTCGACGGCGTGAAAGTGACGCTGATAATGCTCGAGCATCCGCGCGCGCGGGGTCCCCGGCGGATAGAACGGCCCGACCCAATCGGCAAAGCTGTACCCGGAGGTTCCGACACGCAGCGCTCCCGGCGCCGCTCGTTGCACGGGGGGCTCGGCGACGGAGCGCGGCAGGGGGAACAACTCGCTCTGGTTTTCGGGGGCTCGGCGGCTACGCGCCGGTCGGGTTCTCTCAGCTCCCATGCGCAACTCCTCGAACGGACTTGCCGGTGGAAGAAATCGGCAGGGCTCCCGCCGGAAGGATGCTTCCGCGGCCGAATGCATCGCGGATCCGATCCACGGTAGCCAGCAAATCCCGATAGCGCCGGTCTTCGGGAAAGAGCTGCATCTGCTCGCGTCCGTTCAGCGGCACCAACTCACCCATGGTCACCCCGAGCAGCCGAATGCCCCCGCCGCAGTAATTCGCCCGAAAAAGTTCCCGCGCGCCGCGGTAGATGTCCCGCGTTTCCTGCGTCGCAACGGGAATCATCTTTTGACGCATCAGGCTGCTGAAATCGCTGTAGCGGATCTTGATCGCGACGCGCCGGCCCGCATAGCCTTCTCTCCGCAGATCATCCCCCACGCGATCGGCGAGGGCGAGCAGCAGCGAGAGACCCTCTTCCGGGGTATCCAGGTCCTGGTGCACCGTATGCTCGTGGCCCAGGGATTTCGCGGGAGGGGCCGCGTGACTCGCCACCACCGGGGAGTCGTCCCAGCCCCAGGACATGGCGTGAAGCGCATCCCCATGGAGGCCGAAATGCCGGTGCAGGAAATCCGCAGGCGTTCGAGAGAGCTCTCCGATGGTCTCGATGCCGAAAATCATCAGCGAGGATGCGGTTTTCTCGCCCACACCATAAAGCTCCTCGACCGGACGCGGCCAGAAGCGTTGGCGGAAGGCTTCTTCACCCATCACCGTCACGCCCCGCGGCTTGCGCACGTTGGCAGCCATCTTGGCGATCAGCTTGTTGGGGCCCGCCCCGACCGAACAGGACAGTTCGCAGGTCCGTTCGATCGATCCCCCCACTTCCTTGGCGAGCGCTTCCAGTTCCTTCCAGGACGAGGGATCCCGCGGCTCGCGCGGGAGCAGATCGGTCACATCGAGAAAGGCCTCGTCGATGCTGAACATCTCCACGGCAGGCGTGAATTTCAGAAGCTGGCGCAGGATGCGGCGCGAGGTATGGATGTAGAGCGCGGGATGACAGGGCACGAACTGCGCCTGCGGACAAAGCCGGTGCGCGACGGCCGCGGGCATACCGGCGCGAATGCCGAAGGCGCGGGCTTCGTAGGAAGCGGAAGCGACCACCCCCCGGCTGCCGGGCAACGCGCCGACGATCAACGGGACCCCTTTCAGCGTGGGACACGCGTGCGCTTCCAGGGATGCGAAATAGGCGTCCATGTCGACATGCAGAATGCGTCGTTCACCCATGTCGTCGACCTCAACGAAGCTTCCGGCCGTGGCCCGGACGGCCCTCGAATTCGCGATAAACCCCCACGACCTTCCCGAGAATCCTCAACTCGGGATGGCTGCCGCTCACCCGGATCGGTTCGTAGGCAGGATTTTCGGGTTGGAGCACGACCTCACCCGCCTTGCGAAAGAAACGCTTGACGGTTGTCTCCTCGCCGAGGAGGGCGACCACGATGTCACCATCGGCGGGGTCCGGCTCTCCGCGGACGAGCACCAGATCGCCCTCCAGAATCCCCACCCCGCACATGCTGTCCCCCGTGACGCGCAGGGCAAAATCGGGTTTGATCCGGCCGAGACGATCGAATTCCAGACTTCCTTCCCGATGCTCCTCTGCCGCTACGGGAGTCCCCGCCGCGATTCGGCCCAGGATTGGAATCTCGCGGGCACCCTCGGAAAGCTCCGGCGGCCGTCGCCGCACCGCTGCCGCCGCGGATCGGGGAGCTTCGAGGTTTCCATCCCGCTGCGCCGCGGAGGATGCGAACCGCAGAGGTATCCTCTCCGGCACCGGCATGATTCCCCGTGCGCATCCCCGGCGCCTGCGGATCCAGCCCTCCCGTTCGAGACGATCCAGGTGGTAGGCGACTCCATTGGTCGATCGGATTCCGGTCGACCGGCCGATCTCTCTCACGGTGGGCGGGGCGCCGCGGGTCTGCTGGACGTCGACGATGTAGGCGAGAATGCGTCGGGCTTGTTTCGAGAGAGTTTTGCGGGATGGGTTCGAATTCATGCCTGCGACCTCGTTTTCTCCGGCCCCAGGAACATACTACTGAACAAATGTTCAGCCGACAAGCATTCTGTTCAAGGAGCACTGCGCCTGGCGGGGGGCGTCCGATTCAGGGGATCGGGTAGCGCTGGCGTTCCGGCCGGGTCAGGCAACCCTCGCAGGGAAAGCCTGTTGCGGACGAAGGGGTGCCTCCCCGCGAGGGTCGTGCACCTGCCCGAAGATGGAGGCGCCGGGACCGCGGGGGCGGGCCGGGGCTACCCCAGCCAACCGACCAGCCAGAGGCTCAGCCCGGGAATATAGGTGATCAGCAGCAGGGCGACGAGCAGGACCAGCAAGAAGGGAACCGTCGAGCGGTACACGGAGATCACCGGACTTCGAAATCGGAATGAGGAAATGAAGAGGTTCAACCCCACCGGCGGGGTCATGTAGCCGATCTCGAGATTGGCCAGGAAGATGATGCCCAGATGCGTCAAATCGACACCGTAGCGCTGGGCGATCGGAACGATCAGCGGAACGACGACGATCAGGGCGGAGAAGATGTCCATCAGACAGCCGACGATCAACAGGAATACGTTGAGCGCCAGGAGAAAGCCGAAGCGGCTCGTGATGAGGTCCTCGATGCCCGCGAGGATCTTCATCGGCACCTCGGCGTCGATGAGGTAGTTCGTGAGTCCCAGCGCGCAGGCGAGGATGATCAGAATGCCCCCGACCAGGGTCATGCTCTCCGCCGCCACCGCCGGAAGCTTGCGCAGCGAGATGTCGCGGTAGATCACGATCTCGACGATTCCGGCATAGAAAGCGGTCGCCGCGGCTGCTTCCATCACGGTGAAGACACCGCCGTAGATGCCGCCCAGGAGCAAGAACGGCAGCGGAATCTCCCACAGCGCCCCGCGTGCCGCCCGCCCCAGCTCGCGCAGGGAGAAAGCCTGTCGAGTCGCCTGCCCCCCTGCTGCCATGGAGGACGGCGCGGACGGATCGCCGCGGGTCCCCTTTCTCAGCGCCAGCAGCGTGAGCAGCAGGATCATGAGCGCGCCCGGCAGAATGCCGGCCAGGAACAGGCGGTCGACCGTCGGCCCGGAGAGGGGATCGGCGATCATGCCGCCCGCCGCCTGCATGGCGACATAGCTGTAGAGAATCAAGGCCAGCGACGGCGGGAACAGAATCCCCAGGCTGCCGCAGGTCGTAAGCAGCCCGAGCGAAAAGCGCTTATTGAATCCGTCCTTGATCAGCGCAGGCATCAGCAGCCCGCCCAGGGCGATGATCGTGACACCGCTGGCGCCGGTGAAGGAGGTGAATGCGGCGCACGCAAGCATCGCCACGATGGCGACGCCGCCCGGAACCCATCCGAAAAGCGCGTGCGTGAGCCGCAGCAGGCGCTGGGCGGTGCGGGCCTCGGCGAAAAGATAGCCGGCGAAGGTGAAGAGCGGAATCGCGACCAGCACGGGGGATCCGGCCAGCCGCAACATCTCGGTGATCACGGCCGATGAGGAGATCCCGGCGGCCGAGAAGGCCAGCAAGGCCGTCAGGGCGAGGATGGCGAAGAGCGGCGTTCCGAGAAGGGCCAGCAGCGGAACGAGAATGATCCACAGGAAGCTAGGCCCCATTCTCGTCCCCCTCGCGCAGGTAGGACTGGAGCGTGCGGCTGCGCTCCCCTGCCCGCACGGCGAACCGCGCCGCCATCATCGAGAATCCGGCGAAGATCACGCTGGTCAGCGCCCAGACCGGGATCCCCAGGAATCCCGTCGAGCCGAAAGCCTCTTCATCAGCCAGATAGACCCAGGCGGCCCGGGCGAGGACGGCACAGATCAGGGCGGCGGCGAAGAGCGTCACGCGCAGAATGGCGATCTGCGGGGCGGGGGGCAGCAGGCGCCCGATCACGTTGATCTGGACATGGCGCAGGCGTCCGGTGGCGACCACCGCGGCGACGAAGCCGATCCACAAGACCAGGTACCGCAGCAACGGCTCGATCCAGAGTTCCCCGCGATGGAACAGATTGCGGAGGATGATCTGATAGACCGCGAGACCCACCATCGCGAGGATCATGATGGTGAGGAGGATGCGTTCGATGGCGCTGATGCGTTCATCCCAACGGCGCGCGCCGGTGCCGCGGCGGATCAGCGCCCGCACGCCCGCCCAGAGCACGATCAGGAGCATGAAGAGCGGATAGAAAACCTGGGCCGGAGCCAGCGCCCCCAGCAGCGCGTTCACCGGACGCTGCCCTGAGCGAGGCGCGCATCGTCCAGGACCCGCGTCAGGCGTTCGAGGAGCTCGGGCTCGTAGAGGTCGCCGGCCAGCGTCTGCCAGACGCGTTTGCCGATCTCCTTGAATTCCGTGACCGCCGCAGGGGCGGGCTCGGCCCGCTGCATGCGATGTTCCAGCATGGCCGCGATCGATTCCTCGTTCTGCGCGCGCGTGGCCTGATTGAGGCGGACGAAGATCTCCCCTGCCAGCCGCGACAGGATCTCCTTGTGCGCGGAGCCGAGCCGGTCATAGGCCTTCGCATCCAGCACGACCGCGCCAATGGCATAGGTGAGCGGAAGGTCGACCATGTACTCCACCCGTGTGAACCACTGCAGCGAGAGGCAGGCATAGGGGGTGACGTAGACGGTGTTGATGATCCCCGTCTGCAGGCTGGTCAACACATCGGTGATGTTCAGAGGAATGGGGGTCACCCCGACCTGCTCGAACAGCGTCCGCGCCAGCGGATCGCCTTCCCACAACCACACCTTCTGGCGGCGCAGCTCCTCGACGGTGTGCACCGCGCTCTGGCTGAAGAGATAGACGAATCCCACATCCGCCCAGCCGAGGAGATGGAACCCGCGCCCGCGCAGCCGCTCGGCGAAGATCGGATCGAGCGCCTGGTGCGCCAGCGCGACCTCCTCGGAGGCCTGGAACATGAAGGGCAGTTCCAGAATCCGCAGGGAAGGCTCGATTTCGCCGAGGCCGACTCCGGCAATGCCGCCCCCCTGGATCTGCCCGCTGCGCATCTTGCGCAGCACATCCAGATCGCTGCCTTGCTGGCCGCTGGGATAGAACTTGAATCCCACCTCCCCGCCCGTTTCCTGACGCACGCGCCGGTCGAGCTCTTCCATCAAGGTCATCCAGGTGGACCCCTGCGGGGCGATCGTCGCGACCTTGAACAGATGCGTGGGTTGGGCGGCCGAAGCGGGCATGACGTTGCAGGCGGCCATTGCGAGGACCGCTCCCACCAGCAGGGCGCGGGCCGCGCCGACTCCACGCCGGGTTCCCCTGCCTGAGCAGGAGGAGAATCGATCGTCTCGGCTCATGTCCCTCCCTCGCCCGCCGATTCGCTCAGGATCGCCCGATCGACCGCCGGTCAAAACAGCTCATCCTGCCGCCCGAGCAGATCCGCAGCGCTGCGCCGCGCCAGGATGTTGATCAAGCGGATCTCGGGTAGGATGTCCGCGGGAGCCGCCTCCACCGATTGCAGAAGCGCCAAGAAACTCCCCCGATCCAACGCCGCGACGCTGTAGCAGCGCGCCTGAAACACCCGGTGCATCAGAAAACCGTCTTCAACCGCCACGGCTCTCTCGAAGTACCGGTTCGCTTCCTCCAGGTTCCCGCCGTAGCCCTGGGGCATCGTCGCCAGCATGATGCCCTTGATCGTCAAGGGCATGCCGTAGAAGTAGTCGGGCTGCATATCGATGGAGGCGTCCAACAGCACATCGACGTAGGGCAGCGCCAGCATCTCGCGGGGGCGGTCCTGGTGGAGCAGGATGTGCTGCCCCAGACAGGCGGCGGTCCACATCAGGATCGGGGCCAATCGCTCCGGCTGCCGCTCGGTCAATTCCTGCCGCAACCGGTCGGGCCCCTCTCCCCAAGCCTTCGCGAACCACGATTCACGCATCAGAAAGCGCAGGCCGAGGTCCTTGCCCTCGGCGTAGAGTTGCTCGGACCATGCGGGATCCTCCGCCTGAATGAAAAGCATGGCGAAGGAGGCGTAGAACTGGACGGTGGTCGTCGAGATCTTCAGATGCCCGGGATGCGAACGGCACAGACCTCGCAGCAGAAGCAGCTGCCCCGCCATCCCCTCGCGGACCGTCTGCGGATCACCGGAAGCGTAGGCATCCTCGATGGCGGCTTCGATGAGCGGGGCGGTCATGCTGGCCGTGAAGCGCTGGCGGGAACAGCCGGTCAAGAGCCCCACGAGGAGCACGAGCATTAGCGACAGTCCGACGCCTCGCCGCAGCCGCCCGGGGATCTCGCGGTCGAACATGCTGAATGCGTGCGGCCAAACCGAGGTGGCCCGGGTTCGCCAAACGGCCGGAGATCCCGAAACCCTCATGGTCTCGCGTTCCTCGCCCTCAGTTCCTGATCCTGGTCCTTCGCCAGCGCACTGTTTCGCAAGCGCACTGTAAGGAACACGGCCCAGGCTGTCAAACGGGCTGCTGTCCCCAAGGCCGGAGACGCGGTCCGCGGCTGCAGGCCGAGACGATCTCTGCGCCCTGCCCCTGCCGGCGCTCGCTCCGGACCCGCGCGGGAACCGGCGGGCTTCCATATGTGTCAAGATAGCTTCTGGAAACTTGACGAGGCTGGCGGGTTGGTCTAAAATCCCCGCTCATCAACTGCGCAACCGCCTATGCCAGCAGAGATTGGCAGTTTGCCGAAAGGGATTCGCCCTTTGTTTCGCGAGGTGTGCCCATGATCGAGGTGCGGGATCTCAACAAGCGTTTCGGCGCCACGGTCGCCCTCCAGGACGTGAACTTCGACGTCGCCGCGGGGGAGGTGCTCGGCTTCCTGGGCCCCAACGGCGCCGGCAAGTCGACGGCGATGCGGATCATCACCTGTTACATCCCTCAAGATGAGGGCACGGTGAAGGTCGCCGGCCTGGATACGGTGTCCGACAGCGTGGAGGTGCGCCGCCGGATCGGCTACCTGCCCGAAAGCGCCCCCCTCTACGGGGACATGGGCGTAGTCTCCTATCTCGACTTCGTCGGCCGGATACGCGGGATCGGCGAGCCCCGCTTGAGCCGGCGGATCGATGAGATGATCGAGGTCTGCGGGCTCAGGCGGATGGCGCACCGCATGATCGGCACGCTTTCGAAGGGCTACCGCCAGCGCGTCGGGCTTGCCCAGACTCTGATCCACGATCCCGAGGTCCTGATTCTGGACGAGCCGACCACCGGCCTCGATCCCAACCAAATCGTGGAGATCCGCGATCTCATCCGCGACATCGGACGCCAGAAGACGATCGTGCTCAGCACGCACATCCTGCCCGAAGTGGAAGCGACCTGCAGC
>JAZDGX010000213.1:0-14183 GCA_043806645.1 Candidatus Eiseniibacteriota bacterium | reverse complement strand
GCGGGCAGCATCACATACCCGTGCGCGGCCAGCTTGCGTCCGATGTCGAGGACATTCGCGCGGTTCTCCGCCTGGATGTCCTTCGGGAGGTCGGCGTACTTTCTCTTCGCATGTGGCGGCGCAGCCTTCTTGCCGGCCTGGCTCCTGCAGTACACGTCATGGAACGCCTCGGCAAGCTTGTCCAGGTCCTTGGTGAAGTCGGGCTGCTGGACGAGGCTCAGGAACTCCGTGGCATCGACATGGATGTCGAGTTGCGCGCGACAGGGCAGAGACGACCGCTCGAAGCGCGTGCGGTCGGCGAGGATGCTCATGGCGATGATCGACTCCATCGAGCGGACGCCATGGCGGTACTCGCGCACCAACAGAAAGGCCCGCAGCACGCCGGGGTCGATCTGGAGTTTCCCGCGGCCCTTGCCGTCGTCGAATAGATGAGGAACGCCCATGGACAGGAGACTCCGCAGCAGCACGGCCCTCCGGATGATGTGTTGGGGATCGCCCTGGGGGAACAGCGGGTCCGGGCCCAATGCATCGTAGTAGCCCTTCAGGCGGCTGACGAAGTCCGTCATCTTCGCACCACGCAGGTGCTCGTCCTGCGACTTGCGGACGAAGTCCGCCATGCAGTGACACGTCCCTCCCGCGAAGACGAAGATCGCCTTCCCGACGTGGTGCGTGATCTGGCCATCCTGGAAGACGCCGTCCTGCATCGGGGCGAGGAAGTAGCGCAGCCAACCGTAGTCCTCTTCTCCCAGCCGCGAGTCGAATTCATCCCAGAAGACGAGCGGGATGTTCCCCTGCAAACCGACATCGCGCACCTGATGCAGGGCCTCGATCAGTTCCAGGGCGTCATCGAACTGCGAGAGATTGAACTCGATCTTCTTGATGTTCCCGCCGATCGACGCGGCCACCTGCTTCACGCCGAATGATTTTCCCGACCCCGGCGGGCCGAATACCGCGATGGAGACCGGCTTGTTCGAGGCGCTCGCGCAGTATTCCGCCAGCAATCCGCGGATGCTCCGGTAGCCTTCGATCTCGTGTCTGTCCGCCGTCTTGAGCTTGCCGAACTCGACCCGCGGGATCAATCGCAGCGCGGTATCGAGTCCATCGAGGACGATCGACTCGGCGCGCTTTCTCAGATCCGGACGATCCGCGGAGGGAGAGCAGCCGGCCGCGGCGGTTGCGCCTTCCGCTGCAGGGGACCCGGACACCGAAGGGCAGGCATCGAGAATCGACCAGAACGGCAGGTTCGCTCCCGCCTGCGGGTTTGGAACCTCGACGCACGGAAGCGTGCCACTCGTGTTCAGAGCATCGGCCACTCGTTCGTGCGGAAAGGTCGGCCATTCCTTGGGCTGGCCGCTGCTGGAGTCGCGCTCGGCATTGCCGAAGCCCCTTTCGTGCAGAGCCCGCATCGCCATCACGCCTGACCGGATCCCTGCGAGAATGTCGGGAGCTTGGGGCGTGATGAGGACCTGCTGCGCCACTCCGGCCGCAAGGCAGGTCATGTAGCCGATCATCCCTCCCGGATACTGCGCGTTCCATTGCCCCTCGAAGTAGAGGGGATCATAGATGAGGGTGCACGAGGCCTTCCCCGCCGCGCCCTTGGAACCTTCTCGGTGAAGCCACAGTGCGCCGGCCGTTCCAAGGGAGACGATGACGTGCGCACATTGGGAAAGTCCGTGGAGGCGGGAGTTGTAGGTCAGCGCCCACAGCAGATCCTGCGCCAGACGCTCCCACGAGAGTTCCCGGCTCACCTGGACTTCGGTGTGTCGCAGGTCGTCGGCCGTCATCAAGACGATGAGCCGCTGCGGACACCGCTTGACGAGCTGCTGCCAGACGGGAGGCCGACCCTGCCCCTCGCCTTCTCCCAGCGCCACGGGGCTTGCCGTCTTGACCAGGATCCAGCCAGGGCACGTCTTTCCTTTGAGCGCCTCCGGCCAGAACTCCGGATGATCGCGAAACCCGAGGGCCGCGTCGTCGAGGGCATACAGCACGGCATCGCCGGGGTCGCCCTTCAGCTTCAGGTGCTTCCGGCTGCCCTTCTCGGGCATGACGTCCATCCCCAGGTACGACTCCACCCGCCAAACCTGCGACTTTCCCTTGTCTCCCGCCTTCAGGGGATGAGGGCTCCAGAGCGCATACGAATGATGGAAGGCCGGATCGCCGGACCGGATCGCAGCGACATCGGACTTCGCGCGATGAATCACGGGCTTGGGAACGCCCGTGATGCGCCGGCCGACCTCGGTAATCGCGTCGGCCAGCAGCTCAGCCCCGCCGGGCTGAGGACAGGCCCGCGCGGTGTCATGGGCGTTCCAAACCAGGGGAGCGCCGCTGAGCCGCTCCTGCAGGCGGGCGATGTTCCAGTCGATGGTGATGTCGCCGGCGACTACGACAGAGGACGCGGGAGGCATCGTCTTCACGTTCTTACGCGATCGTTTCATGGCAGAGGCTCCCTGGGATATGTGCGCTGCTCTTGTGGAATTGCGCATGTGAACTGGGTGAACTCTCGCGGGAGAGGCTAGCGCGGAGCGAGGGGGATATCAAGCGGAAGGACGATCTCGGGGATGGCTACGACGACAAGCCCTCCGGTCGGGCAGCGGAGAAGGCCGGCGTACCCGGGATGGACAGCGCGACGGGGCGGAACCCCACGAAATCTGCGCTGACAAGATAGTAGGTGATCCCCTTCCGAGTGCCGTACGGGTTTGTGAAGGAAGTTGGTCCCGCGCGGTGTAGGTGGCCGAAGACGACGGCGTCGATGTGGTAGCGCTCCAGCAGGGCCGTCACTTCGGTCGCTTCCATTGCCGGAGAGGTTGGCGGGAAGTGGACGAGTGCTACACGGAAGCGCGCCTCCGGGTTGATCTGCCGAAGACTCGCTTCCAGCCGCGTGAGTTCCTTCTGGTAGAGATTACGATCCTCCTCTTCCCCCTCCCCGATGGACGGCAGGCGATCGGCGGCGGCGACTCCTTCCGGCCGCTCGCAGAGCCCGGCGAAGTCCAGCCGCGCATCAACCCAACCGCGGGCGCCCGCGAAGGCCGTGTCACCGATGGTCACCGAATCGTTCTGCAGGACAAAGATCCCGGAGGGAAGGGCCGCGCGCACTTTGGCCAGCGAGGCCCACCAGTAGTCGTGATTGCCCTTGACCAGACCCTTGCGGCCCGGAAGGCCCCCGAGCCACTCCAACTCGCCCAGGACATTCTCGAGCTTGAGCGCCCAGGAAAAGTCCCCCGGTAGGCAGACCACGTCGTCGGGACCGACGGTAGCGCGCCATGCCGTTTCTATTCGCCGCACATGATCGCTCCACCACGCACCGAAAATGTCCATTGGCTTGGGTCGGGCCAAGGAGAGATGGAGATCAGAGAGAGCGAAAACACGCATGGTGTTCATGTAGCAGCGAGACGGGATCGAGCGCCAGCGCTTCTTCCCGGGGGGAGGGCCGGCCACTCGAGCGGAGTGCGGAGGCGGCGATGCTCGATCGGGCGGGTTCTTGTCCTTGGCGTCAGCGGAGACCTACCGTAACGAATTGCCACGCAAACAGCTATCTTCTGTTGGGGCTGTTTGATAGTCCAATTGCCAAGTAGCACTCACCGGTCCATCCTCGCCGCCTGATCACAAGGACCCTCCAGGACCGAGTTCTCCGCGCTGCCCAATTCTCGGCGGGAACGCCGACCCGCCCCTCGAAGTGCCGCGTCATCTCATCCTGGATGTTCGATTTGTGCTCTCGTCTCCCTACTCCACCCGCCCCACCATCTCAATCTCCTCCAGCGCCCGCCCTACATCCACGATCTCCGCAAACTGCCCCGAGAGGCACACGATCGCTTCCGTGACCGCGTTCTCCCCCCGCAGCATCTCTTCCGCCAACTGGTGCAGCATCGTCCGAAACGCGGCTACGGCAGGGAACCCGCCGGATCCCGCTCCCAGCACGGGAAACGCGATGCGTTGGAACTTCAGCTCCCGCGCCTTGTGCATCGCGTTACGCACAAGCTCGCGGATGACTTCCTCGGTCGGGCCCTGGCGCTCGTCAAAATCGAGCACGACGGCGTGGAAGATCTTGCGCGCCGACAGTTCGCCCGCGTCGGTGATCGCGATGTCTCCGCGCCGCAGCGGGATCAGCTTGCGCGTCTCGCGGTAGATCTCCTCGCCGCCGCGATCGCGGATCTTGCGCGCCACGCCGTCGCTCATCGTTAGATAGTTGTTGTCCGAACTCACGATCACATCCGCCCTCACCGATGTCAGCTCGGCGTGATGAATGGTGATCTGCCCCTCTCCGACGGCCAGCCGGCCGAGTTTCATCCCGCTGCCCGCATGATGTCCGATCTTCTGATAGGTGACGATGCGGACCAGATCGTCCCGCACCGGCTGCCCGTTCTCCAGCTCGAGCACGAGCGCCTGGACTTCGTCGCGCACCTGCTCGTGCCCGGCGAGCAGCCGGTCGTATTCGGCCAGTGCCGCCTGCAACTTCTCGGAATCCTGGTCGTAGAAGCGGCGCGTCTTGGCCAGCTCTTCCTGGAGCGCCGCGATCACCTGCTGCTTCTGCGCGATCACTTCGGCGGCGGCTTTCTCGGGCTGCGTGCGCACGCGCCCGAATTCCTGCCACAGCCGTTCCAGGTTCCCGCGCTGCAACTCGAGGTCGCGCTGGGCGCCTTCGAGCCGCAGGCGCTCGAAATCCAGATACGCCTCGGGATTCTCCCGCTTCAGTCGCTCCTGCATCGCAAACAAGCTGTCCGCAGCGTCGCCGTTGTTTCCCGCGGGCGTCGCCGGCTCCACCGGCTCCGCGACGGGACGCGCGATCGCCTGCTCGGGGGCCGCCAGCGCCAGCGCCTCGAGGATCAGGTGGCTCACGCGCGATATTCCGCGCAGTCCCCCTTCTCCGCGGCCGAGCACGAGCCTGCTGTATGCACTGTGGCCTGCGCGCGCGCGCCCCAAGCCCCACAGGATGTAGAGCACCGCGCTCAATCCGAGAAGCGCCAGCCATCCGATCGCGAGGCCCAGCAGGTAGCTCGAGAAATAGGCGTGGTTGGGTGTGCGGTAAAGGAACCAGTCGAGCAGGAAGACCACACCGCCCGTGGCGCCCACCAGGGTCACGCCGCGCGCGCCGGGACGGTTCTCCAACCCGCGGATCCCGGGAGAGGGGCCCCACCCATGCAAATAGAAGATGGCCCCCGCAATGAGGCCCACCAACAGGGTCAGCGTGCAGACATCGACGTTCATTCTCGCTCTCGGCGCTTCTTGGATGCACGACCTTGGTGGACGGCATGCCTGCCGTCTGGAGCTGCGCCCGGCGACAGATGTTCAACTCGGGCTGAGGCAACATGATACAGGCTTTCGGGGCCCTCGTATAGCGCGGTTTTCCCCCGACGACCCTCCGCGATCCCGGCCGCTTCTGGCGCTTCCCGCCATCCCTTGCGGAATAAGGGCGACCGGCCTGATGTAGGTCCGGTGGTCACACGCTCGATGCCCCGGGAGGCGGCTCCCCCGCAATGGAAAGGAGACGGCCATGCTCTCGATCAATGTCGTCCGCACCGGATTTCCGCCGCGGGCCCTGGCGTCAGCGATTGTCGCGAAGCCGGCGCCTCGCGCAGCCATGGCGAGCCTCGCAGCCATGACGATCCTCGCAGCCGCGGCGCTCCTCGCAGCCGTCGCCCTCCTCGCGGCCTGGGCGCTTCTCGCATCTCCCGCCTTCGCCGATGGGTTCGTCGTCGTGCGGCCCGTGCCCGAGTTGCCCGATCCCATTCAGCTCGCGGTGCGCAATCATGACGTTCACATCGCCATCCGCGATCAGGTCGGACACGTGGAGATCGATCAGACCTTCCGCAATCTAAACGGACGTCAGGTGGAGGGGGAGTACCTCTTTCCCGTGCCCGACGGCGCCGCGGTCAGCGATTTCACCCTGTGGGTCGAGGGCCAGCCGGTGCATGCCCAGGCGATGGACGCGGAGGAAGCGCTCCGCATCTACGAGGGTCTCGTTCGTGAAAGTCGCGATCCCGCGCTGCTGGAATACGCCGGCCGCGAGGTCTTCCGCGCCCGCATCTTCCCCTTCCCGCCCCACGGCGACCGCCGCGTGGCGCTCGAGTACGATCAGATCGTCGAGCGTCAGGGCGGGCTCTATCGCTTCGTCTATCCGCTCTCGACGGAGAAGTTCTCGTCGCGGCCGTTGGAGCACGCCTTCGTCTCGATCATCCTCGAGGCCGACCGCCCGGTCCGCAACGCGTACTGTCCCACGCACGACGCCGTGATCGAGTACCTCGACGGCCGCCGCGTGCGGCTTACCTTCGAGGAGAACGGCACGCGACCCGACCGCGATCTGGTCTTCTTCTACTCGCTGGCCGAAGACGCGATGGACATTCGCCTGGTCCCCTACCGTCCCGATTCGGGCGATGACGGCTACTTCATGCTGCTCGCCTCGGTGGGAGCGGATCAGAGAATCCCCGTTCTGCCCAAGGACGTCGTCTTCGTCATCGATCAGTCGGGCTCGATGGAGGGGACGAAGATGGAGCAGGCCCGCGAAGCACTCGCCCATTGCCTGCGCCATCTCGATGGCAACGACCGGTTCAACGTGATCGCTTTCGCGAATTCCGCCGACCTCTTCGCCGACCGCCTGCAGCCAGCCTCGCGCCGGAATGTGGACGACGCGCTGGATTTCGTGCGCCGGCTGGAATCGGGCGGCGGGACGAACATCGAAGAAGCCCTGCAAGCCGCGCTCGACTCGCACTTCGACCGGGAGCGCCCGGCATTCGTCGTCTTCGTGACCGACGGGCTGCCCACGGTCGGGGAAACGGACCCGCAGCGCATCCTGGAGGAGCTGGGGCATGCCGGCGCCCGCATCTTCCCCTTCGGCGTCGGCTATGACGTGAACTCCGTCTTCCTCGATCAGCTTGCCGTCGAGCATGGCGGTTCGCCGAGCTATGTCCGTCCGACCGAGGACCTGCACCAGCGCATCGCGGGCTTCTACGACCAGATCGCCCAGCCGGTCATGACCGATCTCAGGCTCGAGGCCCACGGCCTGCGCCTGCGCGATCTCGAGCCCGGCGCGATCCCCGACCTTTTCCGCGGTAGCCAGCTCGTGCTCTTCGGCCGCTACAGCGGCTCGGGGCCCGTGGAGATCTCGCTGATCGGACGATCCGCGGGCAAGCATCTCTCGTTCGAATACGACGGCTCGCTCCCCAGATTCGACAACGACAACGTATTCGTCGGACGGCTGTGGGCGACGCGCAGGATCGGATCGCTGCTGCGTCACATCCGTCTCTACGGCGAGGAACGGGAGCTGGTCGATGAGATCAAGGACCTCGGCCTGCGCTTCGGCATCGCCTCGCCCTACACATCGTTCCTCGTCGACGAGAGCGAGATGCCGCTGGCCGACGAGCGCTTCCGCGGGGGCAGAGACCAAGTCGCCCCCTCGTCCGATTCTCGCGGCAGGGTCGCAAGGACGATCGATCGGATCTTCTCCGGGCTCCGTGGAGGTGGATCAGAAAACATGCGGGAAGGCCGGTCGAAGAACGTGTCCATCGAACTCGATCCCGGCACGCTGGAGCAGCCTCTCTCATCCAAGAAGCCCATGGCCGCACAGACCGGCGAAATCGGCTTCGAGATGTCGCGCAAGGTCGAGGATCTCGCGTCGGCGAGGTTCGAAGAGAAGGACAGCGGCGCGATCCGCTCGACGGCGGGTCGGACCTTTCAGCGCGACGGCGACCTCTGGCGGCAGCTCGACTGCCCGGCCGACCCACAGCTCGAGCGCATCACGGTAGGCTCGGAGGAATACTTCGCCCTGTTGAAGGCGCATCCGGAGATCGGGGCGATCCTCGCCCTGGGGAACCACGTGATCTTCGAGCTGGAGAAGGTCTGGTACGAGATCGTACCCAAACCGTAAGGCATGGCCTGGGCGCCATGGATCCCGGATCCTGGCGCCCAGGGCGCCGGCCCCTTGATCGCGACCGCGCAATCGGCATCAAGAGAATGGATTACGGCATCCGAGCCCCCGTCCTGCGAGCGGCGGCCTCAGCCAAGCGCCGACGGACAGGTGGGCCGTCCCTGCGCAAGACCAGATATGCGGGCCGACCCTCGGCCCGCATCCTCTATAATGGACGGCAGACCCACGCTGTCGACCCCGGGCCGCCCTGCCGGCCCTCGCGGCCGAGGAATACCCCGGTCCGAATTCAGGAGTTGAGATGCGCATCGATCGGCTTGGCACCTTTGGAAGAATCGTTCTCCTGGTCATCGTTCTGACATCAACGACGGGGATGGTCGCGGCGTCGCAGGCAACCGCCGCACGCGATGCGTCGCCGGCACTGCAGGCGGCCTCCCCATCGCACGCGCTTGTCAGTTGGCAGAGTTCATCCTCGCCCGATGATCCGTCCTGGCTCTATCTCCATGGCTTCGACGGAAGCACCCTCGGGCTCCTGCCCGCCGGCAGCCCTCTCAGCGCGGATCCCGCGGCACAATCGCTGGGGCTCTACGACGAGGACGCTCTGTACTTCCTCATTTCGCGTGGCGCATGGGAGACCCTGCAGTCCGGCGCGCTGCCCCCTTCCTGGCAAGGCACCTTCGATCGATTGCGGACGGAATCCCCCGACCGCGATCTGCAATTCCCTTCGCCCGAGACGTTGCGATCCATCGATGCGCCGGCCGGAGACGACGCGCAAGTTCTCGTCCGCCTGCCCGAGTCGTTGTCGTGGGTGCAAGAAGAACCGGGCTGCCGCGCGCAGCGGCTGCGCGTGCCGGCCGCGGCCGCCGGCCGGGATCTGCTTCTCGCTCCTCCGTTGCTCAGCACTCAGCCGACCACCTACTGGCAGGCACTGAAGAGCGCCGTCAGCGAGGACCGCCTCTTCGACGACCTCGACTATCTGTCGACCACGCTGCAGACGCGTCACTCCTTCACCAGCCAGATGGGGCTTGCCTGCGAGTACGTGAAGAACGAATTCGAGGCGCTCGGACTGACCGCCTACTACGATCCATTCACCTACCTGGGTCATCCGATCAAGAACGTGGTCGGAGTGAAGACCGGCACGGTCGATCCCTCACGGATCTACATCCTCTGCGGACACCTCGATTCGACCTCGCCCCAGTCGTCGACCCTGGCACCGGGAGCGGAAGACAACGGGTCGGGCAGCGCGGCCGTGCTGGAGGCGGCGCGTTTGCTGGCGCCGGTCGCGACGGATTACACCATCTACTTCATTTGTTTCACGGCGGAGGAGCAGGGCCTGGTCGGCAGCGAGCACTTCGCCGCCGCGGCGGATCAGCAGAACCTCGACATCCGCGGCGTGCTCAATCTGGACATGGTCGCCTACTACAAGGCGGGCGGGTCGGATCTCTGGCTGGAGGGTTTCCGCTACGGAACTTCCTCTACCTGGCTGCTCGACCTCGTGCAAAGCAATGCCCAGACGTACACCAACCTTGTGATCTACCGGTACTCCGGAGAAGGTTGGGGCTCGGATCACGAGTCGTTCCATGACCATGGCTTCTCCGCGATCCTCTCGATCGACGCCGACTGGGAAGACTATTCCTGCTACCACCAGACGTGCGACACGCCCAGCCGCCTCAACGGCCCCCTGTGGCGCAAGATCACCGCGGCAAACCTCGTCACGCTGGGTCAACTCGCCGGTGCGCAGGGAAGCACGGGGCAGCTCAGCGGAACGGTCGCCATCCTCGACGACAGCGATCCAAGCGGCGCGACGATCAACTTGTCGGGTACCACATATGCGCAGCAAGTGTGCGGAACCAGCGGCGCATTCGCCTGGGCGGATGTCTTCCCGGGCGACTACACGCTGATCGCCGAGAAGACCGGCTGCATCCCCGACACGACCGAGCTGACGATTTCGAGCGGCGGCGTTGAGGTTCTGGACATCACGCTCCTGCCGGTCGGTTGGGCCGGCGTGGATCGCGATCCCGATGCCCGCGACCGATCCTTCGTGCCCACGCTTTCGATCTCGCCCAGCCCGATGACTGCGGGCACGGCGATTCTGCTCCACCTCCCGGGGGTGAGTAGCGGCGACCTCTGGGTGTACGGGCCCGATGGACGGCGCGTCGCGCGGCTGCGCTCGGGTGGGGTCGCGGACGGAGCCTTGAGCTTCCAGTGGAACGGCCGTGACGCGGCGGGACACCGGGTGCCGGCGGGACTTTACTGGCTGCGGTGGCAGGGCGGCGGCCGTGAAGCGCGGGGCTCGGTGGCTGTCATTCGCTGACGGCGCGGGTCGTTCGCCGAGAGCGCCGCGCAGTTCTGGACATTCGATGTCCGGGGCGGCCGTTACTTGCGACCGTTACTTGCGGCCGTCACCTGCGGCCGCTACCTGCAACCGTTACCTGCGGCCGCTACCTGAAACCGTTACCTCCGCCCGTCACCTGCGGCCGCTACTTCTTGATCGCCTCGATCTGGCGGGCGGCCGGCTCGGCCAACGAAGAGCCGCCGGCGGCAAGGGGCTCCAACTCCGCCAGGGCGCGCGCGGGATCTTCCATCAAGAGAAACGCCTGGGCCAGATACCAACTCGCGCGGTCCGCTTGCGCGCGCAGCGAAGATGTCTTCACCCGCTGGAGATGCGGCAGCGCATCCGACGGACGATTGGAGAGCAGCAGGCTCACGCCGAGATAGAGGCGCGCCTGCACGCCCTGCCGCCAGGCCTCATCCGCTCCCGCGACGGCCCGCTCGAGAATCCGCGCCGCGGTCGCATGGTCTCCAGCGTTGTAGGCCTCCATGCCTTCACGGAAATCTCGTTCGCGCTCGGACATTTCCGGACCGCGCAGCGACATGTGCGTATAGGGCAGCGGCTCCACGAGCGCCAGCCCGCGATACGAGATTCCGCGTCCCCCGAAGAGCACGACTGCGATCACGGCCGCCGTCGCCATCGCGCCGGCGGGCAGCCAGAAGCGGTAGGAATGCCGCGAGGACCCGAGTGCGTCTTTCAGCATGCGCATGCTGCGCGCGATCCGGCTCCGCGGGCCGGGCCGCCTGACGGCGGGGATCGCAGGGGAGGCGGCGGATGCCCCATCGCCCACGGAGGACGGCACGACGCTGGAGGCCTCATCGCCCACGGCGCGGGCGTGCACGCGCCAGCGTGAGATGACTTCCTCCGGATGTCCGCGCAACACCGCCATCTCGGGAGCGGTTTCGTACAGCGCTTCCAGACACGTCTCGCATCCCCGCACATGCGCCTCGAAGCGGGCGCATTCCTCGTCCGTCAAGGCCCCCAGCTCATAACCGGCAAGGAGATTCCCGGCGGAAGGATCCGTGCAAGATGCGGGCGACATCACACCACTGCTCCCTTCTCACGCGCTTCCATGACTTCCCGCAAGCGCTCGCGGCAGCGATGCAGGCTGACATGAAAGGCGTTGCGCGTCAGATCGGGGAACTCTCGTTGGACTTTCTCCCAGGTCAGGCGGGGCGATTCCCCCGCACGACCACGCTTCAGGCCATCCAGGAGGATCTCGAAGATCCGTCCGCACCGCGGCGCCCGGCGGGCGAGATCCGCCAGCGCGGCTCCCAAGACGTCGATCCGCGCTGCCGCGGCCCGCGCGCCGGCCGGACTCTCGTCGTCGCCTTCAACGGCGACTTCATCGAATCTCTCCGGCCATTCCCGCCGCTCGCTTTCGCGGCGACGCGCCTGGTAGTAGTTGCCGATCACGTTTCGCAGCACGGCCAGACTCCAGATCAGGATTCCCTCGTCACCGGACCGTTCACCGAGCTTTCGATGGATGATCACCAACGCATCCTGGATGACATCCTCGACGTCCTCCTGTCGTACCCTTCGTTTGGCAAGGGGCAGGAATCTTACACGCAATTGCCCACACAGGAGATCTTCCGCGCCGGCATCTCCTGCCCGGGCAGATCGATAGAGGCTGTCCAGCGGAAGCGAAGCCTGCATGGCCATCACCCTCACCGAGGCCATCGCGCGCGCGGGCAAGGCGGCTGCGGACAGGCGCTGCTCACACCTTCGCGACCGCCCGCGCGTTCTCGGCAAAGATTGTCCCCCCGTTCGATGTGCGTCATACTGGGGCCGACCCCGAAGATCGGCCGTCCGTCTATGATCCCTTTCCAACGCGGCGTGGTCCTGAGTGCGGGGGCTACCATGACATTCCACGACGTCGTGCACCGAGTGGGCCGGCTCCGGCTAGCGCACCTCACATCAAGAGCCACAGGCAGTCACCTCCATTGTCCTCATTCCGGGCCCAACCGCAAGGCCTTCGTCCCGTTGATCTTGTTCCTCTCCGCCCTTCTTCCCGCCCGCGCAACCGCCGTGGCCGGAGACGAATCCATCTGGAAGGAGCTGGCGTGGGGCCGCCGCGCGCGGGTGATCGCGGCGGCCGAATCCCTGCTCGCCCCCGAAGGCGAACTGGGCGCGAGCGGCCTTTCCGATATCGGACATGCCTTGGCGGCCACCTGTCTGGCCGATGCCCGGCATCTCCTCGGCACGGGCGCCGAGGCCGAAGGGTTCTTCACGCGCCTGGGGCGCCGCGTTCCGGAATCGGGCCTCGCGGAGTTGGGCCTTGGCCGCCTGGCCCAGCTTCAGCAGGAATACACCGCGGCCGAGAGTCTGCTGACAATCGCCGCGGAGCGCTTCGCGCGCGCCGGGCACACCGATCAGGAGCTCGTGGCCCGCGAGGCGCTGGCCTCGTCGCTCTGGGCGCAGGGCCGCTATGAAGAAGCGCTCGAGGCGTTCACGCGTCTCGAAGGACGCATCGATCCCACGAGATCACCCCCGGTCGTCGACGCGTTCCATCCCGAGGAACGGCGCATCGAGCCGGGAAGCGCGCCTTTGCTCGCACTTCACACGAGCCTCGGTCTCGGGATGACCCTGAAGGATCTCGCCCGCGCGAAGGGTGGATCGTATGCGGAGATGGCCTCAACGCGACTCACCGACGCGCTCGCGACCTCCCGCCGGTTGGATCTGCCCGCGTGGGAGGCGGAGGCGTTGATCGCGCTCTCCATCATCGCCCGCTGGCAGAGCGATTTCGATCGCTGTCTCGCCCTGCGCGAAGAAGCGCTCGCGGCCTATGAGAGGATCGGCGACGAGGCCGAAGTCGCTGCGTGTCTGCAGCGCATTGCCTCGCTGCAACTCATGCTGGAGGATCTCCCCCGCGCCCATGCGAACCTCCGGCGGGCCTGGGAGATGACCCGCGAAACCGGAAGCAGCCTGACCGCAGGCTGGGTCGCGTTGAATCTCGGCATCATCGCGTACATGACCGGGGAATACGAGCGTGCCGAGGAGATGCTCGACGAAGCCGCGCGGCGCGGGCAGGAGAATGCCGGCACGGATCTTCTCGCAGCGAGTCTCGTCAATCTCGGGATCGTTCAAACCGACCGCGGCCGTTACGAGGCGGCCCTCGCCTCGTTCGATCAAGCCCTCGCCCAATGCCGCGCCATCCGCAATCGCATGGGTGAGGTGCAGACGCTTCAGAACGCGGGGCTCTGCCTGTACAAGATGAACGACTATCCGCGTGCACTCGAACGCCTGGAGGCCGCCGAGGCCGCGACCGAGGGCGTCGGCGGACAGATCGGTTTGACGCGCGTCTTTCTCGCCCGCGACGTCGGCTATTGCCAGATCGAGTTGGGCCGTCTGGACGCCGCGCGCGTCTCCATGACCCGGGCGCTGGATCTGGCCCGCGAGACGGGCCAGCCGTCGCTGGAGGCCGACGCTTTGTGGGGGCTCGCGCTCCTGGCCCGCCGTGAACTGCGCCGCGCCGACGCGCTCGATCACCTCGCGGCGGCAATGGACATCTGCGAAGGTATTCGCAGCCGCTTGGGGGGTGCGCCACGGGCCCAAAGCAGCGCCTTCGCACGCCGCGGCGACCTCTACTGCGAAGCGATCGACATCTTGGCCGACCTGCACGCGGGTGATCCCAGCGGTGGTTTCGCGCGGGAAGCCTACGCCATCGCCCAGCGCGGGCGCGCGCGTTCGCTGCTCGATCTGCTGGCCGAGAGCGAGGTCGATCTGCGCATCCATGCCGATCCCGCCTATCGCGAGCGGGAAAACGCGCTGCTGGACGACATCGCCGAGCATTTGCGCCGCCTGGACGCTGCCCCCGACAGCGCGGCGTTCCTTTCGGCCGAGACGGCCCGCCTGGAACAGGATCTCGATTTGCTGGGGGGTGAGCTGCACCGCGTGGACCCCCGCTATGGCGAGATCCGGTATGCACACCCCCCCGAATTGGCGGACGTGCAGACGGCGATCCTCGCGCCTGACGAGCTGCTGCTCGAATACATC
>JAZDGX010000212.1:0-17792 GCA_043806645.1 Candidatus Eiseniibacteriota bacterium | reverse complement strand
GGGCTGGCTCCATGGTCCCTCCGGGTGGTTCCGAGTCCGTTTCTCCTCGAGTCGATGATTGTCCAGCTCGCTCGGCCGGTCCATCCGCCTTCCCTGCGGATGATGCCACAGGACCCGCCTTCCGGCCGGCGCGGCGAACCGTCCCCTCCGGCGCGCCTGGCCCAAAAAACTGAAGACCCAGCCGACGGATCCGCGGTTCCATGGTCCCTTGACGCCCGCCTGGCCCGTGGCGGACCGCGCGCCCATCATGGCTGAATTCGTCCTCCGGCGGCATGCCCTCCATGGCGGCCGAAGCAACGACATGATAGAATGACATGTTGGCCCATCGCGAGCAGCCATGCGAGCCCTTTCGGAACGGACGGCCGGCTCGGATGTCCCATTTCGACCTGTGGATAGCGTTTACCAGGAGGCACCGGCATGCTTGGAAGGATCACAGCCATGTCCCAGCAATTCTCCAGGCTCGGAACGTACTTTCTCGCCGCCCTTGCTCTTGTCTGTATCGTCTGGTTGCCGGCGTCTGCCGAGGATTTGTTGCCCCAGGCGATCGACCGCTGTCCGTTTTCGGGGCGGTTTCCGGTCGAGATCCGTTCTGCCGGCCCGTTCGAATTCCAGGCCCTCCAGCCCTGGGATCTCGACATCGACGACGTGCGCGGGGCGGTCGTGACGGCCTATGTAGACGACGATCAATTCGCGGCGCTCGAGAAGGCGGGCTTCGAGATCGCGGCGATTCCCAATCAGGCGCGCCGTGCCTGGGCCGCCGCCCCGAAGTCCGATCTTACGCGCGAGGACTATCATACCTATTCCTCGCTGACCACCGAACTCCAGCAGATCGCCGGGGATTACCCGGACATCGTGCAGCTCTTCTCGATCGGCACCTCGATCGAGGGGCGGCAGCTCTGGGTGCTGAAGATCTCGGACAACGCGGACATGGACGAGGCAGAGCCGGAGTTCAAGTTCACGGCCACGATCCATGGCGATGAGCCTCCGGGAACCGAGATGTGCGTCTACCTGATCCGGCTGCTCACGCAGAACTACGGCGCCGATCCCGAGCTCACCGCCCTGGTCGACGATCTGGAGATCTACTTCTGCCCGCTCCACAATCCTGATGGTCTCGAAAACGGGACGCGCTACAACGCCGACGGCGACGACCTGAACCGCTCCTTCCCCGATCCGCGCACCGACCCCAACGACACCCCGGTGGGCCGGCCGACGGAAGTCCAGCACATGATGAACTTCTGCTATCCGCGCAATTTCGTCCTGGGGGCCAACTACCATACCGGGGAGCTGGTGATGAACTACCCCTGGGATACGTGGGACGGGCAATACTCGCCCGACGACGATCTCTTCGTCGAGATCTGCGAGGGCTACTCCGTTCTCAATCCCCCGATGTGGGACAGCGGGGAATTCGAAAACGGCATCACCATCGGCTGGGCGTGGTACGTGATCAGCGGCGGCCTGCAGGACTGGTCCTATCACTGGCGCAATGAGCTCCACGTGACGATCGAGATGTCCGAAATCAAGTGGCCCGCCTCCTCGAACCTGGCGACGCTGTGGAACAACAACCGCGACGCGATGCTCTACTACATGTCCCAGGCGCGCATCGGCGTCGAAGGCCTTGTGACCGACGCGGTCGGCGGGCAGCCGATCGAAGCGACGGTCGACGTGATCCAAATCGGCAAGGACATTCTGAGCGACGAGCAGCACGGCTTCTATCACCGGATGCTGCTGCCCGGGACCTATTCGATCCAGTTCAGCGCCCCGGGCTACTACTCGCAGACGATCAACAACGTCGTCGTCACCGCCGGCGCGACGACCACGCGCAACGTGCAGCTCGCGCGCGATCCCTCCGCCTGGAACACGGTCAGCGGTGTCGTGACCGAGAGCGGCAGCGGGACTCCGCTGGCCGCCGACATCAGCGTCCGCCGGCACGCCGGCGGGGAGCTTTTCGACGCGACCACGAGCGATCCGGTCAGCGGCGCCTACACGATCGACGTGCTCGATGGGGCGTACGATTTCACGGCCGAGGCGGACGGCCATGCCCCGGTTACCGAGGTCCGCACGATCTCGACCCACACCACGATCAACTTCTCACTGGCGTCGATTCAGGCGACGGTGCTGCTGGTGCTGGACAACAACGCCAGCTCCCGCTTCAGCGCGGATCTTCCCGCTCTGGGATACTTGGTCACCGAGGAGACCAACTGGACCACCGATCCGGCCACCTGGGACGAGTACGATCTGCTCGTCTGGAGCGCGGGCTCCTATGGGAATCCCGTCAGCAACGCCACGCTGAGGAGCGCGATCGAGAACCACGTCGCGGCCGGCCGTCGGCTCCTGATCGAGGGAGGCGAACTGGGGCGCGACGCGCTCGTGAGCCCGGGCTATCCCACCTTCGCGGCCAATGTGCTGCATGTCGCTTCCCACCATCTCGACAACGCCGGCCAGCTCGATATCAAGTCGACCCAGACCGGCCATCCCCTGGCGAACAACCCCAACGATCTGCCCTCCTCGATTGCGATCACCTATGACAACTACGCCGATCAGGACGCCGTCACGCCGCGGGCCGAGGGCGCGGTGATCTTCGGCACGCACAGCTATCCCAACGATGCGGGCGTGCTGATCTACGAGCCCGCCACGCGGGGCCAGGCGCAGGTCGCCTACTACGCGTTCGACTTCGACGCGCTGACATCGGCCGCCGCTGGTACGGACTTGCTGGAGAACACGCTGGTGTACCTGCTGGAGGGCTCGCCGCAGGAGGTTCCGGAGAGGCCCGCGATCTCGATGCTCGCCCTGGGCCGGCCCATGCCCACGCCGACTTCCGGAGAAACGAACTTCCGCCTGCGGCTGCCTCGCTCGGCGAACGTCTCGGTCGCGCTCTACGACGTGGCCGGGCGCCGCGTGCGCGAGTTGCTCAACGGCACGATCGCCGGTGGCGATCATCCGCTGGTTTGGGATGGATTGGATGCCGCAGGTCGGGCCGTCTCGCCGGGGGTCTACTTCGTGAAGGCGGTGTCTCCGCAGGGGACGGCCGTGCAGCGGCTGGTGATGATCCGATAACGGGTAGCCGGCCCCGGCTGCTCCTCCATTGCGCGCTCCGCGTCGCGAACAGGTCAGGACGCCGGGCCGGGCCCTACCATCATCCAGGCCATCCGGGCGTAGACGCGCGCGACTTCGAGGATGCGCGCCAGGCTGACCTGTTCGTTCGCCTGGTGGCTGAACTCCAACTCGCCGGGCCCGTAGGCCATGCCGGGGATGCCGTGCTGCAGGAAGAAGCGGGTCTCGAGGATGCCGGGGCAGAGCGTGAAGCGGGCCGCGTGGCCGGTGACCTCGGAAACGACGGTCGCGAGGGCGCGCGCGAACGGGCTGTCGGGGGGAGTGAGCGAGGCCGCGCCGCGCTGGAGCTGCGCCACTTCGAGCTTCCATCCCTTCCGGCGGAACCCGCGGAAGACGCCGTCGAGTTCCTTCTCGACCCCGGCCTGCGATTCCTGAGCGTGGAAGCGGCGGTCGATCGAGAATTGCGCCTCGTGGGGCACGACGTTGAAGTTCGTTCCGCCGTGGCAAACGCCGCCGATCAACAGAACCGAGGGCGGGCCCTCGAGGCCCAGGGAATCCTCACCGAATGTCCGGAGCTCGACCTTCTGCTTCAAATCGCGCAGCAGGCCCCCCAGTTCGAGCATGCCCTCGAAGGCATTCACGCCCCGATGCTGCACGGCCACGTGCGCGCTCTTGCCGTGAACGGTGAGGAGCAGGGAAACCGCCCCGCGGTTGCCGTTCCAGACCACCGCTCCGGCGGGTTCGGGCATCAGCATGCCGAGGCCGCCCGGAACAAGGACGCCCGTGCGGAACAGGTGCGCCGTGCCCGCTTCTCCACCGGTCTCCTCATCGGGGACCAACGACAACAACACCCGACCGCGCAGGCGCTCCCTTAGAGGACGCAGGGCGGCCAGGGCGAGCAGCATGGCGACGATCCCGCCCTTCATGTCCGCGGTCCCCCGGCCGAAGGCACGGTCCCCGCTCGAGGTGAGGCGAAACAGCTCCGGGGAAGGCGCGGGAACGACGTCGTAATGACCATGGAAGTGCAGCGTCGGAAGCATCGCCGGCGCGCCGCCCGGTTCCAGGACGGCGATCACCGAAGGATGCGGATTGTCCACGGACAGCCCGAGGCGTTCCCGCTCATGGTGGGGGAGCTCCACGGTTTGGGGTTCGAAGCCCAGATCGCGCAGGCGTTCCGCCAGGAGCAATGCGCATTCCAGGTAGTGACTGCCCGGAGGATTGACGGTAGGGATCTGAACCAGTTCTTCCAGCAGCTCGATCGCGCTGTGCCGCCCGCCGCGGATCTGTTCCTCCGCCTTCATGAAATCGGGATCGGCGAAGGGGTCTGCGGTGCCTTTCACGACCTGCTCCTGCTGCCGGGGCCACTTGGGTTCAGGCGCATGCGGGTGATGCACTCCCTCGTCAGGCGTTTCAGTTGATCGTCAGCCCGCCATCGATCGTGACGCATTGTCCCGTGATGTAGTCCGCCTCGGAGGAGGCCAAAAAGCAGATGAGCTGCGCGACCTCTTCGGGGCTGCCCGCGCGTTTGAGGGGCACGTTTTCGAGAAACGCGGCCCGCGCCTTCTCGGGCAGATCCCGGGTCATTTCCGTTTCGATGAAGCCGGGGGCGACGGCGTTGACCTGGATATTGCGCCCGGCCAGTTCCTTGGCGGCCGTGCGCGTGAGGGCGATCACCCCCGCCTTCGATGCGGAGTAGTTCGCCTGGCCCACATTGCCGATGAGCCCGGTGATCGAGGCCACATTGACGATCTTCCCGGCGCGTGCCTTCATCATCGCCTTGGCGGCCGCCTGGCAACCGAAGAAGGTGCCCTTGAGGTTGACGTCGAGCACGAGGTCCCATTGCTCCTCGGTCATCCGCACGAGCAGCGTATCGCGGGTGATGCCGGCGTTGTTGACGAGGATGTCCAGGCGGCCAAGCTGAGCGATGGTAGCGTCGATCAGCGTGTCGACATCTTCCCGCCGGGAGACATTGCAGGCGATCGCCAGTGCGCGCCGCCCGAGTCCGGCGATCTCCTGGGCGGTCGCCTGCGCGCCCGGGAGATCCACGTCGCTCACGACCACATCCGCCCCGCGACCGGCCAGCGCCAGAGCAATCGCCCTTCCGATGCCGCGGGCCGCACCGGTCACCACGGCCACCTTGCCTGCCAGCGTCGATGATCCTGCAGACGTCACGGGGCACCCTCCTGTCGGGCCATCGCGGGCTGCGGAAAACCCCGCGGGCGGCCGTGGGCCGCCGGGAGCTCTCGCGGGTCGGCCTCCCCGACCATCCCGCCGCGCGAAGGACGGCAGCACCTTACGGGACCGCCGGGCCGGGGTCAATCCGGCGACGAATCGGGCGGACCGGCCGGCCGGATTGTGGTAACATGAGAGGACGGTTCAGCTTGCGCCCTGTTTGCGTCCACCTGCTGAAGATGCAACGGAAGGAGACTCGCTCCATGACGTCCTCGCAGCACCGTTTGGCCGTCCTTCTAGTCTGCTTCGTTCTGATCTCCACCGCCGCCCAGGCCTACACGGGCGATCATCCCAAGATGAAGGTCCGGTTGGATTGGCCGAGCGGGCCCCAGTGGCAGACGCTCGAATCCGTGCCCGATCTGGATCTGATGAAGATCGTGCCCGGCACGGAGCTGATCCTCGTGAGCGATGCCAAGCAGGTGGAGCGTTTGGAAGCGCTCGGCTTCCATGTCGAAGTGCTGGTCGAGGATCTGGAAGAGCATTACGCGGCCCAACGGGAAGGCTACCGCAACTTCGGCGAGCTCTACACCTACAGCGAGGCGGTCGCGTTTCTTGACCAGTTCCACGCCCTCTATCCCGAGATAACAACCGAGAAATTCTCGATCGGCACGACGTATCTCGGCAATACGATCTGGGCCCTCAAGGTCTCGGACAACCCGGAGGTGGACGAGGACGAGCCGGAGGTGCTTTTCGACGCCATGCACCACGCGCGCGAACCGATCACGGCGAATGTGCTCATCGAGACGATCCGCCACCTGTGCGAGAACTACGGCACCGACGCGGAAGCGACCTTTCTGGTCGACAATCGCGAGACCTTCTTCGTCCCCGTCTTGAACGTCGATGGCTATCTCTACAACGAAAGCACCTATCCGGAAGGCGGCGGCTTGTGGCGCAAGAACCGCCGCGACAATGCCGGCTCGAGCTGCAAGGGGGTCGATCTCAATCGGAATTATCCGTACGAATGGGGGGGCGTGGGGTCGAGCAGCGATCCATGTTCGGACACGTATCGCGGAACGTCCGGGGGGTCGGAGCCCTGCGTCCAGGCGCTGATGAACTTCTGCCAATCCCGCAACATCATCACGCACGATTCTTATCACAGCGTGGCCGGCCTGATCCTCCTGCCCTGGTCGTATACGAATGCGCATACGCCCGATGACGCGCTGTTGCGGCAGATCGCCTACGCCATGCAGGCGTACTGCGGCTACACGGTGGGCCAACCGGGCGAGGTGCTCTACAACTGCTCGGGGACGACGACCGACTGGGCCTACGGGGAGTTGGGCATCTTCAGCTTCTGCACCGAGGTCGACGGGTCCGACTTCTGGCCGCAGGATTCCGAGGTGCCGGGGCTCGTGGCGGAGAACATTCCGAAGAATCTGTATCTGATGAAGGCCGCCGGCTGCTACTTGAGCGTCGAGGCGGCCGCACTCAGCGGCGGCGACGGGGACGGACAGCCCGATCCCGGGGAAACGCTGGATCTGGTCGTCACGATCCACAACGATGGCGTGATCAGCGGAGCGACCAACGCGGCGATCTCGCTTTCCACGGACGATTCCTACGTGCAGATGAACGAGGTGGATTCCGATCTCGGAACGGTCGGAGCGGGGGATGACATCGACAATGCGGCCGATCCCTTCTCCTTCACGATCGATCCCGCGGCTCCGGCGGGGCATGTCTTCCATTTCACTTGCAGCATCGTGGCGGACGGTTTTGCAGCGAGCCATCCGTTGAGCTGGTCCGGCGGCGACCTGCCCCTGCTCTTTGCGGACGACATGGAATCGGGAGCGGGCGGCTGGACGCACGGGGTGGTCACCCCCGGCGACGTGGACCAATGGCACCTGAGCGCGCTGCGCAACCACACCGCGGGGGGCGGGACGAGTTGGAAGTTCGGCGACACCGGTGCGGGAGACTACGCCAACAACGGGGATGGCGCGCTCGTCACGCCGCTCATGCCGGCGGCCGGGGCGGTGGAACTGAGTTTCTGGCACTGGATCGAAGCCGAAGTGAGCTCCTACTTCACGGGGCAGGCGTACGACGGCGGCATCGTCGAGGTCTCGCGAGATGGCGGGCCCTGGACGCAGGTGACCCCGACGCCCGGATATACGCACACGGCGCGCGGCAGCGGTCCCTTCGCTTTTGGTACGCCGTTGTTCTCCGGAGTGATCGATTGGCGCCAGGAGACGGTGCTGGTCGAGGATGTCGAAGGCTCGCTCCAGGTCCGCTTTCACTTCGGCACCGATGGGGGAACCGTGCGGGAGGGCTGGTATGTCGATGATGTCGAAATCCGCGGCAGCACCAATGGAGCGCCCGGCACGCCCTCCCTGGTCGGGCCCCTGGACGGCGAGACGGTGTTGACGGCGTTTCCCACGCTGATCGTTGCCAACGCCGCGGATCCCGATCCGGGCGACGTGCTGACCTACGGATACCGCGTTTATGGGGACCCGCTGCTGACCGATCTCCAGGCCTCGATCACCGGTGTCGGCGAAGGCCTCGGCACGACGGCGTGGACGCTGACGAGCCCCCTCGACGATGGAACCTACTACTGGCGCGCCTTCGCGGATGACGGCGCGGAACGGGGCCCCGCGATGGCGGCGGCCTCCTTCATCGTCTCCGGTGCGCAGGGGATCGCGGAACGCACATGGGCGAACGGGATCCGTCTGCTCGGCGCGGCGCCCAGTCCGGGCCCCGGATGGACCTGCCTGCAGTTCGAAGTCGGGCGCGCGGGGTGGATCGAAAGCGAGATCTTCGATGCCGGCGGGCGACGGGTGCGCACGCTTCGCGGCTTGGTGGCGGCGGGATCGCAGACCCTGCTTTGGGATGGGCGCGACGGCGCCGGCCGGCCGGTGTCCGGGGGATTGTATCTGTATCGAGTGCGGGCCGGACTGGATCAGCAGACGGGCCGGATTCTGCTCATTCCATAGATCGGGCTTCGAAACCCCGGGGGGTTCCGTTCCCCAGGGGGTTCCCTTCCACTGGCAGAGCCGCCGGAGGTTGAGTAGACTGCCCGGCATGCATGCCATGGCTCATTCGCGTTCAGAGCCCCCGGAGGGGCGACGCCTGCGCCTGTGCCATTTCCTCTGGCTGCTGACGCCGGCCCTCTTTCCCCTCTTGCGCTGGGGGGGCGTGGTGCTTCCGGCGCCGCTGCGCGTTCTGCTTGCCCTGCTCGTCCTCGTCCTGCTGCCCGGGTGGCTGCTCCAGAGTCTGATCCTGTCCCCTCCGCGCGTCGGAGTCGCGGCGCGCGTGACACGCGCGTTTCTGCTCGGCGTCGGTTTTCTATCGGCGGTCGGAATGATCGCCTGGTTCTTCGGCGGCGACGTGGGCTTGGGAGATGTGGGGGCGCTCGTCGAGCGGCCCGCTCTTCCGGGCCGCCTGACCGCCGTCCTCTGGTCCGTGCCGCTCTTGCTGTTTGTCGGGGCCCTGTCCCGGATCCTGTTTCGACGTCCGGCCGAGGTGAAGTCGATCCTCGCCGCCGGGCCGCAAGCCAAGGAGACGGGCGCGCGGCAGGCGGAGGCTGACGTTCCGCAGGCGGCGGAACAGTCCTTTCATGCGTTTCTGAATGCGGCGGCGCGGGAACGCGAAACGCCCGAGCAGCGCATCGTCAGGGAGGCCTATCTCCTCGGCGAGCAACAACGGGGCGACCGACCGCTGGCGCCGCGCTGGGCAACGCTGGTCGTTCTGGGGGGCATCCTGCTTTTCGCCGCGGCGCTGACGACCTATGCCGGCGGCAGTTTCCGGTTCGATTCCGATGTTCCCGCGCATCTGGCGGCCGTGCGCGAGATGCTGCAAAGCGACCGCATCCTGCCGCGGACCGCCTTTCACGCCGACGGGGATGGAGCTTCGATCGATCCGCGTCTCGGTTTCTTCCACGTCGCTCTGGCGGCCATTGGATCGTTGGCCCGCGTCGATTCCGTCTACCTGTTCGATACCCTGCCGGTCTTCCTCACCGTCTTCGCCCTGATCATCTTCCATACCTTCGCGCGCCGGGTTTTGCGGAGCGAGGGCACGACCCTGCTGGCGACCTTCCTCGCCTTCATCTGCTTCGGCGAGGCCCATGTCGGAATGCTGCCGCGAACCGTCTGCGCGGGCCCGATGGGGATCGTGCTTTCGTGGGGCGTGCTTTCGTTGATCCTGCGCTTCGTTTCCGGCGACGGGCGCCGCCGGTTGCTCTGGCTGGTGGGAATCGCGGCCTTCGGTGCCACGGCGACGCATGTCTTCGCCTCGATCTACGTGCTCTTCTCCTTGGGCGTGCTCACCTTGGTGCTCTGGGTCCTCCCGGGGCGCAGGAAGGGCAATCGGCGCCGGGCGGCCCTCGCGTGGGGAGCGGCGGCGATCGGCTGCCTGCCGGTTCTCGTCTGGCGCCTGCAGTTCGCGGGCGCGGCGCTCAATCCGGATCACACCCAACCGCAAGGCCTGCTGGGGCTGGGCGCGGATTGGTTCATCGTGGCGCCCCAGAGTTGGATCCCCTTCCTCGGAACGGTCGGGGTGGGCGGGATTCTCTTCTCCCTGCTCCTCTGGAAGCGCAGTCGAGAAGGAGCGGGGGTCATCTATCTGGCCGCCCTCAGCGCGGCCCCGTTCCTGGTGCTCCTCGATCCCCTGGCCATCCGCATTCTCGAGCCGCGCCTCGGGTATCTCATCGCCCGCTTCGCCACGCTGATCCCGTTCGTGCTCGTGCTCGCCTATGTCGCGCGCTGGATGGGCGAGAGTCTCCTCGAACTGACCTCAGCCCGCCGCGTGATCACCTCGCTCGTCGTCTACGTCATCATGGTCGCGCTGCTCTTCCCCCGGCTGGACGGCTTCGCGCGATCCTATTCAGCCGCGGCCCTGGAACGGGAGGAAGAGCGCTCGATTCTCACTTGGCGGGATCTGCTGAAGGCGCTGGACGACGAAACGCGCGCGCCGGCCGTGGTGCTGAGCGATCCGATCACCGGCTACAGCATTCCGGCCCTCACACGCCATCGCACGGTCGCGGTGTTGTACCAGCACGGCAGTCCCGCCGATCCCCTGGCGCGGGAACGCTGGGCGGCCGCCCGGGATGTTCTCAGTCCCTACCTGGGCACCGGGGAGAAGGCCCGGCACTGCCGCCGGTTTGGAGTCGACTACGTGCTGGTCAATGCCGCGCTGCCCGCGCAGCTCGAGGCGCCCTTCCCGATCACGGGTCCCCGCCTCGCGCAACGCCAGATCGCCGCGCTCGATCAGGAGCAGGCCCTCTTTGCCCGCGTGTGGGAAGTCGAGGGACGCGGAGTTCTGTATCGAGTGCGCCGGGAGAACCTCGACGCGCTCTCCGGCATCGTCAAGCCGGGCGCTCCCGAACTCGCGGTCCGTACGACCGACGACCTGGCCCGGCCCATCGTCTGGCGCCAGCTTCCCCGGAGCGCGATCCCGGTGCTTCCGGACACCAGTGCCAATGTGACCCTCGTGGCGGCGACGATCGATTCCAGCCGCATTGCGCCGGGCGATACGCTTGGGATGAGTCTCTTCTGGCGGAAGATGGGCACGACACCCGCCGCGCCCGTGGTCTATCGGGCGTGGCTCGAAACGCGCTCGCCCGGAAGTCCCGGCGGGCCGGCGCGCATCAGCCGGGTGCTGCGGAAGCTGGATGAGAGGCGCCACCGCGTCCGCCGGCGAATGGAAGTGGAGGGGGAGATTCTGGAAGGCCAGTTCGGTTTGGAGCACTGGCCGCGCGAGCGCTATCTCTTCGATCGCGTCACGATCCCCGTGCCGCGCGACGCGGTTCCGGGGTCCTATGCCGTGCGCATCTCATGGAGCAAGGCCTTTCCGCAACCCAATCCGCCCGCGAGTCATCTCTTGAGCGACCAGGCGGCGGACCGCGGTCCGACCGTGGGGACGGTGGAAATCCGGTAGGTGCGCGCACGCGGTCCGGGGTTTGCGGTCCGGGGCTTGCGGTCCGGGTCGCCGCGAAGACGCACGGACTTCCTCGCCGCGCGGGGCGATCACATGTCGACGTATCCGAGCGAACCCAGGACGCGGAGCGTGTGCGGATCGATTTCCTGCGGCAGGGACCCCGCGGGGGGCGCGGCGACCGAACGCTTCAGAAAGTCGATCAGGGTCTTCTCGAGCGAATCACATGCCGGCGCTTGCGGGTAGATGTTGCGCAGTTCGCCCGGGTCGTCGAGCAGGTCGAAACAGAACCCCCGATCATCCCGCAGATTGTGCATCAGCTTGCGTTCCGGCGTGCGCACGGCGATGCACGCGTAGGACTGACTGAAGGCCGCCACCGGACTCCATGTCCCCGTCGCGTGCAGCAGAGGCACGAGACTGCTTCCGCACGCCTCGTCCGAGGCCGGCAGGTCCAGGAGCTCGAGCGCCGTCGGCAGCAGATCGATGTGCCGCACGAGCGCGGTCTCCCGGCCGCTGCGCGCAACGCCCGGGCAGTGGATGATCAGCGGAACGTGCGTCAACTCATCGTAGAGCCAAGGGCTCTTGTGCAACACATCCCCGTGATCGAGGAACTCCTCGCCGTGGTCGCTGGTCAGGATGATCAGGGTGCGGTCGGTCAGGTTCAAGCGATCCACCTCGGCGAGCAGGCGCCCGATCTCCTGATCGACGTAGCGGATCGCGCCATCGTAGAGATCGATCATGCGCAGCAGATCGGCCGGCGGCAAGGGTTGGTTCTCGGAAGGCAGCATCGCGAAGGCCGACCAACTCCGGCGCCAGAGCGCCAGCGGGGGCAGGGTCGACGCTCCCGGCGAGACGAACATTCCGGCGAAGGGCTGCGGCGGGGAATAGGGATGGTGCGTGTCCATCAGGTGGACGAACAGGAAGAAGGGCCGGTCATGCAGGTCCTGGAGTCGGCCGATCGCCTGGTCGACGACTGTGCCGCCCCGGGGGATGTCGGCAGGCGGAATGCGTTCGGGCGCACGATGGAGGTGCAGCTTCCGTAGCGCGATCACCGGCAGCAGGTCCAGGTACGCGTAGTGGAATTCGCAGATCCGATCGAATCCTTGCGTCAGATTCCATTCCCGCTTGAGGAAGGGGTTGGCCATCATGCCTGCAGTCCGCAATCCGGCATCCCGCAGATGTTCAGCCAGCGTCTCGACCTCGAGCGCCAGCGGACTGGCCCGCTTGTTGTGCCGGCGCACATTGTGCGTCGACGGATAGAGCGAGGTGAACAGGGAGCCGAAGCTCAATTCGGTCGTATTCCCCTGGGCGAAGCACTGCTCGAAGAGGATCGCGCCGGAGGCGAAGGCGTCGAGGTTGGGCGAGGTGGCGCGGGGGTAGCCGTAGGCTCCCAAATGGTCGGCCCGCAGCGATTCGACGGTGATGAGCAGGACATTCTGCACGGGATCCTGGCTCGGGCGCGTGGCGACGCCGGAGCGTGCAGGCCGCCCGGCGGGGTGCCGGCCGGCCAGATCCCCCTTCCAGATCGCCAGCGGGATGAGGGGCAGGATCACCAGGAGGAGCACCGTGAGCTTGGAGAGGGCGACGCGGCCATCGGGCCGGCCGATCAGTCGGTGCGCCAGCGGGATGATCAAGCGCGGCGTGATCTTCAACGTGAGCAGCGCGCCGCACGCGATAAGCACGGGAACGACAAGCCAGACGGGGGCGGCAAAGCGGAAAGCAAGCAATTCGCGGCGCAGGAAGGGGGCCAGAATCACTGCGCCGGAGAGGCATGCCGCAGCCGTGGCGTAGTAGCTGAAGATGGAGACCGGCAGCCATTGGGCCGAGCGGGCGACCAACTCGACGCCCAGCGCCCCGAGGCCGGTGAGCGCAAGGCCGGTGCCCAGGTAGAGGCCGAGGAGCGTGGGCCAGGAGAGGCCGAGCAGGTGGAAGTGGTCCCAGAAGCGGGTCAGCGGCTCGAGCAGCCACAGCGCTCCCAGGGTGACGCCGATCACGAGCACGGCCGACAGACGCCACCTGAAACCCCGCAGACTCATGCACATCTCCCCTCGCCGCAGAATCGACGGACGGCTGGATCCCAGACCGAGTGTCTTGGCACCCGCAAACGGCCGAACTGTTCCACGATCGCCCGAGGAGTAGGGGGGAGAACGGGGCCGGCATCGGCCTTGCCCGCATCGGTGCGAATAGTAGGAGCGCGATGGGTGGGTGTCAAGGCGGCCGGAGGGGCGCGCCGTTGTCGCGCGGCGCGCTGGAGCGGGAGGAGGCGTGGCCGTCGTCGCGCTGTGGTGGAAGCCGAGCGGCGGGAAGGGGAGCGTTGGAAGCCGAGCGGTGGAAGCGGAGCGTTGTACGCATGCGGCGCTCCTGTTAACATGCGCCGACTCAAGTGCCTTCGGGACACCGGCCCAGATGGAGAGATGTGATGCTCGCCATCCAGAATCTGTCGCGTTCCTTTTCCTCCCTGAAAGCCGTCGATCAGATCTCGTTGCACGTGAACCCGGGCGAGATTTACGGCCTGCTCGGCCCCAACGGCGCGGGCAAGACCACCACGATCTCCTGTATCTGCGGGTTGCTGGATCCGGATGGGGGAACGATCGAGCTCGACGGCGTGGCGATCCGCAGCGACCCGATCGGTTTCAAACAGCGCATCGGGGTCGTGCCCCAGGAAACCGCGCTCTACGAGGATCTCACGGCGCGCGAAAACCTGAACTTCTGGGGCGGGCTGGCGGGCCTGGGGGGCGTCCGCCTCAAGGAGAGCACCGCCGAGGTGTTGAAGGCGGTCGGGCTGGAGGAGCGCTCGCGGGAGCCGGTGCGCAAGTACTCGGGGGGCATGAAGCGCCGGCTCAATCTGGCGATCGGCATGATTCACAGGCCCCGCCTGCTGCTCCTCGACGAACCGACGGCCGGCATCGACCCGCAGGCGCGTCTGAACATCCTGGACATCGTGCGGGGCGTTGCGCGGGCGGGCACACTGGTGCTCTATACCACGCACTATCTGGAAGAAGCCCAGGAGCTCTGCGATCGGATCGGCATCATGGATCACGGACGCATCCTCGCCGAAGGCTCGCTCGCGGATCTGAAGCGGATCGTCGGCGAGGGGGAAATCCTCACCCTCCGCGGGGCCTTTACGCCGGAACAGATCAGGGCGGTGATCGCAGAGGATCCGCGCGTGCGCATCGTGGCGCTCGAGGAGGGCTATGCCCTGCTGGACGTCGGCAGCGAGCGCGGAGAAGCGGCGGGGATCCTGGGCCGTGTGTTGAAGCGGGGGCTGCCGGTGGACGACATCTCCATCCAACCGCCCAGCCTGCAGAGTCTGTTCCTGAAGCTGACGGGACGTGAATTGCGGGACTGATCCCGACGGCGAAGGTGATTCCCATGCGAGCAATGTGGATCATCATGCGCAAGGACCTGCTGCGGCGGTGGCGCGCGCCGCTGGCCCCGATCGTCTTTCTTCTTTTCCCCTTCATCTTCTCCGGGCTGATCGCGCTGGCATTCGGCAGCGGCGACTCCGCGCGCGCCCCCCGTTTCAGGCTGGCCCTGGTCGATGAAGATGGGGGGTTCGTGGCGGGTCTCGTGCGCGGCGCGCTCGGCCAGGAACAGGCGGCGCGCTATCTCGACGTCGTCGAGACCAGCCTGCCCGAAGCGCTGCGGGCCATCGAGCGCAACCGCATCAGCGGCGCGATCGTCCTGCCCGCGGGCTTCACGGCCTCCGTCTGGGGAGGCGCGCCTGCCCACGTGAGGGTCATCCGCAATCCCGCGCAGGCGATCGGTCCGGTGGCCGTCGAAGAGACGGCCGAATTCATGGCCCTGTTGCTTTCGGGCGCCGGCGATCTGCTGGCGGAACCGATGCAGCGCATTCGTGCGGAGATCGCCGCGGGCCACCCGACGCCTGCCGATGGTGGATCCGCAGCTTCGGGGGCCGAAGGCTGGGCCCGCGATCGCTCGGTCGCGGACATCGCCGTCATGATGAATCACGTGATGCATGGCGCGGGACGCTATCTCATGCCGCCGCGCATCCGTATTGAAAAAGCCTCGGCGCCCGGCATCCCGTCGCCGCCGGCGGCGGCCGCGGATGCGGCGGGCGCGAGCGGAGACGAGAGCGCGCAACGGTCCGCCTCGACGTTCAATACCGTCTTTCAGTATGTGCTGCCCGGCATGGCCGCCTTTGCCCTGTTCATCCTGGCCGTCGGTCTCAGCGCCGACATCTTTGCCGAGCGGCGTGCCTGGACGCTTCCGCGCCAGTTGGCCGCTCCCGTGCGGGCGCGGGAATTGATCTTCGGCAAGATGCTCGCGACCATGGCGGTCGGTCTGCTGGTATCCGTCGCGATGGCGCTGATCGGCGCGCTGCTGCTGGGGGCGCGGGCTGATCTGCTCGCCTTCGGCCTCTTCATCGTGGCGTTTCTGCTCGCCCTGACCGGATTCGTCGCGCTGCTCTACGGCTTTGCCCGGAGCGAACAGCGGGGGGCGACGCTGGCCTCGATCGTCCTGATGATCATGGCGTTCCTGGGGGGATCGTTCATTCCCCTCGACACCTTGCCCGGGTTCGTGCAGCGCTTGGCGCCCTTCACGCTCAACTACTGGGCGATCGAGGGACTCCGTACGCTGCTCTTCACGGACGGCGGAATCACGGAGATTGCGCGTCCGCTGTTCGTGCTGCTGGCCGTCGGCCTGACCAGCGGCTTCCTGGGCGCCGCATTCCTGCAGCGCCAACTGGCCGGAGGGGACTGAGCGGGCAGGAGGCGGGTGGCCGCGCCCGCCGCGGCTGCGCGCGGGTGACATGCGGTGGGCCGGGAGTCAGGCGGCCGCCGGGGGAGTGCAGCAGACGTGCGCCGAGTTCTTCTCCTCGCCTTGAACGATTTGCGCCAGACGGTGAAGGACCGCCCTTCGCTGTTCTGGATGGTGATCATGCCGATCGGGTTCGTCTTTCTCTTCAGCCAGTTCGGTCGCGAGCCGCGGTCGACACAGATCTCGCTCGCGGTTCTGGATGCCGATCAGACCCTGCTCTCCGAGAGCTTCGGCGCGGCGCTCGCCCGGCAAGGCTTCCGCGTCGAGGAGATCGACGCTGCCGGCAACGACTCGCTGCCCGCGCCGCGGCGCAGCATTTCGATCCCCCGCGGTTTCCAGGACAGCCTGCTTCTGGCGCGGCAGGTCCCGGTTTACTACTACGCCGACGCCGACGCGCCGGAGGAAGCCTCGGTCGTGGCCGAGATGCACGTGCTGCGGGCGAGTCTGCGGACGCTTTTCGCGCTGAGCGCCGCGGCCCGAGACGTCGCGCCCCGGCAGCCGGCGGCCGATTCGGTCTTTGCCGCCGCTTTCAGGGCCGCCCTGGAGCGGGCCCCCTTGGTGACCGTCGCCGCCGAGACTGCCGGCCGCGGGCGCCCGGTGCCGTCGGGCATGCGCCAAAGCCTGCCCGCCACGATCACCCTCTTCATGCTCATCAACACCACGATCTATGGCGCGGTCTTTCTGGCGGTGGAGAAGCAGGGACGCATTCTGGCCCGCATGGCCACGCATCCGATGTCGCGACTTCAGATTCTTGCCGGCAAGCTGCTGGGAGCCGTGCTGATCGCACTCGCCCAGGCGTCGATCCTCTTGCTCGCCGGCCGGTTCTTGATGGGTGCGTACCTGGGGGAGAGCCCCGGGGCGCTGCTCCCGCTGATCGTCTGCTTCGCGCTAATGGCGGCCTCACTGGCCCTGTTCTGGGGGGCGATTCTGCGCAAACCCGAGCAGGTGACCGCGGCGACGCTCGTCGTGGCGCTCTTTCTGGGCGCCATCGGCGGCTGCTGGTGGCCGCTCGAGGTCGTGCCGCAATGGATGCGCGTCGCGGGTCACGTTTCCCCCGCCGCCTGGGCGATGGACGGTTTTCACGCGATCATCTCCTTTGGTGCGGGGATGGGGGCTGTGGTGGTGCCCTGCCTCGTGCTCCTGGGCTACGCCCTGGCGTTCCTGTGGATCGGAGCTCGCCTGCTGCGCTTCACGGATTGAGCGATCCCGCGGCGAGTCGCGGACGGTCCCGCGCCGGTTGTGCCGGCCGCACCGGCCCCGCGTGGGTAGCGTCGATCCCGCGCCGGGTCATGGGCACACTGCGCCGCAGCCGCGTCCGATGCGGGTCATTCGAGTTCGAAAGTGGCGCGGATGCGCGCCGTCACGCTGATCTCGCCCAAGGCGAAGCCTTCATCGATCGACGACGGACCGCCCCCCACGCTTTGCACGACATTCTGCGACATCCATCCGCCGCCCCAACGGCCGCCCCAGGTATCGTTGTACCAGTACCAAGCGCCACCCGACTCCTCGGTGATCGACAGCGGGAGACCGATGCGCTGATCGAGTTCGGTAGCCAGGTCCTCCGCCTTTTCCCTGGCCGCGTGGATTGCGAGCTTGCGGGCGTAGTCGCGCTGATTGCGCAGGTCGGTCGTGCGGAACTGGATGCCGTGAACATAATTGGCGCCCGCCTCGAGCACCTGCCCGAGCAGCGCGTCGAATCGCTCCGGCTCGCGCAGCGTGATGACGATCGTCTTGCGTACGAAATAGCCTACGAAGTCCCGCCGGGTGCGCTGCTCCTCATAGCGGGGTTCGATCTGGACATGATCGGTCTGCACCCGCTGGGCGGGCACGCCCACCTCGACCGCCGCCGCGATGACGGCCGACACGAGGCG
>JAZDGX010000211.1:0-19970 GCA_043806645.1 Candidatus Eiseniibacteriota bacterium | reverse complement strand
CGAACGCTCGCCTCGATCTTTGCATGCATGCCGTCCAGTTCCGCATTCATCGCTCCTCCTCGCCGTCCCCAGGACGGTCCTGCTTGATCTCCGCATTCCCAGGCGCGGGTGGCAGCGGCCGGGCCAGATCCTCGATCGCCTCGACCAGCGGCGCCCATCCGAAGCGGGCCTTCTGCGCGCGCACGCCCTCGCGGAGCCGTTGCTCCCACCCACCCTCGTAGAAACGAACCACCGCCGCGGCAAGGGCGTCGACATCGTCGGGGGGCACGATGAAGCCGCTCGACTCGTGCGGCACCACTTCCGCCAGCCCCCCCACCGCGGTACAGATTACCGGCGTGTCGAGTTGATAGGCGACCTGGATGATCCCGCTCTGGGTCGCGGAACGATAGGGCAGCACGACCGCGTCCGCCGCAGAAAAATAGAGCGGCACCCGCGATTCGGGGATGTAGTCGGCGTGGAAATGCACCGCCTCCGACACACCCGCCTCGCGCGCCAGCTTCCGGTAGCGCTCCTCCCCTTCGTAGAATTCCCCCGCCACCACCACCTGCACCGGCACCCGGCGACGGATGACCGGCAGGGCGCGCAGCAACAGGTCCAACCCCTTGTAGGGCCGGACGTAGCCGAAGAAGAGCAGCCACGGCCCGGGCCCCAGCCCCAACTGCGCGCGCGCGGCCTGCGGGTCGCCGCGCTCACCGAAGACATTGTAGATCGGATGGGGCACGAGACGCCAGGAAGCGTCGGGGCGCAGGGCGAGCAGATCGTCGCGCACCGCGGCCGACATGACGACGAAGCCGTCCACCGGGGCGAGCGCGTAACGGGTCAGCACCGTGTCGAGGGGCGTCCGTTCGTGGGGCATGATGTTGTCGCAGACGTAGATCACCCGCACCGGCAGGCGGCGCTTGACCCATCGCGAGATCGAGCCGAAGGCGGGCGCGAAAAACGGCATCCAGTATTTGAAGAGCAGCACAGCGGGCCGCTCGCGGGCCGCCCTTTGGGCCGTGCGCCACCAACTCCAGGGCGAGATCGAATCGAGGATCGGTTCGGCCGCGCAGCGCACGGCCGCGGTGTCGTCGCTCGCCACGAATTGCGTCTTGCCGGGAAAGAGTAGACCCGGATACTGCCGGGTGAAGGAAAGGAAGCGCACGGTGTGGCGCTGCGCGAGTTCCCGGGCGAGGATGGCGTTGAACTGGGCGATGCCGCCGCGCATCGGATGGGCGGTGCCGATGTAGACGATCTTCATGGCGCTCCGCTCGGCCCGGCCTACTCGGGCACTTGCCAGGTCTGCAGGCCGCGCTCCTCGAAGGCGAACGGCACGACCCGGCCGCCGCGCCGCTGCATCTCGGCGGCGATCTCGCTCTTGCGCTCGATCGGGCAGTAGATCAGCAGATGTCCCCCTCCCCCGGCCCCGAGGATCTTGCCGCCCAGCGCGCCCGCCTCCCGCGCGGCCGAGTAGAGGCCGTCGATCGTCTCGTTGGTGATCGCCGTGGCCAGGCGCTTCTTGGTTTCCCAGGCGGCGTGCAGCCCCCGGCCGAAGTCGTCGAGACGTCCGCGCAGCAAGAGATTCTTCAAGTCTCTCGCCACGCTCTTTAAGGCCTCCAGGCCCTCGACCGCATCCGCTTCTCCCCGGCGGTAGCGCTCCATCTGCGTGTCGACGATGCGGGCCGAAATGCGCGTGCCTCCGGTGAAGACCAGCAGGAGATGATACTCGAGTTCGTTGACCGTCTCTCGCGGAATGCGCAACGGATTGACGATCGTGGGACCTGCCGAGAACTCGATGAAGTTGAAGCCCCCGAAGGCGGCGGCATACTGATCCTGCCGCCCGCCGCTCAGGCGCACGTCCAGCCTCTCGATCTTGAAGGTCGTTTCGGCGATCTCGTACTGCGTCAGCGGCACCCCCAGCCAGCGGGCGATCCCGCCCACCAGGGTCGCGACAACGGTGGAAGAGGAACCCAGACCGCTGCCGGGAGGCGCGTCGCAGTGGAGCGTCACCTCGACCCCGCTTCCCAGGCCCCCGCGCAGGTCATGAAAGTGATTGAGGGCACCGATCGCGAGATCCAACTGTCCGTCGAAGGCCAGCCGGCCTTCGGGATAGGAGCGCCGCACTCCGTAGTCGAGCGAAGCGATCTCGATGCCCGCGGGACGCGGATGAACGCTCGCCCACGCGTACTTGTCGATCGTTGCGGAGAGCACGCAGCCGCCCCGCTCTTCCGGGTAGGGAGAGACATCCGTCCCGCCGCCACAGAAACTGATCCGCAGCGGGGCTTTGGCCCGGTAGATCATCGGGCTCTCCTTTGCCGCCCGGGCCGGTCCCGCGCCTCCCCGCTTCCGCCGGCCGCGTCGGACGCGGCGAGAAGGCGGGGCAACTCGCGGCACGCCCGGTCCAGGCGCTCGGGGGTGCCGATGTCGCAGAAATAGGCGCTGCTGCGATAGACCCAGCCCGGCTCGCGCGCGACCCAGGCGGGCAGGACTTCGCGCTCCAGGCTGGCAGGGCGATCGGGAAGGGCTTCGAAGAAGCGCCGCGGCAGTCCATAGAGGCCGGCGTTGATCCAGGCCTCGCCCCCCGCACTCTTCTCATCGAATCCGACCAGCCGTCCGTCTCCGTCGATCAACAGGCGGCCGTAGTCTCCCGCGTCGGGCATGCGCACGGCGGCCAGGCTCAACGCATCCGGGTGCGCCGCATGGAAGCGGAGAAAGTCGGGCAAATCGAGCGCGCAGTAGGAATCGCCGTTGAGCACGAGCGCGCGCGTCCCCACGTGGGGCAGGGCGCGCTTGAGCGCGCCCGCCGTGCCCAGCGGCGTACCCTCCTCCAGAAAGAGGACCTCGAGGCCGGCATGGCGCGCAAGCTCCTCCGCCAGCCGATCGGGAAAGAGCGCGGCTCGATAGCCGGTCAACAGCACGACGCGCCGCACGCCGGCCCCGGCCAGCGCGTCGAGCAGATACCCCAAGAAGGGCCGGCCGCCGATCTCGATCAGCGGCTTGGGCCTGTCGGTCAGCGTCGCCAGACGCTCGCCCTGCCCCCCCGCGAGGATCAGGGCCGAAATCGCCTCAGGCAAGGGCGCTCCTCACTTCTCCGGCGGACGAATCTCCAGGGGCATGGCCCCCAGTCGTTCCATCAGATCGACCACCCGGCAGGAATAGCCCCACTCGTTGTCGTACCAGGCAATCGTCTTCAGCAACCTCTCGCCGAGCACCGAGGTCACCAACGAATCGAAGATCGAGGAGTGGCTGTTGCCGATCACGTCGCTCGAGACGATCGGCTCGGTGGAGTATTGGAGGATGGTACGCATCGGCCCGGCGGCCGCCTCGGCGATCGCGGAGTTGACGGCCTCGACCGTGACAGGTTTCGCCATCTCGGTCACCAGATCGACGATGGAGCCATCCGGAACCGGGACGCGCATGGCGATCCCGTCCAGCTTGCCTTGAAGGTTGGGCAGCACCTTGCCGACCGCCTTGGCCGCTCCGGTGGTCGTCGGAATGATGTTCTCGGCCGCGGCGCGCGAACGGCGCAGATCCTTGTGGGGCACATCGGCGAGCCGTTGGTCGTTGGTGTAGGCGTGCACCGTGGTCATGATGCCCTTGACGATCCCGAAGCGCTCATCGAGCACCTTGGCGACCGGCGCGAGACAGTTGGTCGTGCACGAGGCGTTCGAGACAAGCCGGTGCTCCGGCCGCAGGATGTGATCGTTCACCCCCAGCACCACGGTGGCATCGATCTCGTCCTTCGCCGGCACGGTGAGCACGACCCGTTTCGCCCCGGCGTCCAGGTGGCGGGCGATCTCCGCGCGGGTACGGAAGCGGCCCGTCGCCTCGACGACGAAGTCGACCTCGAGTTCACGCCAGGGCAGCGTGCTCAGCTCGGGAATCGCGGTCATGCGGATTTCGTGGTGGTTGACGCGGAACGTGTCGCCCTCCAGGCCCATCTCGCCCTTGAAGGTACCCATCACCGTGTCGTACTTGAAGAGATAGACGAGTCCCTGGTTGTCGGCGATGTCGTTGATCGCGACGACCTGGATGTCCTTGCGCTCGGCGAGGATGCGCAGGAGCGTCCGCCCGATCCGCCCGAATCCGTTTATCGCCACTTGCATCGATCGCTTCTCCTTCCGCTCGGGAAATGGCTGCCGCATCCGAAGCACCCATGGGCGGCGCGGGGCGCCGCCGCCCGGGCCCCCGCTACCACCACTGGGCCAGCTTCTGGATCAGCTCGACCACGCGAGCCGCATAGCCCCACCCATTGTCGTACCACGTGAGGGTCTTGACCATGTCGCCGCCGATCACCATCGTCGCCAGCGAATCGTAGATCGCCGAGTGGGAATTGCCCACGACATCGCTCGAGACGATCGGATCGGTGACGTACTCGACGACGTTGCGATAGCGCCCTTCGGCCGCGCTCCAGACGAGGTTGTTCACTTCGTCGCGCGTGACGCTGCGCTCCATCAGCGTGACCAGATCGACCACGCTGCCGTCCTGCACGGGCACGTTCATCGCCAGGCCCGCGATGCGCCCGCGCATCTCGGGAACGATGCGCTCGACCGCCATGGGCGACCAGGTGGAGGCGGGGATGATGTTCTCGGCCGCGGCGCGCGAGCGTCGCAGCTCGCTGTGCGGCACGTCGGCCAGACGCTGATCGTTGGTGTAGGCATGCACGGTGGTCATGAAGGCCTGCCGCACGCCGAAACCCTGCTGCAGGATCTGGACGATCGGGGCGACGGCGTTGGAGGTGCACGACCCGTTGGAGATCATGCGATGCTCGGGCTTGAGCTGGTCGTCGTTGACCCCCATGACGACGACCATGTCGATCCGGTCGCGGGGTGGCGTGGTCAGAACGACCTTCTGCGCGCCGGCATCCAGGTGCTTCTGCAGCCACTCCCGGGTGCGATAGCGTCCGGTCGCCTCGACCACCACCTGCACGCCGAGCTGCGCCCAGGGGACTTCGCCGGGTTCGCGCGCGTTCAGCATGCGGATCTGGCGTCCTCCCATGTACATAAAGCCGTCCGCGACCTTGAAGGATTCCTTGAAGCGGCCGTGGACCGTGTCGAAGCGCAACAAATATTCGAGCGCCTTGGGGTCTGCGACGTCGCTGATTGCCACAATGTCGAAATCGGGAATCCCCCGGGAAATCCTGAAGATGTTACGCCCGATGCGCCCGAAGCCCATCAAGCCCACCCGAATGCTCATGAACTGCCCTCCCTGCCCCTTTCGTCCGACGACTCTCTGAGGCTTGCGGTGGCCGGTGGCCAGCGTCGATAATGGTCAGACCTCGCGCGGGAACCGATCCGCGGCCGCGCGGTGCGGGATCTCGTACCCGCGGATCCTAGCATGGATTCCGAAGGTGGGGAATTCGATCGCAACGAAAGGAGGGTGACGATGGGCCGGGCCAGAGAGCGGGCATCAAGAGCTGATCGGCGCAGGACGCACGGACGGAGGCGGGGGCAGGACCTGCCCACCTTCGCCGCGGTCGCGCTCTCGCTCAGCGGCCGCTTGCGTCCATGGTTCAGCGCCGCCGCGCTGACCTTCCTCATCGTGGGATCCGGTCGCGCGCAGACCGCCGTGGCCCCCGACTGGAATGCTCTTCGGCGCAGCGTGGTCGACCTCGAGGTCTTCATGCCCGGCGCGACCGAACCGATCCACTGCGTCGGCTTCGCGCTACAGGATCTACCCGGAATCGTCAGTTCGTATCGTTTGGCGCAGGGCGCCCAACGCGTGGTCATCCGCCCCTCCGAGGGCGAGGCGACCGAAACGAGCCGATTCCTGGCCGCTGATCCCGCTGCGGATCTGATCCTCCTCGATGGCCGCGTCACCGCGGCCGGGCTGGTCCCGGGTCCGATCGATCTCTTCAATCACGGCCAGGTGGCCCTGGTCTATCTTCCGCCCGCCAGCCGCGATCCGATTCTGTCGCTCCCAGTGTTCGGGCAGTTCGCCGGCCCAGACATGATGACCCTGCACGCCCTGCCCCCCGGAGGCCCGAGCGGCGCACCCCTGGCCGATTCTCTCGGCCGCGCCGTCGGCATGGTCGAGTCGATCCGGGACGGAGAACTGGCCGTCGGCCTGGCCATTCCGATCGAGCGCGTGCAGTCCCTGGGAAGTTCCGCTCAAACCGGCGGGCGCCTGCTCGATCTGACCTCCCGTCCCGCCGCCGCCTGGACCCGGGCCGGCACGCCCGAGGGATCCCAGGTGATCGGCGCCGTACTCGGACGCGGGCGGAAGCTGGACGACGCGGTTCCCTATCTGGAGCGGGCCCTGGCCGGACAGCCCGGAATGCCCGCCGGGATGCTGGAGCTGGGGACGGTCCGCCAGGCCCAGGGTCGGCTGGATGAGGCGGAAGCGGTGTACCGCCGCGCCCTGGAGCTCCACCCGCAGCTTCCCGCCGTCTATCTCTCGCTGGGGGCCTGCCTTCACGCCGGAGGCTTATATCTTCAAAGTCAGCAGATCTACGAGGAGGGCCTGCGCCTGGCTCCGCACGAGGCGCGCCTGCACATGAACTTGGGAGGCATCTTCTTCCTCCAGGACAAGCGCCCCGAGGCGGAGGTGGAGCTGCGCGAGGCGCTGCGGCTCAATCCGAATCTCGGCATCGCTCACTACAACCTGGGCGCGCTGCTCAAGGCCCAGGGGAGACCAGGCGAGGCTCTCGAAGTTTGGAAGTACCTCCGCGAGCAACGCAGCGGCTATGCGGGGCAACTGGCCAAGACCGCCGGCCTGGCGACCCCGGCGGATACTCGGTAGAGATGGTCGCACGCGGCCATCCGGCCGAAGCGGTGGGATCGATTCGTCGCGGGAGCGGGTGGAATCGCATAATTGTACGCCGCGCAGTCAGAAAGCGTCCTTTCTCGCGGGAAAGGTGCTTGACCGCCCTGCAACCGATTCACTATAATTGTGCACGTAAGTCCTGAACCGGGGCGGCCGAGCTTCACGCTTGAATCCCTCGCGGTGCTCAGGTTCCTCGTTGCAGAGAGAGAGCAGCAACCACTGGAACGTGATCCGCGTTTGGGAGAGGCGATCCTACGGGTTCGGGTGACGCGGAGGATGTCGTTCAGTCGGGGGAACGGCGGGAAGTGCTTCTCCCAGGTTCCTGGGCAAAAAGGAGGAATAGCATCATGAGGTATGCAGTATTGGCGATGGCGATCTGTCTGATCGCAGTCGGGGCGGCGAACGCCACGATCCCGGAGCGGACGAATTGTTCGGTGACGCCGTGCGACACGTACGGTGGCCTGATCCTGTCGCCTGACTACAATATTCAGCTCGGCATGGTCATGCCTCGCCCTGCAGCCGAATTCGTCGTTAACGTACGCAACGCCAACAACGACCCGATTCCGAGCGCCTTCGTCGAGGTCGTGCTGGGCACGCCGGGCAATCACTGCCTGTGCATCGATGCAGTTCTGACCGGCACGACCGACGTCAACGGAGACGCGACCTTCAACATCTCCGGCGGCGGCTGCACGATCGGCACCAACGCTGCGCGCATCATCGCGAATTCGGTCGAGATCCGCGCGTACGATGCGGTGCGCAGTCCTGACTACGAAAACGGTACCAGCGACTGCTTGGTCGGCCTCCCCGACTTCGGATTCTTCGCCACCAATTTCGGGGGGTTCTCTGAGCCCTGCACCGATTACAACGGTTCGGGCCAGACCGAGCTGTTCGACTTCAGCGTCTTCGCGCAGAGCTTCGGCTACACGTGCGAGGAACTGGCCAAGTAGGTTTGCGCCGGCCCTGAGTGCGGCGTGAATGAACGAGTGCGGCGCGGCTCCTACCGTGACCGGAGGAGCCGCGTTCATTTCGTCTCGCTTTTCGAACCTGCCCCCACCCGCCCCCGGTTCGACAGCCAGTCGCACCTCTCGTTCAGGGGATGGCCGCGGTGCCCCCCGACACGCTCCCACACGATCTTCCGGCCCCGCGCCAGGCCGTCCAAGCGCTCCCACAGATCCCGATTGCTGACGGGTTGCCCCGCCACCGTGGTCCAGCCCCGGACGCGCCAAGCCGATACCCAGCTACGGATGCCCTCGATCACGTAGTGGCTGTCGCCGATCGCATGGAGCGCCCCGGTCGTTTCCTCCAGCAGGCGGATCGCTCCCGTCAGTTCCATCCGATTGTTCGTCGTGTGCGCCTCGCCCCCGCAGATCTCGCGTCCATCGGGCAGCACCACCCCCCAGCCTCCCGGACCGGGGTTTGGACTTGCCCCGCCATCGAAGGCCCCCATGGGGATTCCCCGCTCATCGACCAGCCGCGCAGGTTCCCCTGTCGTCGGCCGCATCGCCTTCTGGATGTCTTCGAGCTTCGCGGCCGCGCGCGGGAATCCGTAGCCGTGGGGATTCTTCTCCGCATGCACGGTCTTGCGCCGGCTGTCCCGATACCAGTTCACGACCGTTCCATCCTCGAAGGTCAACTTGACGCCATACGCGATCGGCTGCTCCCGGCACGGAATCATCGTGGGTCCCTCCCCTTGCCCGCCATCATTCCATCTTCTCGGCACGCGGGCAATGCCGGCTCATCCCGCGTGGCGGCCTGGTGCTCGTCGCGGTCGGAAGCCGCGGCGCACGCGAGCTGATGCGGGAACGCCTGGCCCTTCGCGGCTGGTCCGAGCCCGAACATTACCTCTGCCTCCACTGACCCGCGGGGCGCCCGTGCACGATCCGCGCGCCACAAGCATGGATTGCCGATGACGAGGGGATTCTCTAGGATGGGGAGCGAATGCGGGACCCGCGGGGCGGGCCATCGCCTCCGGAGAAACCCGCGAGGAGCGAACCGATGGGTCCAGCCCTTCAACGATGGTTTGTCCCGTCCCTTCGCCGCCGGCTACGGATCCCGCTGGTCGTGGCCGCCGCCCTGATTCTGGTTGTCGGAATCGAAAACAGCAACTGCGAGACCGAATCCATGAAAGCCATACGCCCCAGTGTTCTGGCAGGGACCTGGTATCCCGCCGACCCCGTGGAACTGGCCGCGACCGTCGATGCGTTTCTGGCGCAGGCCACCGCTCTCGAGCAGATCGCGCGGCGCCGCCCCATCGCCTTGATCGCGCCGCATGCCGGCCATCAATGGTCGGGGAATGCGGCGGGGTGCGCCTACCGTCTCATCCAGCGACCGCAGGGACAGGACATCACGCGGGTGATCCTGATCGGCCCCTCGCACCATCAGTCGTTTCGGGGGGCATCGATCCTGGATGTCTCCGCCTACGCGACGCCCTTGGGGACGGTGCCGCTCGACAACGAGGTCGTCTCCGCGCTGCGCGCGAAGCCGGGTTTCCAAACCGTGCCCAGCGCGCACCGCGAGGAACACTGCCTGGAGATTCAGCTGCCCTTCCTGCAACGGGCGTTGGGAACAGGATTCCGCATCGTCCCGATCCTGGTCTCGCACCTCGATCCCTCCGGCTGGAAAGCGTTGGCGGAGGCGCTGGCGCCGCACGTCGACGATGCCACGCTGCTCGTCGTCAGTTCGGACTTCACGCACTACGGAGACCGCTTCGGCTATCTGCCCTTTCGAAGCGACGTCGACCGCCGCCTGCGGGAGCTCGACAAGGGCGCCCTCGCCGCGATCCTGAATCTCGATGCCCCGCGCTGGGCCGCCTATCACGAAGAGACCGACATCACCGTTTGCGGCCTGCATGCCATCGGCGTTCTGCTGGAGACGCTTGGCCGCATGGATCTCCGGCGCCGGTGGGGCGGCCCGCCGCAGGGGCGCGTACTGGAGTACTACCGCTCGGCGGATCTCATCGGCGACTTCGATGGATCGGTCAGCTACGCAGCGGTCGCTTTCTTCCGCTCCGGCGATCTGAAGACAGGCCCGCCGTATCCGGAGCGGCTCCGCACGGTACACGTCGCGGGCGAGCAGCCGCGGGAGGACGGGCTGTCGGCGGAGTCGGGCCACGGCGATTCCTCCGCGGAGGCGGCCCCTGCCGCGGGCCCGCCTCCGGCGCCGCCCCCGCTGCGCCTCACGGAGGCCGAGCAACGCTTCCTGCTCGGCCTGGCGCGCGAGACGCTGCGCCGTGCGTTGGAGGGCGCGCCGCCCGCGGAGCCGGTGCGGTTCCCCGCGGGCGTGTCGGAAGGGAAGCTGCGCACGCCGTGCGGCGCCTTCGTCACCCTGACGCGGGAGGGTCGCCTGCGCGGGTGCATCGGCAGCATGGTCGGCGACGGACCGCTATATGCAGTGGTGCAAGCCAACGCCGCCAGCGCGGCCTTCCGCGATCCGCGCTTCCCACCCCTGGCGCGGGATGAACTTGCCGGGGTGGAGATCGAAATCTCGGTGCTCACCCCGCTTCAAGCGGTCGGCGGGCCGGAGCAGATCGAAGTCGGCCGCCATGGGGTCGTGCTGGAACGGGAAGGCCGGCGGGCGGTCTTTCTGCCTCAGGTCGCACCGGAACAGGGCTGGGACCGGGAGACGATGCTCGATCACCTTGCGATGAAGGCCGGCCTGGACCGCGGCGCGTGGCGCACGAAAACGCGCTTCGAGGTCTTCGAGGCGCTGGTGTTCTCGGAAGAGGATCTCCGGCGAACGGAAGCACCGGCGCCCTGATCCGCAGAGAGGAACGCATGGATCGGCGCGGTTTCATCACGACCGTAGGCTGCGCCGCGGCGACCGGCAGCCTGTGGACGCGTCTGCTCGGCGGCAGTGCCTCGGCGCAGGACGCGGTCGATTTCGCGCTCCCGGCGGGCGACCGGCAGCTGGGGATCGCCCCGGCCCTGCACTATGAGAAGGTCGCGGACAACCGCGTCGTCTGCCGGCTGTGCCCGCGGGAATGCTGCGTCTCCGAATCGGAGCGGGGTTTCTGCCGCGTGCGCGAAAACCGCGGGGGCGAGTACTTCACGCTCGTGCACAATCGTGCCTCCACGATGCATGTCGATCCGATCGAGAAGAAGCCGCTCTTCCATGTCCTGCCGGGATCGTCAGCACTTTCTCTGGCGACGGCCGGATGCAATCTGCGCTGCCGCTTCTGTCAGAACTGGGAGATCTCCCAATCGCGCCCCGAAGACTTGGACTCGGTGGCGGCGACTCCGGAGACCTTGCTGCAGGCGGCGCACCTGCACGAGGCACCGGTGATCGCCTACACCTACGCGGAGCCGACGATCTTCTACGAGTACATGTTCGACATCGCCCGTTTCACGAGCCGCCAGGGGATTCGCAATGTGGTCATCTCGAACGGCTACATCCAGGAGCGGCCCCTGCGGGAGTTGGCCCCTCATCTGACCGCCTACAAGGTCGATCTCAAGTCATTCACCGGGGCGTTCTATCAGGAGCAATGCGACGCGATGCTCGAGCCGGTGCTCGGCACGCTGCGGACTCTGCGTGAGATCGGATTGTGGACCGAGATCGTGACCCTCGTGATTCCGACGCTGAACGACGACGATGACGACAATCGCGCCATGTTCGACTGGATCCTGCTCCATCTGGGGCCCGACGTGCCCCTGCATCTGACCCGCTTTCATCCGACCTATCAGATCCGCAACCTTCCCCGCACGCCGGTCGCGACGCTGGAGCGGCTCCACGGCCTGGCCAAGGCGGCGGGCCTGCACTACGTCTACCTCGGCAATGTCCCGGGCCATGTCGCGGAATCCACCTACTGCCCCGGCTGCGGCAAGCGGGTCGTGGAACGTTTCGGATACCTCGTCACGGCCGTGCAGATCGCCGGTGGGCGCTGTCCTTCGTGCGGCCGAGAAATCCCCGGCGTCTGGAGCTAGGACTGCCGGGACCGCTTCGATCCTCAAGCGGACCGCCGACCCGGGGGTTCAGAAGCGCTGTCCGGCGAGGGATCTTCCCGCCTCTGCCGCGCGGGCGGCAGAAGCCAGCCGAGCGCGCTCAAGACCTTGACGCCCGCCAGCGTGACGATCGCGCCCGCGAACCCAAGCAGCGGCACGAGAAAGACGCCCGTCACGATCGCTCCCCATACGGCCCCGGCGTGATCGGCCGCATCGGCCATTCCGCCCGCGCGCGCGATGGCGCGACCGCACACTCCGCTCGCCCTCGCGTCACCGCAATCGCCGGCTCCCCCCGTCCGCACCGTGACCTCCCCCGGCCCGTCTCCCCCAATCCTCCGCGCGACCCACGGAAACGGCAGGGCGGTCAAAAGACCGGCGCATAGGGCAAGCAGCAGCAGCACGAGCGTCGCGCTGCGGTTGCCGCAGGCGGGCAGGAGGCGGATCAAGGGAATCCACGAAAGCAGAAACGCAGTCCAGATCCAATCGGTCAGGGCGACCGCGCGGGCACGGCTGCCCCATCTGCGCAGGCGCTCTCCGAGCCACGCGCCGAGCCCGAGACCGGTCATGTAGACCGCGACGACGAGGCCGATCTCGAGATAGAGCGTGCCGCGAAAGGTCTGGTAGAGGAGCAAGAGAGTCAGATCCGCCCCCATCCCGACCATGCCCGTCGACGCCAGACTGACCAGGGCTTGCCCCTGACTCCGCCGCACCCACACGGCGACCAAGGCCAGCATCCCGAGCAGGCCCAGGCTCGATCGCCAGGGATGACCGCGCCAGAGTTCCAGGAGCGGCGCCAGGCGGCTGCCGGAGAAGCGGTCCCATCGGCGGATCTCTTCGTAGTAGACGAAGGGATGCGCGTCCCGATTGGCGTGCGCGCCCGCGGCCAGCTCCTGCGCGATCTCCGTCTCCAACGAGATCCGGCGTTGCGCGGGCCATTCCATGGCGAAGATGCCCGCGGGCCAGGGCGTCTCCGCCGGCCAGAGGCGCGACCTGCGGGCCGCGAGCGAATCCGCATCCCAGGTCAGGGGAGAAGCCGTCGACCGGGGCCGATCCGCAGGCAACGCGGCAAACACGTAGTGGGTCATTCCAGGGCTGATGCGGACATCGCGGAAGACGGCCTGCAGAGCGGCCAGAACCGCCGCGCGCATGGCGGAAAGCTCGGGACTCGGCACATTCGCCGCGCCCGGAAGCCGCGTCGCAAACACCCCGTCCGCGGAGAGCAGATTGGCGCAGTCGGCGAAGAATTCCTGCGTGAAAAGCCGGTTGCCCGCGCCCTGCGAGGGCCCGCCGTGAAGCACGGCGATGAGGTCGAAGGCGGGCCGCTCCGGCGCCGCGGAGCGCGCCAGGGAGCGCACGAATGCGCGCGGATCGGCCGTGTGCACCTGCACGCGGGAAGCGTCACCACACGCGTGCGCAGCATCCGGCCCGGACCGCCCCGGCAGGGCGTTGGCGGCATCTTGCGCGATCCGATCGATGCTTTCGTCGGCGCGCACGAGAGTCACGGAGGCTCGTCCCACGTCCGTCAGGACGCGCGCCGGACCGAAACGGCCTGGGGCGAGCACGAGCATGCGGCGCGGGTCGGGGTGTTGGGTCGCCATCAGCGCGGCGGCAAGGCTGTCGACGTAGGGGTCGAGGAGCCCACCCTGATAGAGGCCGTCCAGATAGAGCGAGATCTCGCCCTGCCGGCGCGCCAGCGTGAGTTGATGGTAGGGCGTCGAGGCATCGGCCACGATGTCGGTGCCCGTGCCGAGATGGCGCCAGCGCGCCGCCGTCCAGCGGCGATCGAGACGCCCGGCAAAACCGCTCGCGAGCAGCAGGGCGAGCAGGGCCAGCAGGAGCATCGCCGGCCCTGCCGACACGCGCCGGCCGGGTGTGCGTCCGAGTGGAAACGGCAGCAGCAGGAGCGCGGCAAGACCGGCCCAGGCGAGCAGCTCGACCGGTCCGGCTCGGGGCAGCGCGTAGAGCGAGGCGAGCGCTCCCCCCGCCATCGAACCGAACGATTCCACCGCGTACGCCGATCCCGCCGGCATCGATCCGCGCGACAGACCCACCGGAAACAGAAACCCCGTGAGCATCCCGCCCGGCGCGACGGCGGCCAGCAGCAGCAGCAGATAGGACCCGGCGGGCAGATAGGCGCCCGCGAGAACGGAGAAGTAGGCACGATGGTGACGAAAGAGGGCCAGTTCGACCAGGCCAAGCCAGGCCAACAGGACCAAGCCCGCCAGAAACAGGCCGTCGGAGCGGCCCGCCCAAGCCCGCGCGCGCCCGGCGTAATTCGCTCCGATCCCTGCCCCGGTCGCGATCGCGCCCAGCCAGACCGCATAGAAGAGTCCCAGTCCGATCTCGCCCCCGTGAAAGACGAACAGGGATTCGCGGGCGAGCACGGTCTGGAGGATCAGCGAGACGAAACCGAGGGAGAAGAAGCGCAGCGGCCCGGCGATTCGTTCGCCCCGATCACCCGAAGCGTCCATGCGAGATCACCGCCGCACGGCCCTTGGCCGGCCGAATCTCTGATTCACCCCTGGCTGCGCGTCCGCCCCGAGACCGTACCCCGCTTCCCGGTCCGCCCGGCCGCGGCCCGGGAGGCCGGGACCGCCCGCTTGTGCACGGCCGGGGATGTCGGAGCGACCCGCTTGCGCACGGCCGGAGATATCGGAGCGACCCGTTTGCGCACGGCCGGTCTGCCCGAACCATGGGGCTTGCGAGCGAGGATCTGACCGGAGCGGGCGGTTTCCATGGCGATGCCCATGGCTGCGGCCGAGCGGCATAACTCCTCCAAGAGCGGGGCCGCGGCCGGAATCCGGCGGCCGGCCACGAGCTCCTGGGCGATCCGGCGGGCCGGCCAAGCCCCTCCGACAATCGAGCGCACATCGTCGAAGCCGATCCGTCGGAGCGTGGCCAGCAGTCTGTCGGTTCGAAAATGGCTTAGGTGGAATGTCCGCGCGGAGCGGATCTCGCTGCTCTCGATCCCCCGCACCGTGGCCGCCAAGCCGCGCTCCAAGCGCGGATCGCGGCAGGGATGGCGATCCTCCTTGCAGCGCCGCGCGCTCATGGCCAGACGGGAGGCCTGCACGTCCGAGGCGGGCTGAACCTCCACCACGATGCCGCGCTCCCGCGCTTGATCACGCCACACGATCGTATAGTCGATCCAATACACGCCCTCGTCGCCGCCGCGAATCGAGACGACTTCGCGCACGGGCTCCGGCTGCTCCTCGAGCACCTCAAACGACATCCGCAACACCCCGCCCGGTTTGAGCACGCGGTGGATTTCCCGCAAGGCGGCCGCGGGGTCGGGAGTCTGCTCGATCGAAGTCGCCGCGACCGCGCCGTCGAAGATGCCATCCTCGAAGTCCATCCGGCAGGCGGACATCTGCTCGAAGCGGACCTTGCGCAGGCGCATCCGGCGGGCGTTGGCGCGGCAGCTCTCGACACGCCGCGGGCCCGGCTCGATGCCGACCACCTCGTGGAAATGCGGCGCGAGCAACAACGCCGGCCAGCCGTCCCCCGGCCCGACGTCGAGCACCTTCGACGCCCCATCCAGGGACTGGACGTAATCCCAGATCAGTCCGCGGCGGGCCCAGTGCTCGGGATCGCGGACATCGATGGGAATGTGGATCTCGGGGATGCGCAGGTCCGCCTGCGATTCCATTCGCTCAAAGCGCAGATGCGCGGCATCGGATGGACCCGGCCGGACCCGGCTCAGGATGGACTCGAGGATACCGCTCGGGCTGGTCTCGCGGAACATGGGGACCTCCCTTTCGCACATGGGTGCTTTCCTGCATACCACAGCCCCCGAACGCCTGCAAGAGTTGCCCGTTGCGAGGGACCGCCCGAGCCCGTAGCTTGGCTTCTTCACGGTTGCGCGGGCGGCGCAGGGCGCGGCGCGCGGCCGTGCCCATGCGCAACGGATTCGGGGGCGCGCGATGAGAGATCATTCCCCCAAGCCGGCGGTCCGCCCCGCGGTGCCCTGGCTGCTGCTGGAAGGCGATGCGCAGTGGTGTGCCCGCGCCCTGCCCGACGCCCACTTCGATCTCATCTACACCGATCCACCCTTCTGCACCGGCCGAAGCCGGAGAGCGGCGGACGGAACCGCCTTCGAGGATCGCTGGAGCGGAGGGCCCGATGCCTACATCGCCTGGCTCGAGCCGCGCCTCGCCGAAATGCGCCGCCTGCTCGCCCCGAGCGGAAGCCTCTTCGTGCATCTCGACTGGCATGTCTGCCATGCCGTGAAGCTTTTGCTCGACCGGCTCTTCGGCCCCCGCCTCTTCATCAACGAGATCATCTGGTCCTACCGCACCGGGGGAAGCGGCCGCCGCAGACTCGCCTGCAAACACGATACGATCTTCTTCTATGCCCGCAGCCGGGACTACAAGTTCCACAGTCTCTGCGAGAGATCGGATCTGAGCCACGCCTACGGCTTTGCCAATGCGAATGTGCTGCGCGACGAACGGGGGCCGTACCGCATGGCACGCCTGCGCGATGTCTGGGAGATCCCCGCGTTACGCGGCAACATGCCCGAGCGGATCATATTCCCCACGCAGAAACCGCTCGCGCTCATGAAGAGAATCGTGAACCTCGCGACGGACCCGCAGGATTTGATCGGCGATTTCTTCTGCGGTTCGGGCACCACCCTCGTTGCCGCCGTGACGCAAGGGCGTCGGGCGGTCGGGGGCGACGTGTCGCGGGCGGCATTGCACGTGACGGCCGCGCGTCTGAAAGCGCTCGACGACGCGAGTCCTTGATACCGGGGCATCCTCCGGAAATCTCTCATCCGATCATCCGTACCGGCCACGGATGGCATGTTCGTACCAGCCACGGATAGCACGTTGGGTCTTTCACCGCTCAACACCTCCCCAGCTCGCACCGATTAATGCACGGAGAGAAAACCCGCCTTCGGGGGCGAGATCGCAACTTCAAGCGACCTGTGAATTACAACTTGCAACGCATTCGGAGACAAGAAGATGAACCATCTGTTCACGCAAACCACTCTCCCTTGCCGCCGTTTCCCCCACCCGGAGACGTTGATGGAACGCCCCGGGTCATTCATGAGATCCGCCATTCCCGGACGGGCTGCTCCACTGAAGACCTTCCTTACATGGCTCATCTTCGCCTCTGCCGTTTTCGGCCCTGCCGGCGCCGAGGCGCCCGATGGGGAGATCCCCCCGCTGGGGCTGGTGCCCCTCCCCGAAACTGCCGCGCGCATGCTGCAGCAGGCGCCCGCCGGAGACACGTTCGGCTCGTTTCCCGCATCGATGGATTGGCGCGATGCCGGCGTGGTGACGCGGGCCAAGATGCAGCGCACCTGCGGCGCCTGTTGGGCATTCGCCGCGATCGCCTGCATGGAGTCGATGTGCATCCTGGCCGGCGCCGCCCCCTCGATTGACCTGTCGGAGCAGTTCCCGATTTCCTGCGATGTCGAATATCGTGCCGCGTACGGTGCCAGAAACGACGGCTGCTGCGGCGGCACGGTGACCGTGTTCGAATTCCTGAAGGAAAACTCGGCGATCGACGAGGGCGTCTTCCCGTTCGGCAACGGCGACTTCGGCGACACCGGATCGCGCGGCTGCGAGCCCTCCTGGACCACGATCCCCTGCCCAGAACCCTATCCGACCTCGAATGGCTGGCGCATCGACGGCTGGGCGCTGATCGCGCCCCAGCCGGTTCCCGGCGTCATCCCGCTCAAGGCGGCCCTGGTCCAAGGACCGGTCTGGATCGGCTTTCGCGTCTACGAGGATTTCATCGACTACTGGTACTACAACGACGATCCCGACACCCCGTATGCGCACACCAGCGGTGACTACTTGGGATGCCACGCCGTGCTGCTCATCGGCTACGACGACGCCCGCGACTGCTGGATCGCGCGCAATAGCTGGGGTCTGACCGGCCCCTTCGACGACGGCACATTCCTGGTGGACTACGATGCGGATTGCGACTTCGGCCTGAATGCCTCGCGGGCAACGGTCGCGCGCGACCCGACGCCGGTGAGGCACGCCAGCCTGGGCAGCCTCCGCGCCCTGTTCCGCTGATTGCACACAGCTTCCCGGTCCCGCAGGAACGCGCGAGGCAACACCCGGGTCGGAGGCCGGCAGCCGCCCGGGCCGGCGGCCGGCCGCTGTCCGCGTCGGGGACGGGTGGGCATCCGGCCCCGTCGTCTGCGTCAGAACTTGACGTTCTCGTGTGGGATCAGATAAAGCGCACCGGTCAGGAGGGTCAGAAGAACGACCCACGTGGCCCAAACGCGATCGCGGACTCCGCCCCGCGCCGGACGGCCGTCGAAGATCGACCGGCCCCGTACGAGGATCAGAACCAGCCAGAGCACCAGGAGCAGGCCGGTCTTGGTGTCGGTCACGTCTCTGCCGAAGGGCCAGCCCTCCCAGTAGGTCCCGAAGACCTGGCGCTCGACGATCATCCCCAAGGGCACCCCACCCACAAAGAGCAGCCCGAAGCCGATCAGCACGCAGCGGCGCGTTAGCCCCAGCAGGCGACCCCGCGCGAGGTAGACCCAGGCGGCGATGAAGGCGATCGCGAGCGGAAGGAGGCCGCCCATCATGGCCACGATGTGCGCGATCAGCGCAGGCCGCGATACCTCGCCCTTGAAGGTCACGGCGAGGGGCTGCTCGGGGGCACCCTGAGGGATGGTGGTTTCCCCGGCACGCATCGTCTGGAGACGCAGGTAATAGGGGACGCGCGTCCCCTTGGTCTGGTGGGGAATGACACCCTGCCAGGGCACCATGATCTCATCGCGCAGGGCTTCGGGGCGGTGCGGCACCGGCCCCGCCGGATCGAGAGCCTGTTCGACCCAGACCCCGCCAATCTCATAGAGAAGCACGAACGAGATCACTTTCGTCCTGCCCGGCACCTGAGCCACAATGACGGCATCGCGGTCTCCGATGTGCTGGGAGATGGCCTGCACGCGCGCGGTGCCGCCCGGCACGGGCGCGGTAATCTCGACCGCCTCGCCCGCGCGGGCCCATGCCCACTCGCTCGTCCCCATCAGCCCGATGGCCAGCGCCACCCACAGGATCCTTCGCGTACGCTGCATGGTCATTCCTTCCCTAGGTCTCCCCGCTCGCCGGCTTCGATGAGACGCACCTCGGGCTCGGTGCCGAAGGCCAGTCTCAGGCTGCGTCCCCACGACGGGCCGAAATGGATTCCCGGTACGGTAGCAACGCCGCAGGCGTCGAGCAAGGTCCGGCACCGACGATCGAGAGGCAGACCCTCACGAGAGAGTCCGCTCCATGCAACCGCGGATTTCAGCGAGCGCGGCCTGCACCCTGCGGCACGCGGTCGGTACGCTCACGCCGAGATCGAGAGCCATCTCCCGCAGCTCCCAGCCGTCCAGGAACCGGTGCCGCAGAATCCTGGCGGATTCCGGCGAGGATCGCTCCAGCAGGCCGAGGGTGGACTGGATCCGCGTTGCCACCGCACCTTCCACCTCCGGCCGCGCTCGAGAGCGACTGCACTCCTCGAAACTGCGCCGCCGTTTGCGCCGGCGCACCTCGGAGATCAGCTTGTGGCGCAAGATCCCCCAGAGCCAGGCCAGGTAGGCCTCCTCGATGCTGCGCCCCCCCTCGATCCGTAGCCGATCGAGGCCTTCGAGAGATGCCAGCAGAGCCTCCTGGAAAAGGTCCTCCGCGTCCTCGCGGTCGATCCCCGAGCGGCGGGCGCGCCGAACCCACGCCGGTCGCAGCCGGTCGAGTGAACCCCAGGAAATCCGCATCCGTGGAACGGACGCGCGGGGCAGGACGCTGCCGCGCTTCTCGCAACCGCCCTCGCCTTCCGGCAGCGCATCATCGCGGCCGGACGCACCCCTATCTGCCGGCGCTTGCCTCTGCCTGTCACGGGCCGGCCGCGGATCATGACGGACATGTTCCGATAGCAAGCAACTCATGTCGAACCTCGCAAGGTGGAAGATCCCCTGGCCGAGGCCGACCGTGCGTTGAAGCTCCCGGTGGATACGCTGTCGGAGGTACGCGCCGCCTATCGGGAGCGCTCCTCCGTGGGCATGCAGTCGGGACAGCGGACGAGCGAATCAGCCGCGTCTGCCGGCCCGGAAAGCGATGCGTCGCGGGAAGGGAGCTACGCGCATGTCGGCGTCCACACCGCGGCGGGGCGATTCGCGCACGTAATCGCGCGATATCGGGTCTCCCCCTCCGTCGGACACGGGCCTACAACGACGGTAGTGCCCATGCCTACGGATCCCACCGGTCCGCGGGCAAAGCCCCCACAGAAGCCGGCGTGGATGATCGAGCGCTTCTGCTGCTTCAGGGCTTTGATGGACGCGAACAT
>JAZDGX010000210.1:0-12739 GCA_043806645.1 Candidatus Eiseniibacteriota bacterium | reverse complement strand
CTCGAGTGGGAGAACCCCACCGGAAGCGTCAAGGACCGGATGGCGCAGGCTGTGATTTCGGGCGCGGAGAAGGATGGCCGGTTGAAGCCCGGAGACACCGTCGTCGAGTACACGGGCGGCAGCACGGGAGCATCGCTCGCCTTGGTCTGCGCGGTCAAAGGCTACCACCTCAGGATCGTCAGCTCCGATGCGTTCAGTCAGCAGAAGCTGGATCACATGGCCGCACTCGGTGCGGAGCTCACGCTGGTCCCGAGTGCGGGCGGCCTCACCACCAAGAAGCTGATCCTGGACATGATCGAGACCGCCCGCAGGTTGAGCCAAGAACCGCACACCTACTGGACCGACCAGCTCACCAACCATGACAGCATCGCGGGTTACTACTTGTTGGGCGAGGAGATCTGGAGTCAAACCAAGGGGGAAATCGACGCCTTTGTTCACTGCGTGGGTACGGCAGCCTCTTCGCGTGGGGTCGCCGCCGTGCTGAAGCGATACAAGCCGAGTATCCGGATCGTCGTCGTGGAACCGGCAGAATCTTCGGTGCTGCTGGGAGGTCCGGCTGGGCCCCACAAGATCGAAGGAGTCGGGATCGGCTACACCCCTCCCCTCTGGGAGCCGACTCTCGTCGACGACATCCTGCCGGTGAGAACGGACGACGCAAAGGACATGGCGAGGCGCATCGCGCGGGAGGAGGCCCTCTTCGCGGGGACGTCTTCCGGAGCAAACGTCGTCGCTGCGATTCAAGTGGCAGAGCGGCTGGGGCCCGGCGCCAAGGTGGTCACTCTGATGGTCGACTCTGGGTTGAAGTACTTGAGCACCGATGTGTTCAGGAGCAGATAGAGCTCGCTGATCGCAAGCAGCGGGTGGATCATGCGCTTGAAGCACGATTCGAGATGTCCGGCGTCCGTTCGAGATGTCCCGCGTCCGGCGTGGCCTCGGATCCTCAACCGGAGAACCTTGATGATCGCGAATCGCATGCGCATTGCTGCCGCGGCCCTGGGCATCTCCCCGGCCCCCTGCCGGGGCAGGCCGGGGGCGAGGTGCTCGTGAAGGGATGCCGCTATCTCACAGATGCTGGCGGCTGCCTGCACCTCGTGGTGCCGGGCGTCGGCTCCTACGAGCCGACCTGCGCGGAGACCGACGCCTACTTGAATGCATACTTCGGCCCTTGTGGGATCATCGATTACGGCTGCGGCGTCTTGGTTGACTGCGGAGAAGACCCGTGGCATGGATGATGTGCCAGCCGGGCACAGACAGGGCATGCCGCTTGTGGAGGAACGATCTGTGAGACCCATGCCTTGGATCGAGCGCCGCTTTGCCTTCGACACGCCTGTCTCGCTCTTTCCCCCACTCCTCGAGCGTCTGCGCGGAACTCCCGCCCGGATCGAGGAGCGCGTCCGCGACCTGCCGCCGGAGATGCTCCGCAGGCGAGAGGCGGACACCTGGTCGATTCAGGAGAACGCCGGCCATCTGCTCGAAGTGGAGAGACTATGGCATGGCCGCCTTGATGATTACGAGGCCGGATGCCAGGTGCTCCGGGCCGCCGACATGGAGAATCGCAGGACGCGCGATGCAGACTACACCCGCCGCGCGATGGAAGAGATTCTGGTCGCCTTCCGCGATTCCCGCATGAGGCTTGTCGCGCGGCTGGAGACTCTGGACGCCGCCGCGGTGGAGCGTACGGCTACCCATCCCCGGCTGAACCGGCCCATGCGCATCGTCGATCTGGTGCTCTTCGCGGCAGAGCATGACGACCACCACTTGACTCGCATGACCGAGCTTGTGCGGGCCTTTGCGCGAGGTTGACGGATCGTGCGCAAGAACGCTGCGGGTCTGCTTGGCCTTCTCGGCGCCGTCATTCTATGCGCGGGGGACATGCTCCTCTATGGCCACTTCGGAAGCGGCTTCACCTTCGAGAAAGGAGCGCGCATTGTCGCCCTGCAGGCACCGCTGCTTCGCATCTACCTGGGAGGCCTCCTGGGGCCCATCTGCGCCGCCCTCTATATCGTCGGCTTCTGGCACGTTCACCAGAACGTCTCCCCCCGCGCGCCGCGGCCGGCCCGGCTGATCGCCGCCGGCTTCTCACTCGGGATGATCATCGGCGGTGCCTATCACGCACTCTGGGCCACTCGCCAACTCGTCCTCCGGTCCGCAGGACAGTCCCCCGTGGAGCAGTCCGAGCTGTGGAATGCCGTGCGCGGGTATATGGAACTGACCTTCGCGGCCTCCGCGGTACCTTTCCTTGTCGCGACGCTGATCCTCCTGGTGGTCGTCCTGGCGGGTCGCAGCAGCTATCCTCGATGGACCGCGCTGATCAACCCCGGCCTGCTCCTGGTATTCAGGCCGCTTGCGGCGCACGTCCCCGGGCCCTTGGGTGCGGTGTTGTTGGGAGGCTACTTCAATCTGGTTTTCTGCCTCTTCTTTGCTGTCTCCGTCGCAACGACAAGGCGTGCCTGACATGCCACACGCGAAGAGCTTGCCGCGACCGTGCCTTCCCGCCGCTCCGTGCGGCGGCCGCGACGAGACTTCGTCCGAGGGAGAAGGATGAGAAGAACCGAAAGGGCAGTCGAGAGCCGGGCGGAGATCGACACGATCATCCGCCGCAGTCAGGTGTGCCGCCTCGGCCTGTCGGACGAGGGGCAACCCTACATCGTTCCCCTCTGCTTCGGCTACGATGGCCAGGCACTGTATTTCCATTGCGCGAAGGACGGCAGGAAGCTGGAGATCTTGCGCCGCAACAACCGGGTCTGCTTCGAGTTCGACATTGTCGAGAGCATGGTCGAGGCGGAGCAGGGTTGTGGTTGGAGCTTACGGTACCAGAGCGTCGTCGGCATCGGCACCGCGTACCCGGTCGAGGATTCCGCAGGCAAGCAGAGGGCCTTGGCTTTGCTCATGGCCCAGTACGCGGAACGGATCTTCTCGTTCCCACCGGATGCCGTGAGCCGCACCGCCGTCATCCGGATTGAGATCGAAAGCCTGACCGGCAAACAATCGAAACGGGAGGTCCGGTAGTAGTTGCAGTTCTTGTCGTTCTTGTAGTTCTTGTCGTTCTCGTCACGCGCGTGCGAAGGAGTCGCCTTGATATCGGATCCGGATCGCCCAAGCGGGGGGGAATGTATGCCCAAGAAAACGAGGAAGCAGTGCCGCATTCTCCGAATCGAACGAGATACCCGCGCATGTCTTGCGGTGACCATTCTGGGCCTGGCTCTCGCGCTCGCATCCCCCAGTCCGGCAGAAGATCCGCCCGCCGCCCCATCTGCGGGCGCGCTCTTCGAGCAGGTACTGGCCGACGAGGGCCTCGACGCCGCGCTGGCACGACTGCGCGAGGTCATCGCCGACACCGCCCGTGCCTACACGATCGAACCCTTCGAGCTTCTCAGAGCCATTCCCACACGTTTGGTTCTCAAACACATGCGCACCGAGGCTTTAGAGCTGCTGAAGCTGCAGACGGATCTCTTCGCCGACTCCCAGCCCTACTGGTCCGAGTTGGGCACCGCCCACCTGCGATGCGGGAACAAAGACGAGGCGCACGCCGCCTTCACCAAGGCTCTGGAGATGTCGCCCGATCGTAAGGACATCGCCTGGACGCTAGCGCACCTGGATCAGCTCCTCGCGACGGCACGGCTCCAGGTTGAACGTGAGGATGTGCTGATCCCGGGCGCAAGCACGGGGCTGCAGGGCAGTTGTCTGGGCCAGACGCCCCCGGGCCGCACGCCGGTGGTGTTTGCGCCGGGGATCGTCAGCACAACCGCCCACGAATACCACATCAGCTTCGCTCCCGACGGCCGTGAGATCTACTTCTCGCGCGGCGGGGCCGGCACCTTCGTCAGCCGTTGGCGGGAGGATGGGTGGACGGTGCCCGAGATCGTCTACTTCATCGATGCGGACCATCTCACCGAGGAAGCCAATGTCCTTCCGGATGGCAGCGGCATCGTCTTCTGCGGACGGCAGGAGCTGCGTTCCGAGCGCGAACTCTACCGCGCCGCGCGTGCGGGCAGCGGCTGGGGGGCTCCGGTGAAGCTCTTCCCGGGCATGTACGCCACCGCCACGCTGGACGGCACGCTCTACTATACGGACCGCGGCGTCGGCCGCGATTACGGCGCCATCGTGAAGCGCCGCTGGACCGGCGAGGTCTACGGCGAATCGGAAGTCGTGGCGGGCGAGGGCATCAACTCGGACTTTCCCGACGCGCATCCTTTCGTCGCGCCCGACGAGAGCCTGCTGCTCTTCGACTCCTACCGCGAGCCCGGCGCCGGCATTTACGCGAGCTTCGGCCGGGACGGGTCCTGGGGAAAGGCGGTGCTGCTCAACGAGATCCTCGAGATTCCCCCCGCCGGGCAATGCGCGCTGTCTCCGGATGGACGCTATCTCTTTTTCTGCATGGCGGGAGACCTCTACTGGGTGGACGCCGGATTCCTGAACGAACTGCGGGACGAATAGGTCGGCGGCCCGCGGGCCTGTCCCGCTAGGGTTTCCGTACCGAGGAAGGACGTGTCATCTTGAAACTCTTTCGTCTGATTGCCATCGGGGTCGCGGTGGCGATCAGCATTCTGTTTGGCGCCTGCGACAGAGAGCGCGGGGCCTGGTCGCCCAAGTCCGCGGAACTGGCCTTCATGTCCGATCGGGACGGTGACGCGGAGATCTATCTGGTCCGTGGAAGATCCTCCAAATGGACCAACCTCACGAACGACCCCGCCAAGGACAATTGGCCCGAATGGTCGCCTGACGGCGCCCGCATTGCCTTCCAGAGCGACCGCGCCGGCAACCTCGACATCTGGGTGATGAACGCGGATGGATCTCAGCCGACTCAGCTCACCACCGATCCCGAGAGTGACTACTTTCCCGCCTGGTCGCCGGATGGGAGCCGGATCACATTCACTTCTTGGCGCAGGGAACCCGCCGACCGGGAGCGTGCCGTTCACATCTACGCCATGAATGCGGACGGGTCGGACCAACGGCGCTTGATCGCGAGTTCCCCCGGCACCTCGGGTGGCGCGATCTGGGCGCCCGATGGCAGGACCTTGCTTCTGACCCGCGAGATTCGCGATCAGGGCACGGACATCTTCCTCGCGGACGCGAGCGGCCGGGTCGTGCGGCGCCTGACGAATGACCGGGCGAACAACGGTGCGCCCGCATTCTCGCCCGACGGGGCCCGTGTGGCGTTCTACTCGGAGCACCGGAAGACTTCGAGTCTCGCCATCGTCGACATCGACGGTTCCCATCGCCGTACCGTTCTCTCGGAAGGCCGGTGTCGGTATCCGCGCTGGTCGCCCGACGGCCGCTGGCTTGTCTACACCGCCGCGGTTGCGGGCAGTTCTGAAAGCGATCTGGATGTGCTGGCGATTCGCGTTGAGGGGCGCGCGAAGCCGATCACCCTCGCGGGCGGTCCGGGCCGCGAGGCGGAGGGGCGCTGGCGGCCTCGGCCATGATGGGTCGATCTTCCTGCCACCGAATGTGCGGCAGTTCCTTTTCGTAGCCCACCGCGCGCTTCCAGATCCCGGCCTTCCCCAGCCCCTTCGTGACGAGCATCGCCGTCCGGGCGACGTCGTGCGGCCACATGGGTTTGAAGCCCGAGTAGGTCCGCAGGCGGGACAGCTCGCGCGGAAGCCCGCGCCAGATCCGCCGCAGCGCACGATAGCTCGCTGCATCGGTCGGGTCGATGGCCCAGAGAAGGCGGAAAGCGGCGGGGACGAAGAAGGGCTGCACCGGAGTGAAATACTGCCCGGAGAGGATCGTTCCTCCATTCAAGATGTAGCGCGAGCCGCGCCCGTAGAGGAGCTCGAACAGCGTCGCTTTGCGGAAGGCATTCAGGTGCCAGGATTCGCTCTCACGCTCGAAACTCTCGTGAAGCAGCCTACGCGCAGGCCCGGCGAGGGCCGCGTAGCGGCGGTCGAGCAGGCGGTGGGGATCGAAGCGCATCCGTCCGAGGCGCGGCACCAGCTTGGCGAGGCTGCCGCTCACTCCGCCCCACGTAAGATAGATTCCGCGCTGCAGCACATCGCCGCCGTAGCCGTCGAGGAAGAGGCTTCCGCCCCCCCAACGCCGCACCAAGCGCCGGTAGACGGGCAGGAGCTCGAGAAAGGGCCGCGCGCACACGCCATCGAACAATGGCCGGCCCCCCTGGCGCAACTCGCGCGGATACTCGAGATCGAGGAAGGAGAACTCGTCATAGTCCTTGAAGTGTCCCGCGAAAGGGCGCGCGATCGGCCGGTCGCCCGTATCCTCCGGTCCGAAGGTGTAGCCGTAGTCCATCTCGCCGAGGGCCAGCAGCAGGCGCGAATCGAGCCCGCCGCTCAGCGGCAGGATCCGCGCCCGCCCGCCGAAGGCCTGCACGACTTCGCGCAGGCGCGCGATGAGAACGATTCCGGTTTCTTCGTCGAGGGATGCGGAACCCGCGGCCGGCGCATAGTCGAAATACGATTCGCTCGCGTCCCGTGCCTGCAGCCTTCCCGGATGCAGTCGCTGGATGCCGCGATACGCGGTGTAGTTGCCGAAGAGATGGCCCTGGCGATCGAGAGCGTCTGCCAGGACCTCATCCGCGCGGCCGTCGACAATGGGCGGAGCCAGGAACGAGGGCGCGGGAGCCAGCGCGGAAAGCGGGCGCTCCGCGGGATGATAGTGCGGATGCAGCCCGAAAGGATCGGTCACCACCCAGCGCTCGTTCCCTTGCAGAATGAGGATCACGAAGGCCCCGGCCGTAATCTCTGCGAACAGGGCGCGCCGCGACTCCGCATCGGACGCCTTGAGAAAGCCGTCCGCCAGTTCTCGCAGATTCCCGGGCTTTCCGCGCAGCAGAAACCAACCGGAGCCCGCCAGCGTGAGATCGTGTTCGGGGTCCCGCAGGATCGGCCCCGCGGGCCAGTCGAGCGGATGATAATTGACGACGATCTCATCCTGGTGGTGCGTCGCGACGGTGAGCGCGGTCGGCGCCCCCAGCAGGTGATCACTGTGGATCGCGCGGGTACGCGCGTCGGGGACGTTGAGATACAGACCCTTCATGGTTACTGCGTTGCCCGGTCAACGACGAGATAGATCGTGACGATCTGAGTCGTCACCGCGATTGTGTCCTTGAAGAACTGCCACCAGTCACGGTCGCCCTTCTCCGGCACCCAGATCGTGTCGCCCGCCTCGAGGTCCTTCGCCTCGTCCAGCGAAACCCATTCGCCCGTGGCGGCGCGGATGACGCGCGTGTCGCCTTTGGCCGCGTTCTCGGCGAACCCCCCTGCCTGGGTGATGTAATCCCGCGGCTCCCACTTCGGCTCGTAGGGAATATTGCCCGGAGAGCTCACCATGCCGAGCACGCTGATGAAGTCGCGCGCGGTCGGGATGGAGATCAGGTCCCCGTGGCGCAAGAGGAGGTTTTCGGTCTCGTCGCCCTCCACGATCAGCTTGTGGAAATCGACCACCATGCGCCCCGGGTTTTCGCGCGAACGCAGCTTGAAGTATTCATACTCGTCTTCCGTCATGTCGGCGGCGGGAATGGTCTTCAGACGCTCGAACTCGCGGTCCTCGAGACGGATCGCCTCACGGCGGATGATCGTCGCCTCGCTCAGGAAGGCCTCGGGCGTCACCCCCCCCGCCCGCTTGATCGTCTCCAGAATTCGACTTTCTCCTTCAGTGATCGCGTACTCGCCGGGGTAGACCACCTCGCCGCGAATTTCGACCAGCCGCTTGACCCGATACTCGGGGATGGCGCGCACAAAAACGATGTCGTCGGGTTGCAGCAGGAAGTCGGGGTAGTCGGGCGAGGAGTCCAATTGGGGATTCGCGCCCTCGGCGGAAAAGCGTCCGGCTTCGGGAGGCAGCCACGGCGCGCCCAGTTCATTCGCCGCCACCAGCTCTCCACCGGCAATGGCAAACATGCGCACCGGATGCCGGTCGGGCCCGACGTAGCGGGCGATTTCGATGGAGTCGGGGAACGCTTCGGGAGTGAAGCCCCCGGCGAATCCAATGGCTTCGCTGAAGCGATCCCCCTGGAGGAACTCGAAGCTTGCCGGTTCGTTGACCGCTCCCTGCACGTTGAAGCGGTGGCGCGCGAAGGGTACATAGATGATGTCCCCGTCGCGCAGCCACGGATTGGCGCTGGGAATGCCGCGCTGCAGAAAGATGAAGAGGTCCGCGTAGGCACGCACGCTGTCGCCCGTCGAAACGGCGATCCGCCGCTGGCTGGCGCTCTTCGAGAATCCGCCCGCCCACTGCACCGCGGCCGAGACGCGGTCGGCGGCGGTTCCCAGGTAGGTCCCGGGGCGCTCGACCTGGCCGAGGACGTGGACCTGGAACCGGCGCAGACTGGTGAGGGCAATCGTGATGTCCACGTTGCGGAATTGCCGCAGCAGGGCGGTCCGGATCTCCTGGCGCGCGTCGTCGAGCAGTTCTCCGTCGACGGCGAATTCCCCGACGCCGGGGACGATGAGCTTGCCTTCTACGGTCACGCCCAGGGTCATGACGAGCGGCTGAGGCGCCCATACCCCGACCATGAGGCTGTCGCCCGGGCCCAGGCGGTAGCTCGCTCCCGATATCGCCGCCTCCAGTCCCATGCCCGCCACCGCCTCCATTGAGATCGGGGAGCCGGGCTGCCCCGGGGCAGGCTGGCCGAGGGCGGGCCCCCGGCTGGAGCTTTGCGCCAGCGCCGGGCCGGCCGGTGCCGCCGCCGCGAACAGGGAGACCAGGAGCAGGATCGGGAGTGCAGTGATCGGGACCGCGTTTACCCGCGGACGAGGGCGCTTCTTAAGATGCGGGGCTGGCAAAAACATCGCACGAAGTCTAGATCAGTCCTCCGGCAAGGGTCAATCGGCATCGCGGGCGGGTCGGGAGCCACCGATCGGCGTCGGCTTGCGGGCGGGGGGTCGATCGACGTGGGTGTGCGCCGGCGGGCTCCCCCACGGCCCGGCCCCGTGGGTGCGCGCCGGCGGGCTCCCCCACGGCCCGCCCCCGTCGGTCCACGGCGCGGCCCGTGACCGAGGCCGACCCGTGCCCGGTCGGCTGTGGCCGGCGAGCGAGGGTTTGAGAAGATCCTCCGATGCCGGTAAAGTCGGCCTTGGTCCATCCGGAGCGGCGGGGTGGGGGAATCGTTGCGCGATCCGTATCCCGACGCGGGGCGGCGATGGGCACGGCAACGGCGACCGAGAAGCGAGGCGCGAGACAATGACGCCGGCACGCACCGGACTCGACTGCGCACTGCGCGATGGCCTGCGCCTTCCCGGCCAGTGCCGAGTCGCCGTGTTGTGCAACGCGACCACCGTCTCGTCTGCATGGATCCCCACCGCCGAAGCGCTGGCGCGGATCCCCGGCCTGCGGCTTGTGCGAATCTTCTCGCCTCAGCACGGTTTCTCCGCGGAAAAGCAGGACAACATGATCGCCTCCCCCGATGCCGTTCATCCCCGGCTCGGAGTGCCGATCACCAGCCTCTACGGCGACCGCCGCGAGCCGGACGAGGGGGATTTCAGCGGCATCGACGCTTTGATCATCGATCTCCCCGATGTCGGCACGCGCGTGTACACGTTTCTCGTCTCGGCGGTGCGCGCGATGCGCGTGGCGTTGGCCCGCGGAGTGGAAGTCATCGTTCTTGACCGCCCCAATCCGATCGGCGGCACGATGGACGGGCCGATTCTCGAAGATGCATTCCACTCCTTCGTCGGCAATCTCGACATTCCCCTGCGGCATGGGTTGACGCTCGGCGAGGGCTGCCTCTACGGCGCGTTGCGCGATGGATGGACCGCTGCCTCCCGACTGTCCGCGGCGCGGGCGGGAGCGGCGAGCGGTGTCATCGATCTCGACGGATTGCGCATCGTGACCGCGGAGGGGTGGCGGCGCCTCTTCACCCTCGATGAAACCGGCCTGTCCTGGACGATGCCCTCCCCGAACATGCCCGCGCTGGAAACGGCGTTCGTCTATCCGGGGCAGGTCCTGCTCGAGGGCACGAACCTCTCGGAAGGCCGCGGCACGACCCGCCCCTTCGAGCTTTTCGGCGCGCCCTATCTGGAACCTCGGGCGCTCATCGATCATCTGCGCCGGGCGGCGTTGCTGGAGCCTGCGGGCGCCGCCGCCGGACGGACGGGAGGTCCACTCGCCGGCGCCCTGTTGCGCCCCATCACGTATGAACCGACCTTCAACCGCTACACGGGCGAGATCGTGCGGGGATTTCAACTGCACGTGCTCGATCGCGCCATGTTCGCCCCCGTGCGGGTGACAGTGACGATCCTCGATGCCGTCGTGCGCACGCACACGGCCTTCGCCTGGCGCGAGCCGCCGTACGAGTACGAATGGACGCGTCCGCCCATCGATCTCATTTGCGGCACCGCCCAGGTGCGTCAAGCGCTGGATGCGGGGATGAACGTCGCTGAACTGATCGACGGCTGGCAGGCCGGAATCGCCGCCTTCCGCGAGCGCGTCCGCCCGGTGCTTCTCTATGACGACTGAAAACCCCACCGACCGGATCGATGTCCTGCTGCTCGCGGCGGGGCTGGGGACGCGGCTGCAGCCGCTGACGAGCGAAATCCCCAAGGCGCTGCTCCCCGTGTGCGGCCTGCCGATGCTCGACGCGCAACTCGTCCGCCTGCTCTCTCCGCAACGCCCGCAAGTGAATCGGGTCATCATCAACCTGCACCACCTCGCCGATCAGGTCCGCCGTCATGTGAACGCGATCGCCTTTCCGCTGGAATCGGCGCGCCGCAGCGCGCTGGCGAGGGGGCGCGCCGCCGCCACCCGTTACGAAAGCTGGATCGAGTTCTCCGAAGAGCCCGAAATCCTGGGCACCGGCGGAGCGATCGCCAAGGCCGCTGCACGCCTGCAGGGCGACCCTGTGGTCGTCTTGAACGCCGATGCGTTTTTCCCCGCTCCGGTCGAGGAGGCGGTCGCCTTCCACCGGTCCCGGGACTTCGTCGCGACGATGGTCGTGATGCCCTCGCCTTACTGGCCGAACGTCATGATCAAGGGCGACCTGGTCGCGGACATCCTCCCAAGCCCGCACCGCACGGAGGGGTACACCTTCACCGGACTGCACGTCGTTTCCCGGCGCCTGTTCGACTTCCTCCCCGCCCGCGGATTTCACGACATCCGGGACACCTACCGCGCCTTGATCAAGAGCGGCAGCCTGGGCGCCTTTCCCTGGCCCGGGCGGCGCGATACCCCACCGGCGGCCGTGCCGGTATTCCTCGACATCGGAACGCCCGAAACCTATCTGGACGCCCATCGCCTTTGCGCGCAGCAGGACAACCCCCTCCTGGAGATCCAGACCACCGCCCGGCGCATGGGGCTCGCCCGCGCGAGTTCCTGGGACATCCGCCGGTTCCGGCCTTATCTGTATGGGTTCATCGACCCCGACGCGCGGATCGGGGCAAACGTCACGATCACCGAGAGCGTCGTCTTCGCGGGCGCCGATATCGCTCCCGCATCCTCGCTGCGGCGTTGCATCATCGGGCCCGGCGTGCATGTCTCGGGCAGCGTGCAGAATCTACTGCTCACCACGAAGGGCCGGCGGGAGATTCACGGATGAGCCAGCGCGAACCCGAGTTGCTTCGCTTTCTCGAGAAATCCCTTTCCTTGCTCCAGGGGTCGGCCTCTCCTTCGCCCGATCTCGACCGCCTGGCCGGCGATGGATCCACGCGCCGCATCTACCGCATCCGCGGAGGCGGCGTACCGGCGGTGCTGGTCCTCAACCCGTTGCCTGCGGGGCGCGCGCATCCGGACGAGAACGAGGCCTTCCTCGCCGTGCGGCAGTTCCTCGACCGGCGCGGCGTGCGCGTACCGCGTTTCTTCGCCGCCGACATCGAGCGCGGCTATCTGTTGCTCGAGGATCTTGGCGACGAACGCCTGTTCGACTTGATCCGCCGCGACGGATGGCCCGCACCTGACGGCGAGTCTTCCGCGACGCGGCTCTATCAGCAAGCGATCGTCTTGCTGATCGCCATGCAGGTTCGCCGCGAGCCGTTCTTTCATTCCGCCTGGACCTCCAATCCCGCGTATACAGAGGAGTTCATCCTCGAGATGGAGGCCGCGTACTTCCACCGGGAGTTCGTCGAGCGGGAATCGCTGGAGCAGAACCGCCCACGGACCGCCCCGGCGGGATCGCCCCCGCGCGGGCCGGGCGGTTCGTGCGACGGCGAACCCGGCCGGCGCTTCCGCGACGTCGAGCCCGAGTGCCGATCGCTTGCGCGCACGGCGTTGGCTTGTCCCGAGCGGCCGTTCATGCATCGCGATTTTCAGTCGCGCAACTTGATGGTCTGCGGTGGCTCCTTGGTGGTGATCGATTTCCAGGGCGCGCGCCACGGTCCGGCCGAGTACGATCTGGCCGCGCTGCTCTACGATCCCTATGCGGCCATGCCTGGGTGGGTGCGCGAGCGGATGATCGCTTACTATCTCGACGCGGCGGCCGTGGCGGGCGTCCCGGGCCTGCCGACCGGCCGTTCGGACGTGGAACTGCGCGCCTGGCGCCGGCGGTTGCTTGCCAATGCCGCCGACCGCATGATGCAGGCGTTGGGAGCGTATGGGAAGTTAGGACTCCGCCTGGGCCGCCCCGGGTTTCGTGAGCATATTCCGCAGGCCCTCGCCGGCCTGGATGGCATACTCGACGAACTCGATTGCTGTCCGCGGCTGCATGCGTTGGTGCGATCCCTGCGTGCGGCGGGAGGCGACGCGTGAACGAAACCGGCGCGACGACCGGGACACTCCGCCTGCAGCGGGATGGCGAACGGACGCGGATCCACCTTGTCCGCCATGGCGAAGTGGACAACCCCGCAAGGAT
>JAZDGX010000209.1:0-4068 GCA_043806645.1 Candidatus Eiseniibacteriota bacterium | reverse complement strand
AAGGGCACCGCTGGCCTCTCCGAATCCCGGCACCAGATTCCCGGCCGGAGTGCCATCGGCATGCAAGCCGACCAGGCGGCTCGGCATCCCATCGAGCACGAGCAGGTCCGGGGCCGGAGCAAGGAGCCCGTTGGGCTGACTCAATTCCCCCGGACCTTGGCCGGGACGCGAGAGGGCCCGCAGATAGTGGCCTTGCGCGTCGAAGGCGTGGATGCACTTGAGCTGTGAATCCAATGCGTAGATCGTCCCGTCCGAGGCCAGAACGACATCGGACAGGGTGCCCATGAGCGGCATGCTATCGCTCGACGCGACGTCTTCCTCGGGAGCGTCGGGGCTCTGGAGGACCGACCAGCGGGCCGTGAGCTCCACCGTCCGCTCGCCCCGCAACGGTTCGTCGGGATTCCACACCCACACGACTCCGTCCCGCGTCTCTTCCCTGCCCTTCCAGATCCCTTCCCCACTCTTCCCGTCCGCTTCGCCCCGGACCGATCCCCCCGCGAGCAGAAGCAGACCCACAATCAAACCCCAGCCACAGGACCTTCCCCGGATCGTGCCTTGCATCGTCCCTCCGCCGTCGGGTTCTACGGCCGGCCCATTCCACACCGACACACTTCGCCGTTCCCGCCTTCGATCCCGTCTGCTAAACTTCCTCCGCGGCGAGTACGGATTCTATCGTGCCGCTGCGGAAATTTCACGCAAGTAGATGGACATCATGATGCACGACCTTCGTCCCGATGATACACAGCCTTCGTCCCAACCATGCACGACGCATCATGCGCTGCTGGCGGGATGCGATGGATACTGCTGTTGGATCGACCGCCTGACGTGTCCCTTGGTCGAGGAGTGTGGAACATGAAGATCTACCAAGCCGATGCATTCACGGACAGGCCCTTTGGGGGCAATCCCGCCGGCGTGTGCCTGCTGGACGGACCCAAGGAAGTCCCCTGGATGCAATCGCTGGCAGCGGAGATGAACCTCTCCGAGACCGCTTTTCTCCTTCCCGAGGGAGCCGGATGGAACCTGCGCTGGTTCACGCCGCTCACGGAGGTGGATCTCTGCGGGCATGCGACCCTGGCCAGCGCCCATGTCCTGTGGGAAGCGGGCGAGGTCGCGTCCGGGAAGCCGATCGAATTCACATCTCGCAGCGGCCGCCTCGGCGCGCGGCGTGAGGGCCCTCGGATCGTGCTGGACTTTCCCGCGCTCCCCGTGGAACCGGCGACGGTATCTCCCGAGATGACCCGCGCCCTGGGCATCGATCCGATCTATGCCGGCCTGACGGGAAAAATCCATCTGCTCGAGGTCGCTTCCGCGGAGATCGTCCGCTCGATGAACCCGGCCTTCGCGTCGCTGCGCGAGTTTCCGGGCCGCGGAGTCATGGTGACCGCTGCGGCCGGCAAGCAGCCGTTCGACTTCGTTTCCCGCTACTTCGCTCCCTGGATCGGAGTCGACGAAGATCCGGTGACGGGGTCCGCCCACTGCGCGCTGGGACCGTATTGGAGCCGGCGGCTCGGCAAGACCGAGATGCTCGCCTATCAGGCATCCCGGCGCGGTGGCGTGGTGCACGTGCGTGTCGACGGGTCGCGGGTGCACTTGGGTGGGCAGGCGGTGACGGTGCTGGCGGGAGAGCTGCGCGCGTAACGCCCAACCGGCCGCTGGCGCGTTCACCCCACCCGATGAGGATCCGGCCGTAAAGGCCGGGCTGTTCCGGGCGGAGCTCTTTCCATACCGCGTGGCGCCGGCCGGTCCGTTGATCGTGCCGGAGCCGCGAGGACGCCGCCCCCCGTGGGCCGGACGCGCGATCGGATGTACAATCAGATGTAGGATTGGAAGGGAGGGACAGGCCGATGAAAATCCCCAGGCCGAGAAAGAAGCCTCTCTTGTCCGACCGCCTGAAGCGGAAGATCGAGCCCGCGCTGCACCTCTCGATCAAGCCCCGGCGGCCGCCCGCCGGTGCGAAGGAATCCCCCCGTCTATCGTTTCACCCGCTCACGCCCTCGCGCTGGAAGGATTTCGTGGAGCTTTTCGGACCGCACGGCGCGGCCGGAGGATGCTGGTGCATGTGGTGGCGCCTGAGCGCGAAGGAGTTCAACGCCGGCAAGGGGGCGCCCAATCGCCGCGCGATGAAGGCGCTGGTCGACGCCGGGCGAGTTCCGGGCATCCTTGCCTACCGAGACGGGCTCCCCGTGGGCTGGTGTGCAATCGCTCCCCGCGATGAATTCCCCCGTCTCGATCGCTCCAGGGTCCTCGGCCGCGTCGATGATGTTCCCGTCTGGTCGGTCGTCTGCTTCTTTATCGCCCGAGAACACCGGCGCACGGGAGTGGCCAGCGAACTGCTCAAGGCCGCCGTGGCGCACGCGCGCAAACAAGGCGCAAAGGTCATCGAAGGCTACCCGATCGAGCCGCGCACAGACAGCTTCCCCGACGTCTTCGCTTTCCACGGCACGGTGAGTACCTTCAAGCAGGCGGGCTTTCAGGAAGTCGTCCGGCGCTCCGAGACCCGTCCCATCATGCGGCTACGGACACGCAGATGATCTGGACGCGATGATGTCGCGAACACAACGATGACGCGGGCACGAAGATGACGTGGGCACAACGATGACCTGGATCGAGATTCTCGTTCTCGCGATCGGCCTTTCGATGGACGCCTTCGCCGTCTCCATCTGTTCGACGTCGACCGGCCGCTCTCAGGGTCCTTGGGCCCGCGTCCGCCTGGCGGTCGCCTTCGGCATCTTTCAGGCCGGGATGCCGCTGCTCGGCTGGCTTCTGGGCGCTCAACTGGCCGGGTGGTTTCGCGAAATCGACCACTGGATCGCCTTCGGCCTGCTCGCCTTCATCGGCGCCCGGATGATCCGCTCAGGCCTGAGCTCCACCTGCAGCATGACGCAGGACCCATCGCGGGGCATGACCCTCCTCATGCTCGCGATCGCTACCAGCATCGACGCCTTCGGCGTCGGCCTTTCGCTCGCCATGCTCGAGGTCGCCATCCTCGTCCCAATCGTGACCTTCGGAGTCGTCACCGGGCTGCTCTCGTGGCTGGGCGTGGCGCTGGGCTGCCGTCTCGGCACGCGCGCCGGTCCGCGGATGGAGATCATCGGCGGAGTCCTGCTATTGCTGATCGGCGCCCGCATCCTGTGGGAGCATCTGCTGGCCTGAGCAGACTCCCGTGGTGCGCCGCGGCCTCGAATCTCCCGCGCGTCCGCCGACATTGCCTCCGCCCGCCCGCCGGCCACAGCCGCGTATCCGCTCAGGGACTCACCGCGGACGCCTGCGCTCCATCTCGGCAGATGCTGATCCCCGTGCAATCAGTCCAGGCCAGCCTGCGGCGCACGAACTCGCCCGCGCGGAAGACCACGAAGATGTGGCAGCGGGTGTTGGTCACCTCGCCCAGGGTGTGCTTCACCTCGATCGAGCGAAAGCTGCTCGTCCATCCATCCCGCCGCGGCGAGATCCGCATCGGCTCCAGCAGATCCAACGCGTCCCCACAAGGCAGAGCGAAGACCGAGTCTGCGCAGATGATCGTTCCGTCCGGGAAGTTCGCACACAACCGCTGATCGCTCGGCCAGATGAACCGGCCATCCAGATCTCCATCGGGCGGTTCCACGCGCCCGCCCACCCAAAGGCATTGGCGCCGCGCATCCGGAGCACTCTGCGTCTCGCGAATCTTGATCATGAGGGGAAGACGCATGTCGTCGGCCATGATGGCCAGTCGCTCGGCGTAGCTCATTCCTCGGCGGGGTTCGATTACCGTCAGGGGAATTTCCGGGATCGAGATGTCGCTCAACCAGACGACGCACGTCGAGTCGGGACTCGTGGCCGCATACGTGTACGAGCCCATGTCGCTCGCTCCGGCATGCACCGGACAGGAGACGCCCATCGATCCGATGAGAAGCAGAACCAGCAGACTGGATCGGCTCATAGGTAGTGCTGCTCCCAGTTCTCCGGATCGAGGGAGACCACCCACAGGAACAAGTAACATGCGTTGCAGTACTGAGGAAATTGACTGCACAACGCGCACGCTTCCGGTCCGGACACGATCGCCTGCGGCTGCAGCGGCTGGATGATGGGCAG
>JAZDGX010000208.1:0-16287 GCA_043806645.1 Candidatus Eiseniibacteriota bacterium | reverse complement strand
GGGATCGCTGAGCACGACCGAGCGCGGGTCGATCGTATCCTCCATCCGGTCGAGAAGGTCCTTCCAGGCAAGGATCGAGCGCTCGTGGCGCGCGGCGGCGGCCCGTGGTGAATGCGAATGCGCGAACGCCGCCAGCCGCGGAATGAGCAGGCCGACCATCAGGAGGGCGAATGCCAGCACCGCCGCGGATCGCCGCCGCGTTCGGCGTTCCGTGAGGCCCGCGAACAGGCGGTATCCGATGCAGGCCAGGACGATCGGAAAGGGAATTGCGTAGAGCAGGCGATCGACCAGGTAGCCGAGCACGGGCTCGACCAAGGGCACGACGAGCGGATTGGCCACGACGAGCACCGGCGCCGCGCTGAGCGCCGCCAGATAGAGGGCGGCATCATCGGTCCGCGCCCGCCGCCACAGAAATGGAGAAAGCGCAATCGCCGCCAGACCGAAGGGGCCGACGTAGCGCCACCAGAGACGCGAAGCCACGAGGGAGAAATCCCCGCCCAGTCCGAGCATTCCCTGGCGGTGCGTGTGGAGCGGGTTGGGCGTCGCGAGAGTGAATGCCATGCGCCATACCACGGGCAGGACGCACCCGGCGAACAGCGCCGCCCAGATCACCGCCGCTCGCACGAACGACGGATGCCGCGGACCGCGCAGGAGCAGGAGCGCCGCGACAAAAACCCCCCAGGCAAAGAGCAGGTGCACGGCGGCGAAGAGATGGACCCCGGCGGCCGCGAAGGCGGCCAGCCCGGCCACCATGAGTCTTCCGCGCTCGACGCGTCGCTCCGGTGCGCTCCATTCGATCGAGGGCCCCGGCCCCCCTCGTCCGTCCCCCGCGCGCATGGCACCCAGAGCCATCGCCAGCGCGGCCCACGCCAGCAGCGTTCCCATCTGGCTGCCGTAGTTGACACGCAGGAAGATGCCGCTGGACGCATCTCCAAAGCAGATCAAGGCGAGCGCGGTGGCGCAGAGGACCGCCACCTCGCTGGTGAGCAGGCGGCGGGCGAAGGTGTAGAAGACCAACAGCGCGAGCGGCATGAGCAACGCGGGGAGCAGATTCCAGAGCACGAGCGGATCGACGCCGGCCGCGCGCGCGATCGCAGCCGCCATCACGTGATAGAACCCCTTGCGCGAATCGACCGCCGCGCCGTCCCCATCGATGTGGAAAGTCGTGCGCGGCAGGATGCGATCCCCTTCGACCATCTCGCGAATGCAGCTCAAGTGATCGGGGGCGTCGCTCTCGAAGCCGAAGATGCCTCCCGCACGAAAGCCGAGGATCCCGATCAGGACCACGAGCACGAGGAGCATCAGCAGGCCGCCCGAGGGAGCGAAACGACGCGCGCTGCGCACCGCGCCTTCACGCGCGGGTTGTTCACCCGCGCCCATCGCTCCCCCATGCCCGCATGCCCGGCGGACGATCAGGAGCAGTGCGCCGATCAGCAGCCACGCGGCCTCGCCCCAGATGACCGCGCCCAGCCGGCCGAGAATCGGCGGCGTGGGCGCGCCGGCACCGGGAACCGGCCCCCGCGCGGCGCCGCCGCCCAGGAACCAGGCGGCCATTCCGAGCACGCTGCCGAGCGCCAGACTGAGCACGAAGGCGCGCACGATGCGTTCGGCCGGATGGATGCGCGCGGAGGGGAGAATGTGAAGATGAACCAGCCAGCCGGGAAGGATCAGGAACAGGACGAAGGCCCCCACGACGCGCAGTGCCCCGGGGCCGAAGCCGGGCAGGACCTCGAGAGCGACACAGGCAGCGGGAGCGAGCAGCCAGGCGAAAGCGGCGCGCACGGCCCGCGCGTTCCCGGGCCTCTCAGGCGCACGCCGATCATCTGTCCCCGTGAGCCCCTGATTCGAGGTTCCCATGGCCTTCCAATCGGGCTTACTCAACGGCGGGCGGGCGGCAGAAGCGCTTCTGCGCCAGAAAACGGAGATTCTCCCATCCATCCCGCCAACGGCGCAGCTTGACCTCCCCGACACGCGGGCGGTAGTCGATATGGTGTTCGGCGAAACGGATCTTCGGATGGCGGACGGCCTCGATCTTGATCTCTTCTGAAAAGGGCATGCCGTCGCTGGTCAGATGGAGCAGCGGCAGGACCCGGCGGCGGAACACCCACATGCCCGATTGCGAATCCGCCAGGCGCGTCCCATAGAGCAGCCGGACCGCCGCGGTGAGGATCCAGTTGCCGAGCTTGTTCGAGAACTTCATCGCACGCGGATCGCGCAGCGGAAAGCGGGCGGCGGAGACGAAATCCAGGTCGCGGTCGAGGAGGAAATCGACCAGCCCCGGGATCGCATCCATGGGATAGGTGCAGTCCCCATCCATGGTGACGACGATCTCCTGCGTCGCGGCGGCCAGACCCCGTTTGTAGGCTGCGCCGTAGCCCTGGCGCGTCTCAAGGACGACCTTCGCTCCCAGCGCCCGCGCGACCTCGGCGGTCCGATCTTTCGAGTTGTTGTCGGCAACGACGATCTCGTCCACGCAGTCCGGAAGGCCGGGGATCACCTTCTGAATCCCGTCTTCCTCGTTGTAGCAGGGAATGACGACGCTGATTGTCTGGCCTCGGTGCACCCTGCGGCCCCCTATCGAGTCCGGATCCGACGGCCGGCGGCCCATCGCCAGGCGCCGCAGCCTGTACTCTCTACCCACCTCCTGGCCACCATGGTTCCCGGCAGTCTATCCGACATCCGGAAGGGGTGCCAGTCTTTCGGACCTGCCGTGTCTTTCAGACCTGCCGCCATTCGCAACTGAATTCTCTGCGACGGGATCTTCGGAACGTGCCGCTCAGAGCACCGCCTTCAGCGCCTTCAACGCCGCGTCGTAGTCGGGATGCTGGGAGATCTCCGGCACGATCTGGATATACGAGATGCGACCGTCCCGCGCGATGATGAAGACCGCCCGCGCGAGCAATCCCATGTCCTTGATGAACAAACCGTAGCGTTCGCCGAATTCCCGCCAGACATGATCCGACAGGACGTGGACGCACTCGATCGTCTCCGCATCGCAAAAACGCTTTTGCGCAAAGGGCAGATCCATGCTGATCGTCAAGGCGACAACTTCATCCGGCAGGGAGGCCACCTCCGCGTTGAAGCGCTTTGTTTGAAGCGCGCAGACGCTGGTGTCCAGACTGGGCACCGCGCTGATCAAACAAGGCCGACCGTGAAACTCGGCCAGGCGGACCGGATGAAATCCCTGATCGACGACACGGAAATCCGGGGCGACATCCCCCACGTTGAGGGCGGGACCGAGCAGGGTGATCGGGCGGCCCTTCATGGTCACCAGTCCGTTGCGTTCGGCTGCACTCATGTGCTTCCTCCTCCGCGCCCGTGCGGGCTGATCGATGCCGTCACCTCTCCGCTGTTCCGGCGCGGGGGACAGGATAGCGGGCCCGGCGAGGAGAGGGAAGATCCTTCACTCCCAAGCCGGGCTCGATCTGCTATTCTCGCACCAGCTGCCGGGTGGCGGGGGCAAACGGAACAAGAAACATCGCAGATAAGGAGACGGAATGCGCACGCTTTCCATCATCATGCTCGGCCTCGTGGTCTTCGGCTCGGCCCTCTGCTCGCTTGCCGGCGCGGCCGACGCCGAACCGCAAGTCAAGGTCACCGCCTCGCGTCTGAATGTCCGGGAGAGCCCCGGGACCGATGCCCGCGTGCTTGCTTCCGTCGCGCGCGGGGAAATCCTCGCGCGTCTCGACGAGCAACCCGGATGGGTGAAGGTGCGGGCGAGCGACGGCACGGTGGGTTGGGTCTCCGAGGCCTACGTGGAGTCGTTCGCCCCGACCGATGCGGGGCAATCGGAAACGGCGGCGCCCGGGACCACCATCCCGCAACTGGAGCCGGAGCGAGACTCCTCGCCGGGACACGGAGGCTCCCTCGGCGGGAAACTTCTCAAGTGGGGATGCCTGGCCGGCGCGGGCGTGTTCGGCTATCTCGCCTACGACGAGCACGCGGCGGGCAACGATTCGTACGAGGAGTACAAGACTCTGGCGCGCAGCGGCGACGGGGACGCGGCCGAGGATATGTTCACGCAGGCCGAAGACCACGACGGCAAGGCGCAGACCTACATGATCGTCGCCGGTGCCCTCGCGGGCGCCTATCTCGTGCAGGAGTTTTTCCTGGGGGCCGATGCGGATGATCGCGCCGCTCTCGACTGGAAGGCTCCCGTGCGCTTCGGTTGGGACCCTGCCCGCCATGAAGTGCGCGCGGCTTTGGACTTCATGCGTTTCTGAAAGCCCGGAGATCCCGGCGCGGCCGAGCGACTACGGCACAATGCGCTCGCCCGGCCGCGGCCTCGATACAGCAGCATCGCCCAAGCAACCTGGAAGGAGATCGAGGTGAGCCGGTCGTCGTTTCGTTCAATGCTCGTCTTCCTGGCCCCGCTCGCCTGTCTGATCCCGCTCCTCCTCTGCGCCGCCTGCTCGCCCGAGCGCGAGCGCATCGCCGTCCCGGAACCGGAGACAGGTTTCGAGGTCGGCGAAGTCACCGACTATGAAGTCTCCGAAACGGCCGAGACCACGGTCGCGGATACCGTCTCCAACGCGACCTTCGTCTTTCCCTCCGGTGCGCAGGGGCAACTCGGCGTGGCGCGGATCCTCACCTCTCCGATCGCCGCACCCGACAGCGCCGAAGGGTTCCGCGTCGAATTCACGAGCGACGACCGCATCCAACTGCTGCTGCCGCGCGGGGAGAACACCGAACCCCTGCTGTGGGTTTATGCGATCCCGGTGACGAGCACCTATGACGCGCTCCCGCAGGCTGAGGCGTGGCTGCCGGTGATGCCGGTGGACACGCTCTCCAATCCGGCCGTCTTCGAGCTGTACGAGGCCGGAGAGATGCCCGCCGGCGCGCGGATGTCGGCCGTCGCGAAGACGGGCGCCACCGGCGTGGCCAAGACCCGCCCCGCCCAGTCGTACTTCTTCATGCGCCGCTACATCCGGCGGGACGCTTGGGAGTGGCAGAACATGGACAACATCCGCCTCGTCACGCGCTGGACGATTCGGGATGTGATCGCGGCCCTGCCGGGCCCTCTGCAGGCCTTCGCCCTGCAGGAAACCGAGAACCGGTTGGCGCTGCGCGGATGGGTCGCGCTGGCCTCCCCCGAGGTCAGCGCCTACTCCGCTTTCGAGTACTGGGCCCGCGGAGCCTATCGGCGCCTCTACCCGAGATTCAGCTTCGTCGCCACCGGCCCGACCCGCGCGACGGAAGCGACGATCGCCCATGAGGTCGGCCATTACATGAGCCACGTGTTTCTGGGCGACAACGGCTTCGAGGCGCTCTCGCAACAGCTGCGAGAGGTCCACCAGTTCGGCGACGCTCATCCCGAGCGGCCGATGCTCGAGGAGTACGCGCAGTTCGTGGACTACTTCAAGAACGGGTATGTTTCCGGCAGCATTTCCCCCGATCAACCGTTCCGCGCGCTGCGCACGCATCATCCGAGCGCCACTCCCCAGAACACCGATTGGCCGTCAATGGAAGGCTATCCGACCTGCCTACTGGCCCGCCTGCAGACGGAAAGCAACACGATCACCGGACAATCGGGCGGCTCCGAGGAGATCCCGGCGGTCAACTGGAGCTTCAGCCAACTTCTGGGGCTGCTCTTCTCCGCCAAGCCGCTCACGGTAAACCAGCTTCGCCCGGAGATCGCGCTCGCCTTGGAGCAGCAGGGCGAAGAGGATCGGCTCGCGCCCATTCTGGAGCGGACCGGGTGGTCGTACCACGGACACGGAACGATCCGGGATGCGCGCGGACATCCCGTTCAGGGCGCCTGGGTGCGCAGCAAATGCAAGGTGCCGAGCGAGGGCCCCGACCAGGTCTACTATGCGCCGCTTGCGCCCGCGGAAACCAATGCCTCCGGAGCATTCCAGCTCGTGCGCCTCTTCCCCGGCGAGAACTGGCTCGAGGTGGTGGTCGAGGATGTCACATATGAGTTCCCGATCGAGGTCGACGCGAACCGCTCAACGATGGACGATGTGGACCTCGGGATGTTCACGGTCGATGCAACCTGGCTCCAGAAACTGAAGACCATGACCTGGACGCGGATCCTCTGCACGGGCGAATTCATGCTCGACAACGGCGCCATGGAGGTCCGGCTGTTCGCAACCGGCGAATACGATCGCGAGCACCAGGTCGTCTGGAGCGGCAACACCCTGGCGTGGGACTTCTCCGACTCGAGCAGCTACTATGAATCGGTTTCCGGCCAGACCATGCACTGCGACGCGGAGGTTTCCCCGGACGGGAGCACCGTACTGCATCTCGCCTGCCATATGTACGAATGGGAAAGCTTCCAAGGCCGTCCGACCCACACGCGCACGAGCGACATGATCGTCGAGAATCTGCCCCTCACCTATTCCGACACCGCCGACCCGGGATGGTACTTTGCCTATTTCGGCTTGGCGGGCGAGGAGATCCCGTCGCACGTGGTCTCGATCTCCTTCGTCGAGCGCTATCTCGACATCCACGACATAACTCACACGGCAACGGAATTCCGCTGGACCGGAACGACGCAACCGGGGCAGATCGAGATCAGCCTGAGGGACCATTCGCAGTAGTTCTTCCCGGCGCGCTCGCCGCCGCCGGCGCACCGGCATCGCGCCGGCCGGCATCCGATCCGTTCCCCGCCTGCGCGAGTCAGCTCCCGGTCTTCTTTCGACTCGAGCGATCGCTCGACACTAGACGAGGTGCGGGGTGGGAGGTACCCTGGACTCCGAACCGGATGGTCCAGCCGGCAACGGAAACGTCCAGAACGCAAGCGCAATGCCCGACGAAAACCGCAAGGGAAGCGCAAGCCACGCCTCCGAGCGTGCGATCCGGCGCCACCGGTTCGCCGCGCTCGCCATCGGCTCGATCGGCCTTTTGGTGATCGTCCTGGCCGCGGTCCGCGGCGTGGGTCCCATCTTCGACGCCTTCGACAATCTGCCGGGACTGCTCGTAGACTTCCAGACGATCTACCTGGCCCAGGCGCACCTGCTCGTGGATGCTCCGGGAACGATCCATCCGAAGTGGCTCTATCCGCCGTTGCTCGCGATCCTCTTCCGGGGCTTCACCGTCACCGGCCCTGCGGCGGCCTTCTGGATCTGGCTGGGCGTGCAGATCGGCGCCGTCCTCCTGCTCGCGCTGCTCTGCCAGAGGCAACTGAGGGCCATGGGCGGGTCGGCGGCGTGGATGGCAGCGGTCGGGCTCGTCGTCCTTTCGCTCCCGGTGGTCCATTGCGTCAAGTGGGGCCAGGTCAGTCTGCTGATCGCCGCCGGCAGCATCGTCGCCCTCAGGCGTCCCGGCGCGGGGACGGGCGTGCTGATGGGGCTTCTGTGCGGCATGAAGGTGTATCCCGCCGGCTACCTGATCAACGCTCTCCCCAGGCGGCGGTGGCGCTTTCTACTCTGGGTCCTCATCTCCGCGGTCGTGCTCGGGATCGCGATACCGGTTCTCGCCATCGGCTGGACTCCCACGACGATGTTCTGCCGGAAGATCTACGCGCTGACCCGGGCGATGACGCTGGCCTCCAAGGTCCCCGGCGCTCAGGGAATTTCGGGATTGATCGATAGCTGGTTCTTCACCCGGGCCCATTTCGGGCTTCCGCCGGGCGGGGGCCCTTGGCTAGTCGAATTGTCCCGAGGGCTCCGCTCGGTCACGGCAATCATCTTCTCGCTCGCGTTGCTCGCCGGGATGCTCTGGCGCACCCGGCGCCTGCGGCTGAGCCACCCTGTCGCCGTTGCCATGGTCCTCGTGACCGTCACCCTGATTCTGCGCCCAGCCTGGCACCATTACTTCTGCTTCCTTCCCTTCGCCCTGGCCGCTGTGTGGGCTCGCGCGCTGCGGGATCCTCCCGCGCTCGCGATGGCCGCATTCTCCTGGATCGTGGCGGCGCTGCCGGTCGTGTCGCTGCCGTTGGCGCCCGAGTTCTTCCATTGGTATTCCGCCCTGGGAGGGACCACGGTCGCCGCGCTGTCCGCGTGGGGCGCCCTGTGGATCGTGGCCGGGCGCGAGGAGGATGGGCCGAGTCCGTGAGCATCGGAGTTCCGGCGGCGGCGCTCGCCCTACGCACGTCGCAAGACATGGCGCCCGACGAACCAAGCGCATCCCAGCGCCAGGATGGCCACGACCACGATGTCGATGGTGTGGCTGTACTTCATGACCTCGTCCCAGCGCAGGCGGAGCGAGTACCCGACCCAGGCCAGGAAGGCGTTCCACAGGCCCGCGCCGACGATCGTGTACACGCAGAAAGGCAGTAGCTTCATGCGGGCAAAGCCGGCGGGCAACGATATGAGATGGCGAACGACCGGAATGAAGCGGCAGATGAAGATGGCCCCGCTGCCCCATGTGGCGAAGAATCTCTCCGTCGCCACCAGGTCCTCGTGGTTGAGCAGCAGATACTTGCCCCAGCGCTCGACCAGCGGCCGGCCCCCCAACGCGCCCATGAAGTAGGAGATCAGCGAGCCCACGATGCTGCCCAGGGTCGAGGCGAGAATCACCCCGGCAAACGTCATCTGGCCCTCAGCGATCAGGAACCCGGCGAAGGGCATGACCGCCTCGCTCGGGATCGGCAGCACCATGCTCTCCCCGACCATCAGCAGAAAGACGCTCGGGTAGTGGCCCGCGGCAATGAAAGCGGTCGCGATATCGGCGATCTTCTCCGTGAGGCTCATCGTTTCTCTCCAGGCTGTTCGCCGGCCAAGGAACCCCGTGACCCTACGCAATCGGGGGTGTTGAATCCAGCCCGATCGGCGCAGCAGGCGGGCCGGTCACACCGTCGACGCCCCCGTCGCCCCATTTGGCGCTTTGCGCGGCCTGCCATTCTTGATTAGATGCCGGCGCATGAACACCGGACGCACAACCACTCCGACCCTCGCTCGCCGGATCGGACTCTTCTTCCTGATCGTCTACGGCGTCGGGGACATCGTCGGATCGGGCATCTACGGAACGATCGGCGTCGCCGCGGGAGCGATGGGCAATGCCGTCTGGCTGGCCTTCCTCGCCGCCATGGTGGCGGCCATCTTGACCGGACTCACCTACGCCTCGATCTCCTCACGCTACCCGCGTGCCGCCGGGGCGGCCTATGTCACGCAGCGCGCCTTTCGCGCCCCGCTGCTCTCCTATCTGGTCGGGCTGGCGGTGATGGCTTCGGGGCTGACCTCGATCGCGACGGCCTGCAACGTCTTCGCCCGCAACCTGGCGGTACTCCTCGGCGGCCCCCCCCTATGGCTGCTGATGGTCGCCTTCCTGGTGGCGCTGACCGCGATCAACCTGTGGGGTATCCGCGAGTCGATGTGGGCCAATCTGGTCTGCACGGTGATCGAAGTCGGCGGCCTGCTCTTCATCATCGCGATCGGCATGCGCTATTGGGGCGGGGTCGACTACCTTGCCACGCCGCAGGCCACGCCGGGGCACTCCGGGCTCGGTCTCTCCATGCTCCTCACCGGGGCTGTGCTGACCTTCTATTCCTTCGTCGGCTTCGAGGACATGATCAATGTGGCCGAGGAGGTCAAGGAGCCGGAACGCACGATGCCCTGGGGCCTGATCGCGGCCCTCACGATCGCCACTCTTCTCTATATCGCGGTCAGCATCACCGCCGTCTCGGCCGTGCCGGCCACCGAACTCGCCGATGTCATGCGCGGGGCGCCGCTGGTTCAGATCACGCGGCGCATCGCCCCCTGGCTGAGCCCCTCGGTGTTCAACGCGATCACGCTCTTCGCCGTCGCCAACACCGCTCTGCTCAACTATGTGATGGGATCGCGCCTCGCCTACGGCATGGCATGCCAGGGGCTTCTGCCGCGCTACCTGGGCGCGGTGAACGCGCGGCGGCGCACGCCCCACCATGCGATCCTGACCCTCTTCGCCGCCGCCCTGATCCTGGCCCTGATCGGCAACATCCCCAATCTGGCCCGCGCGACGGCGCTGCTCCTGCTGTCTGTCTTCGCCGTGATCAATCTGGCGCTGCTGGTCCTCAAGGCGCGCCCCCACGAGCCGCGGGGCCGCTTCGAGGTTCCGGCGCTGGTACCCGCCTGCGGCATCGGAGCCTGCCTGGTGATGATCGCGCACGCCAAACGGGGCGAGCTGGCCATCGTCGGCGTGCTGCTCGGGATCATCCTGGTGCTCTACGCGCTCTTGCGACCGAAGCCCCTGCCGGAGGATGAGGCGTAGGCCCGGCGTGCGGTGTGCACGTCCGCACATCCGAGGCTGTGCGCGTGGGAGCAGTCCCGGGGGAACAGACAAGCTCAGCGCAATGTCCCATCGAACAACGGACGCCCCTCGATCTCGAAGGGCGAGGTGCGCCAGCGATCGGCGCCGGCATCGTAGTAGGGTTCGATGATCGCGCTGCGCAAGGCGTCGGGGTTGGTCAACGCGGGATCGTAGGTGAGACGGGCCCGGCCCCCGTCGGGAGCCGGCCAGACTTCGATCTTCAGATAGCCGCTCACGGCGTACAGGTCATCCCGATTGAGAAGCGCGGCCAGCAGCGTGGCCCGGCCGTGGCAGTCAAGGCCGCTCACGCGCAGATCCAACGCGGAGGTCGACCCGGAAGACGTCCCGCGCGTCTCAATGAAGGAAGCGCGGGGGAAGATCTCCGCCGCCGCCGCCGCGCCCGCGATGCAGACAATCAGCAGACCGATCAGCGCCGGCTGCGGCCACGCGCGTGCCTGACGCCCGCCCGGCCCCCACCGGAGCGCCCCTCGCTCGCGGCGTGGACAGCGGGCAACGCATTCCAGACAAGCCGTGCAGTGCGCATCGTAAACCGTCTCGCGATCGTGCACGGGGATTTCCATCGGGCAGGCCGCGGAGCACGTGCCGCAGTCGTTGCAACCGGCCGCTTCGCGCCGCACCGCCAGCGGTGCAACGCGCGAGAAGGGATGGAAGACGGCCGCGAGCGGACAGAGCCAGCGGCAGAAGGGCAGCGAGACGACCGTCGCGCCCGCGACCAGCCCTGCTCCCACGATGTAGGCCCAGATCGTGATGTCCTCGCCGTGACGGCTGATCAGCGCGTAGCAGGGATCGAAGCCGCGGAACACCAGCTCGCCGATGCGATAGGTGAAATAGAGGACGACCGTGAGCACGGCAAAGGGAAGCAGCGACAGCGCACGATCGAGGCGCGGCGGCACGCGCCGCGCCCGCAGGCCCGCACGGGCGGCCGCGCGCCGGGTCCATTCGGAGATCGCGCCGATCGGGCAGGCATGGCTGCAGAAGGCGCGCCGCAGCAGGAGCACCGACAACAGCACCCCGCCGAGGATGAAGAGATTCGAAACATGCAGCGAGCAGGGCAGGCTGCCCGTGCGGACGAACGCGTAGAGCCCTTCGATGCCTCCGAACGGGCACCAGCGCTCGGCATGGCTGCGCAGCAGAAACACGCTCGCCAAGACGACAACGAGAAAGCCAAGCTGTGTGATCCGGCGCGTCCGGGACATCGGCCCGCCGGACTACTCGGTGCGCCCGGTGTTGGCCGGCGTCGAATGCGCGCAACTCTTGGCGCGCGGACAGCCGCCGCAACTGGGAGCCTGGCTGCATTTCGACTCGCTCACCTTGGAACCCGTCTCGAGCGCGGTGGCGAACGAAGAAGCGCCGACGACGGCGGCGAAGTCGGGGCAGGCCCGCGCGTATTCCTTCACGGCCGGCAGCGCGCTCGGCGCCGTCGCCTGCATCGTGCGGGCGAGCAGGCTGCAACACGCGTCGGCCCGGCCGACGAGCGACTGCAGCCGCGCGCCATGGAGCAGGACGTCCGCGGAAGCGCCCTCGGGCAGGGCCACCGCATCGGCGAGCGTGCGCGCGTCATCGACCCGTCCCAGCCGCGCGAGCGCGATCCCGTGAAGCAGGCGCGCAGCCGGCGGGGCATCCTGCGACGACACGGTGGCCGTCACGGTCTCAGCCTCGACATCGCGGCCCAGCTCCAGCAGCGTCTCGGCGAGCAGGGTCGCACTCTCCGGCGAGGGCCGCGTTGCGTGGCGATCCTGATCGAGGGGCAGGGCCTCCCCGTAGAGGCGATGCTCGTAGTAGTACGCCCGGAGCGCGCCGCGGATCGTTTCGCGCTTCTCCGGATTCGTCTCTTGCTTGACGTTCTCGCGAAGCTGGATGACCTGCCGCAGGATGGCGGCCTGCTGTTGATACTCCGTGTTCCCCGGGTCCGCGGTGGCCGCAGCCTGATAGGCCTTCAGGGCTGCCGGGAAGTCCGCTCCCGCCAACAATCTCTGGCCTTCGGCGAAATGGCCGGCGGGCTGACCGCCCGATTGCGCCGCGCAGATTCCCGCCGCAGCAAACAGGCCCGCAAAAAGACCCATCCAGATGAACCCGCGGAAAGTCCGCATGCGTTGCGTGCTCAAGGTATCTCCTCCCCCAGGAAAGACGCTCAGGTGAACCCAACCAGTGGGTGTGGAACATTGCGAAGAAGTATACCCGTTGCGGGCCCGAAGATTCACGCGGATTCCTCGCCGGCATGCGGCTGGATGACTCCCGTGCGCCCTGCCTATTCGTCCCAGCGAGCAATGTACGGAGAGGAGCTGCCGCCCGCGTTCTGGAAATCCCCACCCACGAAAAGATGCCCATCGCGAACCGCCAGGGTGGAAACCTGGCCATCCAGACCGGAACTCAGCGAGGACCAGCCCACTCCGTCCCAGGCAACAATGTTGAATGCCGGGATGCCCCCGGCAATCGAGAAGTCCCCCCCCACGATCAGCCGGTCATTGAGGACCGCGAGTTCAAGGACCCGCTCGCCGCTTCCCGGATCCCCCACTCCCGCACCCAGAGGAAGCCAGTCGCTTCCGTCCCAGCGGGCGATGTTGGCCACCTCTGTCGTTCCGGAGAGGCCGAAGGCGCCGGCAGCGATCAACTCGCCCTCGTACACGGCCAGGGCAGAGACCATAGACGACGGGACGCCTCCGGTGAGGCCTTCACCCAGCGGGCTCCAAGCGTGCCCGTTCCAGCGCGCGACGTTGTTGGCCGCCGCGCTACCCGCTTGAGTGAAGCTCCCACCGGCGATCAGGGCCCCGTCGTACACCTCGAGAGCGGCGATTGCGCCGAATCCCGTCGTATTCCAGCCCATGGAACGCCAGGCGGCGCCATCCCACCGGGCGATCGAGTAGATGTCCATGCCGTCGACCGTGAAGAACCCACCCGCGACGATGAGATCCCCGTCGTGGACCGCCAGGTCCAGAACATACCCATCGGTGCCGCCGCGCAGAGGACTCCACATCGCTCCGTCCCAGCGCGCGATGTTGTTCACGGCCGTTGCGCCGGAATGGGAGAAGTAGCCGGCCGCGATCACGCCACTCTCGAAGACATCGATCGCCTGGACCGCCGCCGTCCCAAACAGCGCACTGAAGCCGAACCCCAGCGGCTCCCACGCGGCGCCGTTCCAGAGAGCGATGCGGCTGGCATCCTGTCCCCCGGCGCTGGTGAAGGTCCCGCCGGCCACAAGCCCTGCGCTGTAGGATCCGGACAGAGCGAGAATCCGGTCCCCCGGGCCCTGGCCGGCGAATCCGTCCCACCAGGTCCCCTCCGGATTCGTTTCCTGTTCGAGAACATTCGACAGTTCCGACTCATTGGCCGAATCGTCCTCCGAGCGAAGGGCGAAATAGTAGCGCGTGGCTGGGTGCAGGCCTGAGATCTTTGCGTTCTGCGAGGTGCCCGCGGAGAGAGGGGCGGGCGCGACTGCGACGAGGGCCGAATCCCACGCGGATCCGGTGAGCGGGGCTTCGCCGTAACGCAGATCGTAGGAATCGGCCATCCCCGATGGCCCGTTGTCGGCCGGAGCGGTCCACTGCAGGGTGATCGCGTACGGCGTCACCGCCTCGGCATGGAGATCCCCGATCGTCGCGGGAGGGTCCCGATCGAGCGCCGCGACATTGGAAAGCTCGGCGCGATTGCCGGCCTCGTCAACGGCGCAAAGCGCAAAGAACCTGCTGCTGTCGGGGCGCAGATCGGGGACGGCGTACTCCTCGTGACCGCCCGCGGCCTGCGGCACGGGCACACCGTCCAGCATGACGGCATTCTCCCATGAGGTGGAGCTGATCATCGCCACGGCGTGGCGCAGATCGTAACTCGCGGCGGTGCCGTTGGCGCCGTCGTCTCCGGGCGCGGTCCATCTGAGGACGATGGCGGAATCGCCCACGACGCTCAGGGCAAGATCCGTAACCGACGCCGGCGGGATTTCGTCCTGAATCGGAGATTGCGGTTTGTTGTCCTCGCTGCACGCCACGATCATCAGCAGCGCGCAGGCGGCGAGCATTCCGACTGGCGTCACACCCGAGATCCGCTTCTTCGGCCAGCATGAATCCCTCATGTTCCCTCCCGCCGGAATTCCAATCGATCCGCCGCGTAGCCGCGACATTCCTCGGAATCAGTATGCGCAATCGTGCCCGTCCAGTATACGTCACGCGGAACAGACCGGCACGGGCCCGCCGGATTGGGCGTATAATCGACGCGAGGAGGTTCCGCCATGGCCGTCTTCCATCATCTCACTTCGTCCTCGCCCTGGGGATTGCCCGTTGTGTTGATTCTGCTCTGCGCCGGCCCCGCTCCGGCCGATTCCCCGCAGATCCGGATCAACTCGGACACGACGACCGAGCTGCAGAACGAACAGCAGATCTGCGTCAATCCGACCGATCCGGCCAACTTCGTCGCCTGCTGGCGGGACTTCCGGTTGGGGTACCGGCAGGTCGGGATCGGCTATTCCCTGGATGGCGGCTACTCCTGGACCGACTTCCTGTTGAACGGGCCGCTGCCCTGGGACAGCGACCCGGTCCTGATCGTCGGGCCTGACGGGACGTTCTACTTTGCCGTGCTGAACTACGACCCCGCCGGCGGAAGCCGCTTGATCGTTCACCGCTCGACCACCAAGGGCGTGACCTGGGAGGGCCCGTTCACCGCCGTCACCTCCACGGGCTCGGACTTCGAGGACAAGGAGTGGATCACGATCGACCGCACCGGCGGGGCCCGCGACGGCACGCTGTACCTGACCTGGTCGCGGTTCGGCGCCGCGCGGATCATGTGCGTCTCGTCGACCGACCGAGGCCAGATCTGGAGCTATGCGGTCCAGGTATCGGATGGCAATAGTTGCCAGTGGCCCGTTCCGGCCGTGCTCGGCAACGGCGATCTCTTGATCGCCTGGAACGGGTACACGGGCAACACGATTTCCTACGACATCTCGAGCGACGGCGGCGCCACCTGGGGCGCCGATCGCGTGATGACCTACACCGTCGCTGCTCCCGGCGAGGCGATCAACGGCGACATCCTGATCTTCCCCTACCCCTGCCTGGCGGTCGACGAGTCGGACGGACCGCGGGACGGATGGGTCTACTGCCTGTATGCCGACCGATTGAGCACCTACGGGCTCGACATCTGGTGCCGGCGCTCATTGGACAACGGCGTGACCTGGAGCAACTCGGTCCGCGTCAACGACGATCCGCTGGGGCCGCGGCGCGATCAATTCCACCCCTGGCTCGTCTGCGACGAACAGGGCATCCTCACCGCAATCTGGTACGACCGACGGGACGACCCGGCGAACTACCGCTGGCACATCTACATGTCCCGTTCCCTCGACGGCGGCGTCACCTGGGAGCCGAATGTGCGCGTTACCACTGTGGCCTCGAGTCCGGCGGACGCCCTCGCGCTCGCGGCGCCGGAGACTGCGGGAGGCGCGCAATCGAAGGCCCCGGATCTGCGCGGGAGCCAAAGCCGGAGCCTCGGGAATCCGCGGGAGGAAGCGCCCGGGATATCGATCGCTCCGCTCGAGTTCCTGCGCGCGGGCTTGATCGGCGAATACAGCGGTGTCGCCGTGCGCGATGGACGCATTCACCCCATCTGGACCGACACGCGTAACGGCAATCAGGATACGTATACCTCGATCCTCTACGCGCCCGCCGGCATCGACGCGCGCCCCGGCCCGACCGGGCTCCTCTCGCTGCGCGCGTTTCCCAGTCCGGGCGCCGGGGAAACGCTCTTCGTGCTGCAGGCTGCGCGGCCTATCGAAGACGCGCGTGTCGAGATCCTCGACCCGTCCGGCCGGATCGTCCGGCGGATTCCGCTGGGAACCCTCAACTCCGGCGAGACGCGCATCCCCTGGGATGGATTGAACGGCACGGGTGCGGTGCAGCCGGCGGGAATCTATCTGGCTGTCGCCCGGGATCCCTCCGCGGCGATCCTGGCGAGATGCCGCAGCGTGCTGCTTCGATAGCGTGGTGCTTCGATAAGGACGCGATCGGGCCCGACTGCGCGTGATCGGGCCCGACAGTACTCGAGAGGGACCAACCGCCCTGCCCATGGACCCTTTCCGGGTTCACTCTGCGGGCTCGACATCTACCCTCTGAATGCGGT
>JAZDGX010000207.1:0-14955 GCA_043806645.1 Candidatus Eiseniibacteriota bacterium | reverse complement strand
GCCTATCAGCTGAGCGGGGCGGTGTACGCGTTTTGGCGCGACAATCTGAGGAATCCGACCCACGAGGTGCTTTGCGGCGAGATCCGCGCGGTGATCATCCCCGCCGCGCGGTCGTTCGACATCGACGGCCCGCTCGATCTGCGCGCGGCCGAGGCGGTCCTGGCCGCGCAGCAGGCTTCCCCGGGGGCGGGTCCCTGAGGGTACCGGACATCCCGAGCCTGCCGGTCACCCTGCAGTCCAACCGCCGGCATTGGCCCCTTCATCGGACGCGGGTCGCCTCTGCGGACCTGAATCCGCTCGCTACAGGATCGCGACCAGGCGCTTCTCCTCCCAGCGGCGAAGATAGTCCATCAGGACCTCCGCGGGCAGCCCGAAGCGGACCGACAGTTCCCGGATGGGTTCGGGTCCGCGCAGCGTCGGCAGCAGCTCCATGCATCGCCGGATGCCCTGCCGCAGCGCGTCGTCCGCGACTCCACCGAACGCCAGCTGGCCAGGATCCACATAGAGATCGTAGGCCGGATTCGACAGGCACAGCGTGCCTTCGAAATCCTTGAACAGCACCGGTTCGCTCTCGAGCGCCGCAACGCCCGCTTGGACGATCGCCAGCGACTCGCTCAGGGCGCGCGGCGCGATGATGCTCAGGTTGTCGCGGCTGCTGTGGTATTCCGGATAGGGGTAGCGCGACAGCGAGGCCAGGGAGACCCCGTGGCTTTCCCAGACATACTCGCCGTTGACGACAACTTCGCCGTAGGCGCCGGAACGATGGGCGATCCCCTCCTCGCGGCAGTACGCTTCCATCCTCGCCAGCAGATGGTCGGGTCCGGAGAGCGATCTCTGCAGGCCGAGCTTGGTTTCGGTGCCCAGCATCTCCAGAAAGAGTCCATCGCAGATCAGCGACCGCTCGTGCGGCGCCAGGGAGGGCAGGAAATACTCGGGCCCGATCACCTCCGGGTGCAGGACCAGCCGGTAAGTAAACTTGCGCGAGCGCGCCCGCAGCCACTGCATCAGCGCCACACCCACCGCGCAGCCGGCGAGATCGTCGTTGGCCATCCCCGGGTGATCGAGATGCGCGGCGAAGAGAATCGTCTCGGGACGCCGTCCGGGCAGGATCGCATCGACGATCTTGAGATCCCCCGGCCCTTCGTCGGTCTCGATTACCACGTCATAGGAGCCCTCTTCCAGACCGTCGTAGAAGCGGCGCGGGACGCAGAAACCCCAATCGCGGTCCCAGGGGCGGTACAACTGGCGGAAATGGTAGGGCAACGCGTCGGGGTAACGATGATCGAAGTGCAGGTGTTCGCGCAATTCCTCGCGCGACACCCTCCCGTGAAAGGTCCGCGAGAGGGCGATCACCGCGAGCGCGTGGTGGCGGCCGTCGTAGAGGAGCTTTCCGTCGCGGGAGATGGTCGCCGCGCGCACCGCCCAGCGCGGGTGGATCACCCAGCCGTTGCGCTCCTGCGCCGCCGGGTACGTTCGCACGCGGGCGGCGAGAAGGCTCGCCAGCATCTCTGCCGCCGCGTCATAGTCGGGCGAGCAGAAGACGCGGCTGGTCGGCACCAGCCGCTCCATCACGTCCCACATCAGGCGATCGAGATCCATGCGGCACCACCCCTGGGTTGACCGACGCCCGGCACCCGGACCTCTGCTAGACTGACGACGGCCGACGCCGAAATCAAGTCCCGCGGGTGGAGGCCGTACGGGGTCAACCGCCGCGAGAAGCCGGCTTCGCCCGCGCGATAGCGGCGCCCGGAGCGGATCGCGGCAGGCCGGCCGCCAGCTCCCAGCGCCAGTTCCCAGCGCCAGCTCCCAGCGCCAGCTCCCAACGCCAGCTCCCAACGCCAGCTCCCAACGCGCCATGACTGGAGCGCGGCCGTTGTGCTATGCTGCCCCCTCGCTCAGCGCTCGCCCTGCTCTCGCTCGGCGCTCGCGCGGGGCTCGTTCGGACCCGAAGGCAGAGGAGTCACTGGAACCATGGATTCGCATGTGCTTGTGACGGGAGCCGCCGGATACATCGGCTCGGTCCTAGTACGACAACTGCTCGAAGCAGGCTATCGCGTGCGCGCGCTCGATGCGCTCTTCTTCGGCGGGGAGTCGCTCCTGGGCGTCTTCGGCCATCCGCGCTTCAGCTTCTGCCGCGCGGATCTCCGCGACCAGGGGGCGGTCGGCACATGTCTCGACGGCATCGACGCCGTGATCCATCTGGCCGCCATCGTCGGGGACCCGGCCTGCGCCCGGCAGCCGGATTTGGCGCGGGCCATCAACTGGGATGCGGCCAAGGCGCTCTTCGACCGCTGCCAGGCGACGCCGCGGATCGGGCGCTTCGTCTTCGCTTCGACCTGCAGCAACTACGGCCGCAACGAGCGCGGCGATCTGGTCAACGAACATTCGCCGCTCAAACCGGTGTCCCTGTACGCGGAATTGAAGGTGCGCTTCGAGCGCCACCTTCTGGAAGCCTCCATCCGTCCGGATTTCGTGCCGACGGCGCTGCGCTTCGCCACCGCCTACGGCCTTTCCCCGCGCCCGCGTTTCGATCTGACGGTCAACGAGTTCACGCGCGAGGTGGCCCTGGGCCGCGTGCTGAAGGTCTATGGCCGGCAGTTCTGGCGGCCCTACTGCCACGTCGAGGATCTGGCGCGCGCCTGCCGCCTGGTGCTGGAGAGCGAGCCGGGGCGCGTGCGCCAGAATGTCTTCGGCGTCGGCGACACTGGGGAAAACTACCAGAAGGAGATGATCGCCGGGCTGCTGCGCGATCTCCTGCCCTCCGCGCGGATCGAATACGTCGAGAAGAGCGAGGACCCCCGCGACTACCGGGTCGATTTTTCGAAGGTCCGTGATGAACTCGGGTTCGCGATCGCCAAGCGCGTGCCCGACGGCATCCGCGAGATCCAGGCCGCGCTGGCATCCGGTGTCATCTCCGAGCCGGACTCGCCGCGCTACGGCAATACCGAGTAGAGGACATGGGCATGCTGCTGATCACGGGCACAACCAGTGGCGTCGGCCTTTCCGTGGCGCGACACGTCTCTCAACGCATGCCGGTGCTCGCCCTGGCACGGGACATCGAAAAGTGCCGCCGGCTTTTCGCGGGCAACGACGCGGTGACCTGCGAGCAGGTCGATCTCGCGGACGCAGCCCGCTTGCCGGAGATCATCACACGGCTGCTCGCGCGCTACGAACCGGTGTCGCACCTGATCAACAACGCCGGCATGAACGCCCGCGCCGAGACCGCCGACCTCACCGAAGCGCGGCTGCACGAATTCATGCAGGTCAACGCCATCGCGCCCTGGCTCATCACGCGGGCGGTCCTGCCGGGAATGCGGGAACGGGATTTCGGACGGATCATCAACATCACCTCGGGCGCCCCGCTCAACTGCTTCCCCGGCTACAGCGCCTACTCCGCCTCGAAGGGCGCGCTGAACGCGCTGACCGTGACGATGGCGCGGGAACATCAGAACTGCAACATTCGCATCAACCTGATGAGCCCGGGCCCGGTGCGCTCGAACATGGCGCCCGACGCGCCGATGGACCCGTCCGTCTGCCATCCGACCGTGGACTACCTGCTCGATCTCCCGGCCAACGGCCCCACCGGACGATTCTTCTGGCTGGGCTATGAGATCCCCCTCTTTCCCGATCTGGCGGGCGTGCATTGGCTCGAAGGCAAGGCGGACGCGGGCATCCGGAGGGTCCTCCCTTGAACGAGACCTCGGTCGCAATCCTCGGCTTCACCGAAGGCAACGGACACCCCTTCTCCTTCTCGGCGATCGTCAACGGCTACGACGATGCCGCCCTCGCCGCCTCGGGCTGGGCCGGCATCCACCAGTACGTGCGCCGGCGCGATCCCTCTGAATTCGGCATCGGGGCGCTGCGCGTGACCCACGCCTGGAGCCAGGACCCGGCGGCCACTGACCGGCTTTGCGCCGCCTGCCGCATTCCCCACCGGGTGGACGATCCACAGGAGCTGATCGGCCAGGTCGCGGCCGTGATCATCGCCCGCGACGATCATGAGAATCACTGGACCTACGCGCGTCCCTTCCTGGAGGCGGGGCTGCCGGTCATGCTCGACAAGCCGCTGTCGCTGTCGGCCGACGATCTGAGCCGCCTGCGGCCCTATCTCGAGCAGGGCCGGCTGATGTCGGCCTCGGGCCTGCGCTTCGCCAAGGAGTTGGACGAGCCGCGCGCGGACCTCTCCCCCTACGGCAAGCTCGCGCTCGTGCGCGGCACGGTGGTGCTCGACTGGGAGCGCTACGGCGTGCACATCGTGGAGGCGATCCTGGGGCTCCTGCCGGGACGGCCGGTCGCCGTCACCGCCCACGCGGCGGCGCACGCCTCGGTGGCGATCGAGATGGACGACGGAACGCCGGTGCTCGTGGATGCGCTGGGGAAAGTGCCCAAGATCTTCCGCGTCGATCTGGTCGGCAGCGAACGGATTTCCACGCATGAAATCGAGGACAACTTCAGCATGTTCCGCCGGCTGCTGTGGCACTTTTCCGAGATGGTGCGCACCGGGCAGCCGCAGATTCCGCCGGAGCGGACGCTCGACGTGATGCGCGTGCTCATCGCGGGACGGCGCGCCATGCAGGAACACAGGAGGGTGGCTCTCGATGAACTCGCGCTATAAGGAGCTCTTCGATCTCACCGGCAGGACCGCGATCGTCACCGGCGCGGCGGGCATCCTGGGACGGCGCTTCTGCCGCGGGCTCGCCGAATTCGGGGCCAACGTCGTCCTCGCCGACCTGCGCGCCGATGATCTCCGCGAGCTCGCTGCCGACCTGGAGCGCGAGCACAGCGGGCGCACCCTGAGTGTCGTCTGCGACGTCAGCAACGAAGAGTCGGTCCGCGAGCTGGTCGCGCGTACAGTCGAGCGCTTCGGGGGCATTCAGGTCCTCCACAACAACGCCGCCTCCAAGTCCACGGACCTGGCCGCCTTCTTCGCCCCCGTCGAGGAATACTCGCTGGAGGAATGGCGCAAGGTGATGGCGGTCAACCTGGACGGCTTGTTCCTCGTCGCCAAGAACGTCGGCGCGCAGATGAAGCAGCAACGCAGCGGCGGCAGCATCATCCAGACCGCGTCGATCTACGGCATCGTCGCTTCCGACAAGCGGATCTACGAGGGGTCCCACTACCTGGGACGCCAGATCAGCAATCCGCCCGTCTACAGCGCTTCCAAGGCCGGGGTCGTCGGGCTCACGCGCTATCTGGCCGCGTACTGGGCCGACGCGGGGATCCGGGTGAACGCGCTGGTCCCCGGGGGCGTGGAGAGCGGGCAGAACGACACGTTCAAGGAGCGGTACTCGGCGCGCGTGCCCATGGGGCGCATGGCCCATGCCGACGAAATGGTGGGCGCGCTGATCTTCCTCGCCTCGGATGCCTCGAGCTACGTCACGGGGCAGACGTTGATCGTGGACGGGGGACTGACGGCCTGGTGAGCGAGGGTGCAAGGATGAGCCGCCTCATCGTAGTCATGTATCACTACGTCCGCGACCTCGAACGGTCGCGCTTCCCTGCCATCAAGGGACTGACGGTCGAGAAGTTCCGCGGCCAGATCGATTATCTCGGGCGGCACGCGCGGTTCGTCCGCGTAGAAGATGTGCTGGCGGCGCTGCGGGGAGAGACGCGCGACTTCCCACCCCTGGCCGCACTCCTCACGTTCGACGACGGCTACAGCGATCATTTTCGCTACGTGTTCCCGATCCTCGACGAACGCGGCATCCAGGGCTGCTTCTTCCCACCCTTGCGGAGCGTCCGTGACCGCGCAGTCCTCGATGTCAACAAGATCCACTTCGCGCTGGCGGCATGCGACGGGGCCGGAACGCTCGCCGCCTACTGCCTGCAACGCATCGATTGGCTGCGCGAGGAGTACGGTCTTGACTCCGGCGAGCACTACCTGGCGACCTACGCGCACGCTTCGCGGTTCGACGACGCCGAGACGATCTTCGTCAAGCGTCTCCTCCAGCGCGGCCTGCCCGAGGCTGCCCGCGCGCGCATCGCCGATGAGCTCTTCCGCCGCTTCGTCACAACCGACGAGGCCGCCTTCGCCGAGGAACTCTACCTCTCGCCCGATCAGGTGAAGACGATGCGGCGCGCCGGGATGTACTTCGGGGCCCACGGGGTGAGCCATCGCTGGCTGGACTCGCTCGATCGCGAGGAACAGCGGGACGAATTGCGCGGCAGCCGCGAGATGCTGGCGGAGTTGGGCTACGGCCGAAACGAATGGATCGTCGGCTATCCCTTCGGCGGGTTCAACGACACGACGCTGGAGGTCGCCCGCGAGGAGGGCTTCAGCGCGGGATTCACGATCGAGGCGCGCATCGCCGCGATCGGGCGCGAGGATGCGCTGCGCATCCCGCGACTCGACACAGCGGATCTGCCTCATGCCGCGGATGGGCCGCCGCCAACCCTCGCTCCGATCGCCTGGCCGGACCAGCCCTGAACTTCCGGGGTCACCCGCCGGTCGGCGTAAATGCGCGCGATGGCTGCGGCCACGGCGGCGTAGAGATACCAGGTGTAGCGCATCAGGTTGTCGCCGAAGATTCCAGTGACGAACAAGGCGAAGATTCCCGCGAGCATTCCACGCAGAACGATCCGCTCGAAGTCCCAGTCGGGGCCGGCCGCACCCAGACCGCGGGCGGTCCGGCGGTTCAAGCGAATGACCGCGATCATGAAAGCGGCGAAGGCCAGGACCCCGAAGGTTCCCAGCTCGGAGGGGACCTGGATGTAGAGGCTGTGGGAAACCATGAAGTCGGGATTGGACGGCGGGGAATAGTCCATCGCGTTGGCGATCGCATAGCATCCGATGCCCACACCCACCAGGGGATGATCCGCGAACATCCGCAGGCCCTTGCCCCAGAGTTCCAGCCGCGTGCTGGATGACCCGTCGAGCTCCGCACTGCCGATGCTCGCATAGCGATTCTGGTACTGGGGGGGCAGCGCCAGCAGCCCGAGTCCGATCAGCACCACGCCGGCGGCTCCGGCCAGGACGCGATGGCGGGTTTGTACCCACAGGAATACCATCCCGGCCAGAAAACCAAGCAGGCCGGAACGGGAGCCCGTCAAGCTCATCGTGACCACAATCAGCACGAGACCGGCCGCCGTGATCATCCGTCCCCAGCGCAGGCGTCGATAGAAGCTCAACAGGAGCAGCAGCGGAATGGTCGCCGCCATCGTGGCCGCCAGGGCATTCGGGTCCCCGCCTGCATTGGTCTGCCCCACCATCCGCTCAATCCCCATGCGGTAGTGAAAGGACCCGCTCAGGTAGGCGCTGTAGGAGTCGTACGCGATGTAGCAGGTCAGAGCCAGCAGCAGGCTCAGATAGACCCTCAGCCTGCGCCGCGTGTCGACCAGATGGACCACCAGCAGGTACCAGGCCAGCAGTTTGAGGGCGTCGATCAACCCGTCCATGGCCGCGGAGCGCCAATAGGCGAGCGGGACGGAGATCAGGATCGCCCCGATGAAGACAATCAAGAGGCGCGTCTGCCGCGTCCAGTCGATGTGCAGCCGGCCCGCGACGCGGTGCTGCTCCACGTACATGCCGATCAGGGCCAGGATGCCCACGATGCGTTCGACGTGGAGAACGGAGAGGATGGGATAGACCTCGCCGGGCCGCAGCATGAACATGCAGGTATAGAGCACCAGGCCCACATAGGGACGGGCGAGGATGACCCAGGTGACGAGAACCGCCGCCAGGCCGCCGAAAACGAGCGCCGCCGGAATCCACACGACCAGGACCCCGGCCACCACGCTGAGCACGAGCGCAGCCAGGATGTGGGCGCTGCGCAGATTGAGAGACCAGTCGCCCCGCTCAAAGAACTTCCTGGGCTTTTCGGCGCAAGCCGATGCGCGCGCGACCGACTCCGGTGATGAGGATTCGGAGGACATGTTCAACAACCTGCTTGCCTGGGCCGGGCTGCGGCGTCCATCGCCGCACGAGCCGCTGCGACCGGCAGCCGCGATGCCTCCGGCGGGAGATCGACACCCGCCGAGGAGATGCCGATGCTAGCATGGGCCGCATCCGGCCGCGGCCCCCGATTTGTGGATGGCGTCATCAAAGCCGTCCCAGCACGGCCTGCGCCATGGAGCGCCAGAGACGCAGGTCCCGGGGCTCCCGGCGGGCGGCCCGCCAGAAGTCGGCGGCCGCCGCAAGCGGACGGCGCTCGCGGGCGTGCCAGCAGGCGCGGGTGACGAACGTGAAGGCCCAGGCATGGCGCGCCTCGGCCGCGGTCACGCTGCCCGGGTGCACCTCCAGAAAGCGGGTCATGGTCCGGAAGGCGTTGTCGAGCCTCTCCCCCGTGCGATGGGACATCTGACCTTCCCAGACCCGGTAGTCGACGAAGATCTCCTCGAGATGAAGGAACTCCCACTTCACCGAAAGGCGCAGCCACAGGTCATAGTCGATACCCATCGTCAGCGATGGGTCGAAGCCTCCCGCGGCGTCGATCGCCTCGCGGCGTACGAGCGCCGTTGGGAAATGCACGAAATTGTCCGCCAGTAGCTTCCCGGAGATGTGGCCGCTGAAGCAACGCCAGCGCGGAGTCGGCATGGGCCGGCCGGCCGAGTCGATCCAGACGAAATCACCGTAGACCACGCCCAATTCGGGACGGCCGGTGAAATGCGGCAGCTGCCGCTCCAGCTTGTGCGGATGCCAGCGATCATCCGCATCGCAGAACCCGATGAATTCTCCACGCGCCTCTTGCAGGCCGCGGTTCTTCGCCCGGGTCTGGCCGGCGTTGGACTGGCGGACGATCCGCACGCGGGGGTCCCCGGCATAGCGGGCCAAGATCGCGTCGGTTCCATCGGTGGACCCGTCATCGACGACGATCGCTTCAACGTTGGGATGGGTCTGTGCCAGAATGGAATCCACCGCCTCCCGCACGTAGGCGGCCATGTTGTGGGTCGCCGTGATCGCGGACACGAGCGGAGGGCGCTGGAGGTCGGTGGCCAAGGACGAGCCCTTTCCGGAGACCGCCGTCGAGACGTCTCGCGGGACCGCTCCACGAACGACCGGACGGCAAGCGTACCTGTTTCGGACGGTGCGCCCTGCGCGGCGCTGCCATTCTGGACCGGCCGGGGCCGGTGACGAACGCATGCTACCGCCCGTGCGCCATCCTCGCAACAGCGGGCTGGCCGAGTCGGGCGATAACAGCAAGCGCCGGGATGACGATTGTCTCGCCGACCGCGACCTGCGAGCGCGGCACCCCCGACGGCGCCCGCACGGCGACCGGGAATCCGGGGGCGTATGGGGGATTCCCCTCCCCGAAGATCGGGGCTATGTTCTTCGTCGCGGGCATGTCCTTCGACCTTGGAGCATGAATGGCGCCCATCAGGGTCCTGTATTGCATCGACCGCATCGTCCGGGGCGGAACGGAATCACAGGTGGTCGGCCTGATCAACCGTCTCGACCGCGGCCGCTTCGCGCCCTATCTCTGCACTCTGAGGCCGTCAGAAAGCTTCCTGGACGAGGCCGATTGCCCACACCTGGAACTGGACGTCCGGCGGATCTTCTCGACCTCGGGGATGGCGCGGATCGGGCGTCTGTCGCGCTACCTTCGCCGGGAGCGCATCCAGATCATGCAGACGTTCTTTCAGGATGCGACGGTCGTCGGGATCGCCGCCGCGCGCCTGGCCGGAGTCCCCGTCCGCTTGATCACCTTCCGCGATCTCGGTTTCTGGCGCACCCTGCGCCAGGAGTTCCTGATGCGCCGCGTCTACCCCATGGCGACCGGATTCCTGGCCAATTCCCAGGCGGTCATGGAACATGTCTGCGCGCACGACGGTCTGTCGCCCTCCCGCGTCAAGGTCATCTACAACGGCATCGACCTCGAACGCTTCCGCTATGCGGAACATCCCGAGCAGGAAGCCGCGATCGGTCTGATCGGCAATCTCGACCGCCCGGTGAAGCGCGCGGACCTGTTCCTGCACACGGCGGCACGCGTGGCGCAGCGCCATCCTCACGCGACCTGGCACTTGATCGGAGACGGACACCTGCGGGCGCACTATGAGGCCCTCGCCGCGGACCTGGGCCTCGGGGAATCCGTCGTGTTCACCGGACGCATCGCCGATGTGCCGGGTTATCTGCGCAAGCTCGCGATCGGAGTGAGCTGCTCCGACTCCGAGGGGTTCAGCAATGCGGTGCTCGAGTACATGCTGAGCGGCTGTGCGGTGATCGCGACGGCGGTCGGCGGCAACCCCGAGCTCGTGCAGGACGGCCGGACGGGGCTGCTCGTTCCGGCCGGCGATGGCGAGGCCCTGGAAGATGCCCTGGACCGCCTGCTCGGGGACGCGCGCGCGCGCCAGACGCTGGCGGAGCAGGCCCGTGCCATGGCGCAACGCGACTTCGGCTGGGAGCGCTGCGTCGCGGACCACGAGAATCACTATCGATCGCTGCTGCCGGGCGCCGGCGCGGCCTGAGGAGTTCCTCCGGGTGCACATCGTGCTGCTGATCTGCATCGGACTGCTCGTGTACGTGTACGCGGGCTATCCGCTGCTCTGCGCCTTGCTCGCGGTCGTGCTGCGCCGTCGCGTGCGCGCCGCCTCCCACGTGCCTCGCGTCAGCATCCTGATCTCCGCGTACAACGAAAACACGCACATCGCTGCAACGCTACGCAACAAGCTGGAGCTGGACTATCCCCCCGACCGTTGCGAGATCATCGTCGTCTCGGACGCATCGGATGACGGCACCGACGAGACGGTGACGAAGATCGCCGCCGCCGACGGGCGCGTCCGCCTGCTTCGCCAGCAGCCGCGCGCCGGAAAGACCGCGGCGCTCAATCGGGCCGCTGCCCAGGCCTCCGGGGAGATCCTCGTCTTCTCCGATGCCAACTCCCTCTACGCCCCCGACGCGCTGCGCCGTCTCATGGAGCCGTTCGCCGACGAAGCGGTCGGGTACGCCACGGGCCGCATGCTCTACCAGGCGCCCGACGGCTCGCTCACCGGGGAGAATTGCTCGACCTACATGCGCTATGAGAACTTCCTGCGCGGACTGGAGACGGCGATCGGATCGGTCGTCGGCGTCGCGGGGGGCATCGATGCCGTCAGGGCCGGACTCTACACGGTCATGCGGGCGGATCAGCAGCCGGACTTCATCCTGCCGCTCACCGTGGTCGAGCGGGGCAAGCGGGTCGTCTTCGCCCCGCACGCCCGGCTCTTCGAAGCCAGCCTGGCGCAGGCGGGTGATGAATTCCGCATGCGCACGCGGGTGGCCCTGCGCGCCTGGCGGGCGCTGCGCGACAAGATCGGGCTGCTCGACCCGCTGCGCTACGGGTTGTTTTCCTGGCAGCTCTTCTCGCACAAGTGGCTGCGCTATCTCGCTCCGCTCTTTCAAGCAGGTGCATTGATCAGCAACGCCGCCCTCCTGGGCCGCGCTCCGGCATGGAACGCGCTCTTCGCGCTGCAGGCGCTCTTCTATCTCGTGGCCGCCCTCGGCCTGCGCGGACGGCCCCTGCCGGCGCCGTTTTCGTTCCCGTACTATCTGTGCCTGCTCAACCTGGCCGCCGCCGCGGCACTGTTCCGGTTCCCGCGCGGCAAGAAGCAGGTGATCTGGACCCCGCGTACCTGAGAGGTCGAACCCATGCGCCTGCCCGATTGGATCGCCCGCAGCCTGATCGAGCCCGCCTGGGATCTCCACGAAGGCAGCGTGCGCCTGCGCACCTATCGGGAACTCGCCCGCGATCAGTTCGATCCCCTTCCCCGCCTCGAGGCGCGCCGGCAGGAACGCCTGAACGCGCTCGTGCGCCACGCGGCGGCGCAGAGCCCTTTCCATCGCCGGCGCCTGGAGGCTGCGGGCATCGACCCGGCCCGCGTGCGGACGATCGAGGACCTGCGCGCTCTGCCGCTCTTGACCAAGGCGGACGTGCGGGAGCATCTCGGCGAGATCCTCGCGGCGGATCATCCGCCCGCGGACCTCGTCGCGGCGCGCACGGGCGGCTCGACCGGGACGGCCTTGCTCGTCTACTGCGACCGGCGCGGGATCGAGCGGCGCCAGGGCGCCGCGCTGCTCGCCGACACGTGGAGCGGCTGGCGGCTAGGCCAGCCCATGGCCGCGGTGTGGGGCAATCCGCCCCGGCCGCGCTCGTTGCGTAACCGCCTGCGCGCGGCGCTCAAGGACCGCATTCTCTATTTGGACACCATGCGCCTGAACGAAGAGGCGGTGCGGGAGTTTCTCGCCGGCTGGCGGCGGCTGCGACCGGGGCTGCTCTTCGGACATGCCCACTCGCTCTACTTGCTTGCGCTCATGCTCGGAGAGTCCGGCATGGCTTTACGCCCCCGCGGGATCGTCGCCACGAGCATGATGCTACTGCAGCCGGAACGGGAGGTCATCGAACGGGTTTTCGGCGTCCCGGTCACGAATCGCTACGGCTGCGAAGAGGTCAGCCTGATCGCCTGCGAATGCGAGCGACACGCGGGGCTGCATGTGAACGCCGAGCATGTGGCCTTGGAAGTGCTGCGCGCGGACGGCTCTCCCTGCGCCCCCGGCGAGGACGGCCGCATCGTGGTGACGGAATTCGTGAATCTCGGGATGCCGATGCTGCGCTACGAGGTCGGCGACCACGGCGCGCTGCATGACGCGCCCTGCCCCTGCGGCCGGCCGCACGCCCTGCTGCGCAGCCTGACCGGCCGCACCGCCGATTTCCTCGTCGCCGACGACGGCAGTCGCGTCGCCGGCATCTCCCTAATCGAAAACACGCTGACCCGCTTTCCCGGCATCGCCCAGTTGCAGCTCGTCCAGGAAGACATCGGCCGGCTGGATGTCAACCTCGTCCGCGCCGCCGGCTGGAACGAGGCGGTCGCCGGCGACCTGCGGCGCGCCTTCCGCGAGGCCCTGGGCGGCGATACGGAAATCACCATCCACTTCCGGGATGCCATCGCCCAGGAGCCGAACGGGAAGTACCGCTTCTCGATCTGTCGTGTCCCGGGTCTGCGCGATTGAACCGGGGCTCACGCCCGCGCATGCTTGGCACCGGCTGCCGGCTGCACATCCACAAGGGGCTGATTGGGAATCAGGCAGACGAAACGCAAGGCCCCATCGCCCGGGTTGCGGAATTGGTGCGGCGTGCCGGCGCGGATGAAGACGACGCTGCCCGGCTCGAGCTTAAAGATGCGCTTGCCCTCGGTGACCTCGCCTTCACCTTCCAGAATGAAGATCTCGTGCTCGTAGTCGTGCTGGTGGAGCGGGGTATGTCCACTCGGTTGAACGTCAAAGACGCGCATGGAGAAGTTGGGCGCGCCTTCCTTGGCGGTGATCAGGTTGCGAATGAGGACATTCTCGGCCCCTTCCATGGCGACCGGGAGCGCGGCGACCTCCGTGTAATGTCTTACGATCATGACCGGCCCTCCTTTCCGGGTACCCTTGGCCGCGCCCTTGGAACCGGCACGACCGGGGTCATCCTTCCAGGACAGGATAGCCCCGGCCCCCTCGTACGCGCCATGCCGCAGATCGATGGAAAAATCCCCCCGCGCGTTGCCGCACGGGGGGATTCTCGACAGCCACCGCGTGGCGCAACCGTTGCCCGGACCCCGCCGGGAACGGCATCGCGCCTACTTGCCGATGGGGAACTTCAGGCCTCCGGAGATGAAGAGATAGTCCCAGCCACCGTTGGTATTGAATCCGGCGCGAACGGTGGGGGTCATACCATCACCGGATCCGAAATCCGCACCGGCCCCCAGATCGAGGCCGAATTCGATATCTGAAAAGCCTTCGGAATCGCCGCCTCCGGAGCGCTCGACATCCGAACTCCAGTAGTTGAATCCGAGGCCGGCAAAGGCAAAGGGGTGAAAGGTGCTCTGGGTCTTGAAGGCGTACCGGAGGTTGGCGATGAAGGCCAGGTTCGTGATGCTCCGTTCCGAGGTGTCATCGTAGCCCCGATCCCAGCTCTTGGTCAGGAAGTCGATGTTGAATTCCAGGCCCAGATCCGGGGTCAGTGTCCCCATGTCTGCCGCAGCACTAATGATGAAAGTGCTGCCCGCATCGCCCTCCAGATCGGCCAGACCCACCCGTCCCTCGATCGCGCGCAGACCGATATTGCTTTCGGCCGCCGCGGAAGCCACGAGCAACGCCGCGGCCATACCGGCCGCCACCAGTGTCGCCGCCATGCTTGTCCTTTTCACGGGGAACCCTCCTTCTCCATCCCAAGGTACTGCACCAGCAGGAAGGGAAGCACCCTTCCCCCACTCGCATGCCAAGCCTGAACGGCCGGAAACTAGCCCATCCCCAAAACCTTGTCACGCACTCTTGTCTAGGGGTTTCCCTTGCGCGGAACTCCGACGGGCACGATCAGCAGGGGCAGGCGCTCCTCCGAAAGCTGAAGGACCCCGGCCACCGCCTCGTCCTGGAACGCCCCCACTGGCACGCCCCCCAACCCCCGATCGACGGCCTGCAGGAGCAGGTTCTGTGCGGCGAACCCGGCTTCCATGATCACATAGCGCTCCCCGCGCTCGCCGTACTTGCCGGTCGTTCGACCCGGCTCGGCCGCGATCACGAAGACCGCGGGGGCCGCCTTCACCCAGCCCTGCCCCAGCGCGGCCTGCGCCAGATCCTCCCTGCGATCGGCATCCTGAAGCCACTCGAGGGCGTGGAGCTGGGGAGCATAGTGCGCCACGCCCCGCGCCGGGAGCAGGTAGACTTCGAGCGGGAACAGCGCCCCGGCCGAGGGGATCGTGCGATGCGAGAAGAGTTCCGGCGCCGTCGTCGTGCCGCACGTCGCCCACAGAAGCTGACCTAACTGTACGGTGTCCAGCGTGTCGGCGGTGAAGAAGCGCACCGAACTGCGCCGATCGAGCAGCGCGGCCAGCGGCCGGCCCTGCTCTCGGTCGGGCGGCGGCAGTTGTTCGACCCGGGACACCTCCCCCTGCCCGGCACCCTCCGCGCAAACGGCGGGCGCGAGCCAGGAAGAGAGCGCGAGAACCGCGAGAGTGCCCGTAAGGAATGCGCGCGAGATGAAGAAAGGCATGTTTCCTCCCGGAGCC
>JAZDGX010000206.1:0-23850 GCA_043806645.1 Candidatus Eiseniibacteriota bacterium | reverse complement strand
GGTACAGATCATGGAAGCCGAAGGCGGTCAGACTTCTCGCGGAGGCTCCGGCGTTGCCGGGCTCGCCGGGATGGATGAGGCCGAAGGCGATCGGGGGCACCGGGTGATCCCGCTCGGCTCCCGGATTCAGCTTCTCAGCGGATCCTTTGCGCATCCGATTCCATCCCCGCTCAACGCGGCCTTCCCCGGTCTGTGCGCCGCTCCTCGAACAGCCGGCCCTGACGGCTGCCGCGCGCGCGAAGGATCCGGTCGATTTCCTCGCGTACGCGCTCGGGGCGCACGCCCCAGCGGGGCGCGATCAGCAGACCGGGCCGCGCGAGCGCGCAGAGCCGCTCGATGACGATACCCTGCGAGAGCCTCTCGAGGAAGGCGGCCGCGATCCGCGCATAATCCTGCCAGGAGGGCAAGCTCCGCCACAGGGGATCCTCGTTGCAGCCCGGCGCATCCGGCGCCTCTGAGCCACGGGGCGCGCACGCGCGCGCCGGATTCCCATCGCGTGCGAGCGCGCTTCCGCGCAGGATCTGCAGGTGGTGCAGCTTCACCGCATCGACGCCCGCCAAGGAGATCTCGACGGCGCCCTGGACTTGACTGTCGATCGATTCCCAGGGCGTGCCCAGGATCATGTGGGCCCCGACCCGGATGTCGCGCTCCTTGAGCCGCCCGATCGCCTCCCGGGAGTCCTGCCACGAATGGCCGCGTTTCATCCAGGCCAGGACGCCATCGTCGGTCGATTGGATGCCCAACTCCACCTGCAGGAACGAGCCGCGGTTGAAGTCCGCCAGCACGGCGAGGATCGGATCGGGGAGGGCGTCGGGCCGCGTCCCCACGATCACTCCCAGCGCTCCATTCGCGGAGCGCGCCTCTTCCAGCAGACGCGCCAGGCGCTCGGGAGGGCCGTAGGTGTTCGTGTAGGGCTGGAAGTAGACCAGGTAGCCCCCGGCCTGCGGATAGCGGCGGGCGAGGATAGGCAGCGCCCTCGAGATCTGTTCGGCGATGGGGAGGTCGGGCCGGCTGGTGGGGGGCCGGAAGCCGTCGATGGTGCAGAAGCGGCAACCGTCCGCCGCGCGCGTGCCGTCGCGGTTCGGACACGAGAACCCCGCATCGACGACGACGCGGAAGACCTCGCATCCAAACCGCTCTCGCGCGAAGCGCCCGGCGCCGGCGTAAAGCGGGAGAGATCCGCGGCCTGCGCCGCTCACAGCCGCATCCCCTCTAGCCGGGCATGCGCAAGGCCACGAACCTGCGCGCGGTCTGCGTCATGACCGTCAGGAGCAGGACCTCTCCGGCCTCCGTTTGACTCACGGCGAGGGTCAGGTCGCGCACGCTCTCGATCGCGGAACGGTCGACCTCCAGAATCACGTCCCCGGGGCGCAGGCCTTCATTGGCCGCCGCAGAGCCCCCCTCGACATTGGTGATCACGACCCCCGTCAAGGCGTCGTCCAGATCGAGCTGCTGGCGCAACTCGTCGGTGATGTTGGATACGGTAAGGCCGAGTGTGCTCAGCTCGCCCGGGGCCGCGGCCAGTTCCTCCTCGGGGAGCTCGCCGAGTTCCACATCGATCGTGCGCGACTTGCCGTCGCGGATCACGCTCAGCTTCACCCGCGTGCCGGGCCGCATCTGCGCGACGCGGAAGCGGAAGTCATCGACGTTGTCGACCGCCGCGTCATCCAGCTCGACGATCACATCCCCGTCCTCGAGGCCGCCGTCGGCCGCCGGCCCATCCTCGACGACCTGCTGGACGAGCACGCCCTCGCGCGCATCGATGGCGAAGGCATCGCGCAGGGATTCGGTGAGGTCGCCGATGTAGACGCCCAGCCAGCCGCGCACCACGCGGCCCTCGGAAAGGATGCTCTCCATCACCATCCGGGCCATGTTGATCGGAACGGCGAAACCGATGCCTTGGTTCCCGCCGGTGCCGCTGGCGATGGCGGTGTTGATGCCGATGACGGCGCCGCGAATGTTGACCAGGGGACCGCCGCTGTTGCCGCGATTGATGGCCGCGTCAGTCTGGATGAAGTCCTCGTAATCGGCGAGTCCGATGCGGGAGCGACCCTTCGCGCTCACGATCCCGGCAGTGACCGTCTCGCGCAGGCGTTCGGCGAAGGGCGTGCCGATGGCGAGAACCCAATCGCCGACGCGCAGATCGTCGCTATTGCCCAAGGGGATTGCGGTGAAGCGCTCGTCGCTCTTGATCCGCAGGACCGCGACGTCGGTCTTGGGATCGGTACCGACGATTTCCGCCTCGATCTCCCGGTCATCCGAGAGGCGAACCTTGATGTTCTCGGCCTCGGCGACCACGTGGTTCGCGGTCAGAACCAGTCCGTCGGTCGAAACGATGAACCCCGAGCCGAGGCCGTACTGGCGGTACCCCTGATCGGGCTGCTGGCGCTGGTCGTTGAAGGGGCCGAAGAAGCGTTCGAAGAACTCAGGGAACGCGTTACCCCGCATGGGATTCCCTGCAATCGTCCGTTCGCTCGTGATCGTGACCACCGAGGGCCGCGACCGATCGATGACCTCGGCGAAGGCGTCGCTGAGCGCGGAGGCGACGGCGATCGGATCCGTCTCTCCCTGTGCCAAAGCAGGCGAGCCGAGGCCGGCGGGCATGGCGGCCGCAAGAAGCCCGATCCCGGTGAGCAGAGCGGTGCCCCTCAGAGCCAACAGCCCCGGCCGAATTCGTCTCGGCCCCCTGTGCGTCGTAGGTCCATCGCCCGCATGTTCCCAGCGCGTCATCTTCTACCTCCTGCCATCCCCCGAACGTCCGCCCCGCCGCGTGTGTCGCGCGGCGGGCGCTCCTGACGCTTCCGGATCCGTTTCTCTCCGGAAGCCCGCGGGGAAACGAGCCTAGTCGGAAAGAAACCGCGACGCCACCGAAACGGTCCCCCGGAATCGACTTCGTCAAGGTGCCGGGCGCATCGACGGCAATGGAAACACTCCTTGGGGGCCGGCTGTTCCCGGAGCGCGAGCCGAGATTGCCTGGAACGGAGGCATCATGGGCCCCCGGACAAGGGCCGATCGCCCTCGATCCGATCGCTTTCATCATGTCCCCCGGTCGCGGGCCTCTCGGTCTGGCACTGCCTGGGCTATGAACCGGGAGCCATGGATGCAGAACGAACCAAGACGCGACGGTGGCGCCATCGAAGCCCGGGCCACCCGATCCGGATCGCAGGGCCCCGGAGGCGGGCGCGGCGCCGTCCGGCCCGCATCATTGCTTGGAGCGCGATCGCCATGGCGGCATGGGCGCCGTGGAGCATGCCGGCCGCATCGAGCGGGGAGATGCAGTCCTGCCGCGTGTCCCGGGCCCCGGCCATCGACGGACGGCTCGACGACCCGGCCTGGGTCGATGCGGCTCCGATCACCGCCTTCAGCAACTTCCACCCGCAGCCCGGCCGCAAGCCCTCGCAGGCGACCGAACTGCGCATCGCCCACGACGAGCGGAACATCTACCTGGCCCATCGCTGCCGGGATTCCCGCCCGGAGGCCATCCGCAGCCGCCTGGCTCAGCGCGACCGCGCCTTCGATGATGACTGGGTGGGCGTGATCCTGGATGCCGCCGCGGAGGGCCGCGGAGCTGCCGAGCTCATCGTCAATCCCCACGGTTGCCAGCTCGACGCTTGGATTCCGGGAGACGGCAGCGGTGACCGCTTCGAAGTCGACTATCCGTTCCAATCCGCGTCGCGGCGCGACAGCGCCGGATGGTCCGCCGAGATGGCGATTCCCTTCGCGAGCCTGCGCGGCCCCGGCGAGGAATCGATCGAGATGATCGTCTTCGCGCTGCGCCACATCAGCCGGACGGGAGAACGAGCCGCGTTCCCGTCTCTCGATCCCTCGGATCAACAGTGGCTGGCGCACGGGGCGCGGGTGCGCTTCGCGCAGCTCGCTCCCATTCGATCGATCGACGTGTGGCCCGCGTTGGTCTGCGGCCGGCGCGATGAGCGGGAAAGCGCAAGCGCGACGCCCGCCGGGGCGGACCGCAGCGGCTGGCGAAGCTCCGCCGCGCCGGTCGAATTCGGACTGGCGGCGCGCTGGGCGCTGGGCGGCGGACTCGCTCTCGATTGCACCTACAATCCCGACTTCAGCCAGGTGGAGGCGGATGCGCGACAGGTGCGGGTGAATCGGCGCTTTCCCATCTTCTATCCCGAGAAACGCCCCTTCTTCCTGCGCAACCGGGAGACCTTCGCGCTGGCAGCCGAGGGCGACCCGCTCGTGGCGGCTTTCCATAGCCGGTCGATCGTCGATCCCCGATTCGGAATACAGCTCACCGGCCAGCCCGCGCGGGAGCACACCCTGGGCATCCTCGTCGCGCGCGACGAGATTGCCGAGGCGGGAAGTTCCGGGGTGGACGGGCAGGAGGTCGTCGTAGCCCGCTATCGCTGGAGTCCGGCGCCAGGGATCGTTCTGGGCGGCCACGCGAGCGGCCGCGCGGAGGCGGACCGGCGCTGCCGGGCGGCGGGCGTGGATGGGGATCTCGTCGCGTCGAGCCGCGATCGGTGGGCCTTTCATGCCCTTTTCAGCCGGGGCGACTTCATTCCCGGCCGCGCCCGCTCGAATTTATCCACCGGCCATGCCGACGCGGTCGAATTCGATCACCGCGGCACCGCCCACACGGTCCGGCTCTCCTATCGCGAAGTGAGTCCGGCCTTCGATCTGCCGGCGGGCTTTCTGCTGCGCCGGGACCTGCGCGAAGCGCAGGGCGAGACCCATCGCTTCTTCTACCCCCGCCTGTGGCGGCTGAACCGGCTGGTCGCGTCGGTGATCGGGATGAGTACGTGGGACTTCTCGGGGCAGCGGACCGATCTGCTGCTGCAGGGAGCCATGGCCGCGGAAGGGCGGGGCGGGTGGGGGATGGAGATCTCGCGCACCCTGGCTCGCGAACGCTTCGTCGGCCGGGATTTCGACGCCGGCGGCTGGCGCATCGCGGGCAAGGCGGCCGTGGGACAGCGCTGGCTGGTTTCCGCCTCCGCCGCCTGGAGCGCGACGCCGCGCTACGATGCGAGCGATCCCCGCCAGGGCGCGAGCCGGACCACCGCCGCCGCGTTCACCCTGCGCCCGCACGCGGCCTGGGATCTGGGCCTCGAATGGACCGCCCAGCGGTTTCGCCTGAACGATGCCGCGACTTCGTTGTACGACGAGTCCCTGGTCCGCCTGCGCCTGCGCTGGCAGCCCCATCGCTGCCTGCATCTTCGCGCGCTGCTCGAGTGGGACGGCTTTGCCGGCGAGTTCGTCACCGACGGGCTGATCTCCTTCACCTATGTTCCGGGCACGCTGATCCACATCGGATGGGGCAATCTCTATCGCGAGCAGGTGCGCGCTGCGGCGCACGGCGCGACAGGCTCACGATTGGAGGAGCTCCAGCGCGACCTCTTTGTGAAGATCGCCTACGGCCTCCGTCTTTGACGGGCACCTTCAGCGCACGTCCTTGAAGTCCTCGCGCCGGCCCTCCAGATAGGGCCCGCGCTGGAGGAAGTCCTCGAAGTTCTTGATCACCTTCTGCACCGCCCCCGCGCCCCGCCGGGAGTGACCCGCGTGTTGCGCGATGCCCTGGTGCAGCTCATCGGCCGTGTAGCCGGCCAGGGCCGCCAGCGCTCCGATCGTTTCGCCGCGCGAAACGGTATCCAGGCGGGGGCCCTGCCGGTGGTAGGTCACCATGATCTCCGCGGGCCGGCCGAACAGATTGTGATGATCGCCCATGACATCCTGGTAGGCCCCGAGCAGGCAGATGGCGAGCAGGTAGGGACTGGCGGGTCGCGTGGTGTGCAGTTCCAGCCCCTCCTTGACGTCGCGCACGTCGACAAAGCTGTCGATCACGCCGTCGGAATCGCAGGTGAGGTCGACGAGGATGCCCAGCTCGGTGGCCGGCTCGTCCAGCCGGTGGATCGGCACGATGGGAAAGAGCTGCTCGATCGCCCAGGCATCGGGCACCGAATGGAAGACGCTGAAGTTGGTGACGTACTTCGTGCGAAAGGTCTTTTCCAGGACGCGGAATTCGTCCGAGACGAATCCCGTCTGCCGGGCGTAGCCGAGCGCCTTGCGGCAGACGCGATAGAATTCCTGCTCCGCGCGGGCCTTGCGTTCGAGCGACAGGTAGCCGAGGCCGAAGAGATTCAGGATTTCACCGCGGGTGACGATGGCGTCGTGGAAATACTCGCGGAAGTTCTTGACCGAGATCTCGCGGGCGATCGAGGCCATCTCCTGGATCTGCGTCGGCAGGTCGTCGTCCTCCGCGCGCGCGCCCGTCTCTTCATCGGTGTCGAATCGCACCGGCACATCGCTTTGCCGGCTTTCGCAGTTGGTGACCAGCAGCGAGTGATACGCGGTGAGCGCGCGCCCGCTCTCGGAGACAAGATCGGGCAGCGGCACCTCTTCCTCGTCGCAGACCTCTTTGACGGTGTAGACGACGTTGTTCGCGAATTCCTGCAGCGAATAGTTGACGCTCGAATCCGAGGGGGTATTGCTGCCGTCGTAGTCGATGCCCAGTCCCCCTCCGACGTTCAGGGTCGAGAGCGGCGCTCCCCGTTGGCGGAGCTTGGCATAGATGCGCGCGGCTTCCTTGACCGCGTCCTTGATTCGCCGCACGCTCGTGATCTGGGAGCCGATGTGAAAGTGCAGCACCTTGAGCTGGGCGAGCAGTCCCGCCTCGCGCAAGGCGTCCACGGCATGAAGCAGCTCCGACGAGCCAAGCCCGAATTTCGCCGTCTCGCCGCCTGAGGCCTCCCACCGGCCGCTGCCGCGCTGGAACAGCCGGCAACGCAGGCCGAGCAGCGGCGCGCGTCCCTGCCGGCGCGCCTCACGGATGACCAGGTCGACCTCGAGCAGCCGCTCGATGACCAGAACGACGGGCACGCGCTTACCGGTCGCCAGGGTCGCCATGCGCACGAGCGCCTGGTCCTTGAATCCGTTGATGCAGATCCACGATCCCTCGGGCAGCTCGCGCGAAAGCGCGATCGAGAGCTCCGGCTTGCTGCCGACCTCCAGGCCGAAGGCATGCGGCCGCCCCGCTTCGATCAGGCTCTGGACCACCGACTTCAGCGGGTTGACCTTGAGCGGGTAGACGCTGCGGTAGGATGGGCGGTAGCCGAATTCCTCACGCGCGCGGTCGAAGCTGCGGTAGAGCTCGCGCAGCTGGGTCTGCAGAATCTGCGGGAAGCGCAGCAGCAGCGGTGGGGTGAGACCTTCGCGGGCCGCGATCCGGACGATCTGGGTGAGATCGACCGACCGGCGGTCCCGGAACGGGCAGACGAGCAGGTGTCCCTTCGGCCCCAGCGCGAAGTAGCCTGCCCCCCATTCGTCGATGCCGTAGGGGCTCTGCACCTTGCGGTGACGAACCATCCTGCCCCCCCCTCCGGTGGGTTTTCAGCCGAACGTGGGGTGTCCGGGAGCTACATGTGCAGCAGCAGGCTGAGCCGATGGGTTTCGCCGAGATCTTCCGGCCCCATGGTCAGCCCATAGTCGAAGCCGAGGCCATTCCAGCGCAAACCGGCCCCCGCCGCGCCGCGCAGATCGGCCTCGACCCCGTCGTCGCGCCAGCGGGCCCCGGCCCGCAACAGGAGCGTTTCTCCAACCGCCTGCCACTCGACACCGAGGGCGGCCTCGTTCAGCGCGGAAGCTTCAAGATCGTAGGTGGCGGCGACCGGCACGGCCAGCCCCCGGTGGGGTCGGAACAGAAGACCGAGTTGTGTGGTCGGGTGGAGGTTCTCCCGGGCGCCTCCGTCCCAGGCGAGCGTGGAGAACAGGGAGCGGGCGATCAAGCTCGCTTCCATGCCCCGGCCCAACGATCGGCCGACGGCCAGATCGGCCGAGAAGCCGGAGGCGCTCACATCCGTCAGATCGCTGCGGACGAGGAGCCCGTGGCCCGTAAGACCCCAGACCAGCCCCAGCGCGCCCCGGCGTGCGTGAGTGAGCGAGAGATCGTACTCGGCATAGCTGCTGGGATCGAAATCGACGAGCGTCGCCTGCACGCCGATGCCATAGGCGGAATTCACCCTTCCCGGAGAGGCGCGCAGACGGCCGTCCGCCCAGCCCATGTCCCGAGCCTGGCGGGGAAAGGCGAGAAAGAGCGCCGTGTGGCGCGCCAGACCCAGTCCGAAGAGGTCCGCATAGGTCGCGGCGATCGCGCGCTGCTCCACGAGGACCAGACGGGAAGGGTTCCAGTGGATCGCTGTGGGATCGTCGACGAGCGGGCCCAGCGCTCCGGCCAGGCCGGACCCGCGGCCGCCCGGTTCGAGATTGGCGAACGCGCCGGCCACGCCCCAGCCGCCTTCATCGCCCCGGGCCGTACGCGAAGCGGAGGCCAGGAGAGCGCTCGCGACCGCGACCGCAACGGCCCATCCTCCCGCCCTCGACCCCTTAGCGCTCAAAGACAATGGGTTTGACCTCCTCCGCGGCGTCTCCGGAGACGCCGCGGGTGCGGATGCGCACAAGATAGGGGCCCGAGTGGACCGTCTCTCCGCGTCCATTGCGACCGTCCCAGGGAATTTGGACGAACGCCACCTCCCCTTCCCGCATCCACGTGCGGATGAGATCTCCCTCCAGGTTGTAGATCGCCAACTCGACTTCCGACCAGACCGCGGAGTTTTCCAGCGTGATCATGTCTCCCGGCCGGAACACCGCGGGGATGTCCATCCGCTCTCCCTCTGCGGCCAGCCAGATCGGATGCACCATCGAGGCGGGGGAGGGGTTTCCGACTTCGTCGCGCCCGTAGGCGGTCAGTTCGTTGCGTCCGGGCAGCAGAGGCACGCTTCCCGTGAAGGCGCCCAGGGCATCGGCCGTCACGACGACCTGATCGGTGCTGTCGGCCTCCTCGTGAAACACCCTGAGCAGGACGTCGTGCGGGTCATCGGGAGCGATCCCGCTGACCGGCAGATTCGCCTGCACGGCGATGGCCGGGGGCGCGGGATTGAGCCAGGGGGCGGCGCTGGGGCCCTCGTTGTCCATCTCGAAGCTGATGACGTGAGCGCCGGTGCCGCAGCCGGCGTCGGTCATGCGGATCTCGACGGGGAAGGGATAGGGGGCGACCCCCTCGTCGCAGCAGGCGTCCTCGTGGAAGCTGTAGGTAAACCAGTAGGTGCCCACCGAATCGCTGGTCAGCGTATCGATCAGTCCGCCTCTGAGGCGGGTGCTCGCGTAGTGCCGGTCGATGGCCGAGAAATCAAGCCGCGCCGAAAGCGGACGGGACCGCGTGAGCCAGCTCGAGACCAGCCGCACCGTAGCTCCATTGCGCACGACGATCAGGGTGTCGCCGTCGCGCACTCTGCGGACGACCGCGTCCCCGTCCGGCTCGGTCCAGAGATGAAGAGGCGGCGCGTTGCTCAAGCAGAACAGCAGCGACTGTGTGGTCGTACTGTAGCCCGTGGCGGGGTCGTAGGCCGTGACGGGGGCGATCAGGCGCGTGCCGTCGCGGCGCGGATTGTCCGGGGAGATCTGATATTCGAATTGGTAGCAGGCCCAGGTTTCCGTCGTGTCGCCCACTTGCACCGTGATGTTCTCGCAGCGGGTCGTCGGCGGCGCGGCCTGGAAGAGTTCATCGATTGCGGAGAAGTCGGCGCTCACGTCGTACTCGCCCCGGCTGTCCCAATAGCTGCGCACCTGCACGACATCCCCGTTGATGACCGTTACGGAGGCCGTCGTGTCGGGGTCGAGGACCACCGGGCGCAGAATCTGCCAGCGCTTGAACGCGGGAGCGTACCGCAGGTCGACCAGCAGAGGCTCGGAAGCCGCGGACAGATTGCCCACCAGGTCGCGCGCGTAGGCGACGATGTGATTCGGGCCGCCCTGCAGAGTCAGGGTGGCCTCGAAGATCCAGGTCGGCGTGCCGGTCGCGCTGAACCAGGTGTGCGCGTCGTACTCATCGGTTCCATTGACGACAATCCGTACGTCGATCTCCTCCGTGCCCGGTGCGACGGTGCCCCGGATCGGCAGGAGCGGATCGGCGACGGAACTCGCCGTCGCATCGAATACCGGCCGGGCGGCGGGCTCGAGGTTGTCGAGTTCCAGGAGCAACGTGTACTCGCTGCGGCCGCAGCCACCGTCGTGCGCCGTGATCCGGACCGGGGCCTGGACCGAATCTTCCGTCTGGGCGCGTTCGTCCAGCTCGTAGTAGATTCCGTGCGTCTGCACGCCTTCCATCGGCTGCGCGACGGGAACGTAGCTCACCCGCGCGGTGGAGAAACTGTCGTCCGCCGCCGAGAAATCCGCGGTCAGGACGAGGTTGGGGACCGAATAGTTCCAGGTGGTCTCCAGATGGATCAGCTCGCCGTTGCGCACGCGCAGCACCGGCGTGTCTCCCTGCATCGTGATGCGCTCGGCCGGCGCGTAGATGGTCGTCAGCTCGTGGCCCGGAGGGTCGTTCGACAGACAGAATTCGATCAGCGCGGTGCTGGTCGTGTCCCCGGCCGCCGAAACGGCGGTCACGGCGACGGGGATTCCGGCGCCGTCGGAGCGCGGATTGGAGGGATCGACCGGATGGGCGGTCCAATAGCAGGGCCAGGTGTGAATGGAATCGCCGACGACGATCGAAGAATCCCCGATGTAGACGCCGGCCGCGGTGCCGGCGACCGCGTCCAGCCCGGAGAAATCGGCCCACACCGTGTCGGCGCCGGTCCAGTAGGTCAGAAACTCGACCCAGTCGCCATTCTGCACGGCCCCGTCGGGTCTGACGACGCGATAGCCGAGAAGCACGGGCGCACCCGCCAAGGTGCGCTCCGGGGCGCGCTGCGGATCGGTGGAACTCCCGGAAACCGCGATGAGGACCCCCGCGCGGCCCGCGGTGCGTTGCGGAGAATGCGCCGGTGAGGATGGAACGGCAGCGAGGGAACCGGCCGCCGGCGGGATTCCCTCGTCCCCAGAGGTGGGCGCGGGCGCTCGCTGATCCGATGCGTAGGACACCCAGCCAAGCAACACCGCTCCCGCGGCGAGCGAGATCCAGCGTGGGGCCGTCTGTCTTGTCAGCCAGGACCCGCCCATCACCTGCCTGCGTTCTGCGGCCCAGCGCCTCTCCGCCGGCATCCGATCCGCCCGACCGGATCGCGCCGGCGCCGAGTCAAGCCACGGCCACCTTGCTGGTTGCGAATCAAACGCATCTTCCCCACCGGGTAGCCGGTTGTCAAAAGGAAAGTACGCCGCGCCTTTCGATGATCCGGACGCTTGCGCCGACCCTCGCGCCGGGCTTGCCGCCGGTACTCTGACATGATAAGAGTCTGCCGGGTTCCGTCCCTCAAGGGCTCGCCTGGTTCTGGCGGCGAGATCCTCGGCCCTTTGCTGCGCCCGCCCCTCAAGGAGCGGCGGCACGGAGAGAGCATGGAAAGCCAGTTGCGGGTCGTGCATCTCGCCCTGCTGCGTTTCGGCAGCGCGCTTGCCTGGAACGCCGTCACCATGGGCAAGGCGCTGCAGGAGCGGGGCCATGCCTGCTGGTTCGGTGGGCAGGAAGGCACCCCCGTCCTCGAACGAGCCGAACGGGAGGGGATTTCCGTCCCACCCGAATTGCGCCTTCCCGAACTCCGTCCGTGGAACTGGACGCGGGCCGTGGGCCGGCTGCGTCATTTCCTCAAGCGCCATCGCATCGATGCGATCGTCGTGCACACGGGCTCCGGTCATCTGGAGGCGCATCTGGCCCGTCGCGGATTGAACATTCCACTCGTGCGCGTTCGCTGCGAGGCGCGTCCGCCGCGCCCCGACCTGGCGCATCGCTGGCTCTACCAGCGGGGCACCGATTGCCTCGTCGTGAGCGGCGCCTACATGCTCGACCGCCACATGAAACCGATCGGGATCAAGACCGACCGCGCCGTGGTCATCCCCCCGGGGATCGATCTCAACGATCCGGCGTGGCGGCCCGAGACGGGGAGGCGCCAGGCACGCCAGGAAATCCGCCAGCGTTTCCAGATCCCTCCCGGAGTGCCCCTGATCGGGACGATCGGGCGCCTCTCGCCGGTGAAGGGCCACCGGGTCATGATCGAAGCGGCCGGTCTCCTCGCCGCGCGGGGCCGGGATTTCCGCCTGCTGATCGTGGGGGAGGAGAAGGAAGTCCCCGTCGAGGAGTTGCGCGCGCTGGGCACACAGCTGGGCATCGAAGAGCGCGTCATTTTCGCCGGATTCGTCGAGGATCCCCTGCTCTACGCCTCGGCCTTCGACCTGGGGGTGATTCCCAGCCTGGGTTCCGAGGCGCTGTCGCGCAGCGCGCTCGAATTCATGGCCGTCGGCGTCCCCGTGATCGCCAGTCTGGTCGGGCTGCTGCCCGAGATGGTCGACGAGGACGAGCTGCTGGTGCCTCCGGGGCGGCCCGAGCCGCTGGCCGAAGCGATGAATCGTCTGATCGACGATCTCGCCTGGGCCGGGCGCTTGGGCGAACGTTCGTTCAAGCGGGTGCAGGAGCAGTTCAGCCTGGAACGCCTGGGCGAACGCATGGAAGAGTTGCTGTTCGAACTGATCGCGCAGCGGCGGCGCGGCGGACGGGAGAGCGTGAAGCGACATGAGCCAGCGGCCGCCGATCGCGGCGATCCCCATCACGCGGAATGAGGCGGATCGCCTTGCGCGCGCCTTGGCGAGCCTCGACTGGGTGGATCAGATCGTGGTCGTCGACGCGGGCAGCGACGATGACGCCTGCGCGATCGCCCGGCGGGCGGGTGTCCTCGTGCGCGAACACCCCTGGGAAGGCTACAGCGCGCAGAAGCAGTTCGCGCTCACCCTGGTCGAACATCCCTGGGTTCTCTGGATCGATGCCGATGAGGAGGTTTCCCCCGAGCTGCGCGAATCGATCTGCAGCGTGCTGGCGCGCGAGGCGGAGGGCGCGGGCGACAAAGCAGCCTACGCGATGAACCGACGCACGCACTATCTGGGGCGCTTCATCCGCTACGGGGGCTGGTATCCGGATCGCAAGACGCGCCTGTTCCGGCGCGACCGGGCCCGCTTCGACGGCCGGCTGGTCCATGAAGGTCTGGCGATCGAGGGGCCGATCGGGTTCCTGCGCGGAGATCTCCGGCACCATTTCCTATCGCGACTTCGATCATCACGTCCGCAAGACCTACGAGCTGGCCCGCCTGTGGGCGGAGCAGAACCAGGATCGCGACGTGAGCGATGCAGCGCTGCTGCTGCATCCGCTGGCCAAGGGACTGAAGAGCTATCTGCTCAGGGGCGGATTTCTCGAGGGCTGGCGCGGCCTGCTGATCGCCGGCCTGGGCGGGTATTCGGTGTGGTTGAAGTATGCGCTGCTGCGAGCCCCGTGCGCGGAGCGGAGTTCGCGGCGCGGCCAGGGAGAGGATGAACATGGAAAGCGGGCAGCCGGAGAAGACGGCGGGCAAGCCGGAGATTCCCTATGAGAACTTTGCAGCCCTGGACCTGCGCATGGCGCGGGTGATTTCGGCCGAGCGGCATCCCAATGCGGACAAGCTCCTGGTGCTGCGCATCGATCTGGGGGAGGCCGGTGAGCGGCAGATCGTGGCGGGTATCGCGCAGCACTATGTGCCGGAGGAGTTGGCGGGCAAGTCGATCGTCGTGGTCGCTAATCTGAAGCCGGCGCGCCTGCGCGGCATCGAATCACGCGGCATGCTGCTCGCGTGCTCCCACGATGGACGGGTCGTCCTGCTGACCGCCATGGATGAAGTGGCCCCGGGCGCGACGGTCTCTTGAGGACCCGGGGCAGTCGCTCCCCTGGTGTGCGGCGCGGTTCACCAGGTTTGCGACTGCCCCCTTGCGGGTCCAACTACGCGGAGGGCGAGGCAAGGGGGAGCCCCAGTGCAGCCGAGGGCGAGCGACACGACCCCGACGGTTCTTCCGATGTTCTTCACGGCTCCCCCTTGACCTACTGCTGCATGCGGACTCGTCGACGCGATTTCCCGTCACCGATCGGTCGAGCGGACGGCCAGGAAGGGCGCGATCCGCCTGCGCGATAGGGCGGCGGTGGGATGGGTCGGATCCTGTTCCAGGCAGCGACCGTATTCGCGATCGGCCCACTCCATGTATCCGAGTCGTTCATAGACCACGGCCAGATTGTTGTGCACGTGGGCGGGCGAGCCGGCCGCGGCCGCGGCCCGCTCGAGCGCGTCGCGCGCGGGTGTGAAATCCTCGCGCTGTAGATGGATCAACCCGATCGCATTCCACGCCTCGTGATCGCAGCCATCGAGCACCACAGCCTCTTCCAGTGCGTCGAGCGCCTCGTCGGCCCGCTGCAGATCGAGAAGCGCCAGTCCGAGTTCGGTCCACGCGCGGGGGGCTTCGAGACCGACGCGCAGCGCGCGATGAGCCGCGCGGTAGGCGAGGCGGGCATCGCCCGCCCGGCGGTGAGCGCGCGCCAGCGCGCTCCAGACCATCGCGCAATCCGGATCCGCCACGGCCGCGCGCTCAAGATGCAGGCGCGCCGTTTCGTGATCGCCGAGCTCCAGATGGGCGCAGCCCGTCACCGCCAGGCCGGCCGGATTCAATTGTTCGAAAGGAATCGCACGCAGCCGGTCGAGCGCACCCAGCGCATCCCCATGCTCGAGCATCTCGCGGGCTTGCGTAATCGCGTCTGCGCTATCGGCCGCTTCCGATCCGACCGGATGTTCCGTCAGCGGGGCGCCGCCGAGCGCGCTTCCGCCGCCCCCCGCTGCGTCACTCCGCGGCGCGAATTCCATCGTGTATTCCACGAGCGCCGGTTGGATGAACGAAACCTCCGCGCTTGGGGGCGCATGGTCCGGGCGCGCCAGGATTGCCGCGCTGGCCGCGCCGGTTTCGCCCGCCCCGGCCGGAGTGCGCTCGGGAGCGTACCCCCATTGGCTGACGAACCCCAGATAGGTCGCGCTGAACGCCCCCAGCACGAACAGGAGGGCGACCCAGGTGCTTCTCCGGTTCGTGGATCTGCGCTTCATCTTCCGTCCCCTTTTGCGCCGCGCTTCGCTTGGTCGCGATCTGTACGCCGCCTTTCACGCCTTGCCATGTGCAAATCGCGATCCAGGATGAATGTTCAACTGCGGAACGTGTGATCCCGAGCGGCAGGACCAGACCTCAATCGGCCCGGGGAACACGACTTGCACGATCGCGCCGCGTGCACGGACGGGAGCGGGAATCCGGGAAGCATACGCCCGGCGAGTGGATCAGCGGCCACAGTGTCGCTGGAGGACGACGAGTGTTTCGGGCGGGGACGTTCAACTTGCGGTGGGCCGCTTGAGTCCGTGGTCGTGGATGAGTCGATGGCAATACGTGCGATCGAGACCCAGGCGTTCGGCGGCGCGCGTGACATTCCAGTTCGTCGCGCGCAGCGCTTCCTCCAGGTGTCGCGCCTCGAGCGCGCGGCGCGCCTCGTCCATGGTCGCCCGGCCGGCGATCTCGAGGGCGTAGGCCGTCTCCGATGCGCGCGCCGCGCCGGGCGCCGGCTCCCTGCGCGAGGGGGTGCCCAGGACGGCGGCCACATCGTCCGCCGCAATGGGATCGGAGCGGGTGAGGATAAGCGCGCGCTCGACGACATTGCGCAGTTCGCGCACGTTTCCGGGCCAGTCCTGCTCGCGCAAGAGCGCGACGGCCGCGGGAGCGATCGAGCGCAGCGGCATGCGTTCGTGTTTGCAGAACTGCTCGATGAAGTGCTCCGTCAACGGAGAGACGTCTTCCGGGCGCTCCCGCAGCGGGGGCACATGTAGAGTCACCACGGCCAGCCGGTGATAAAGGTCGAGCCGGAAGCGTCCGGCGCCCACTTCCGCGGAGAGATCGCGGTGGCTTGCCGTGACGATGCGCACCTGGATGGGGATCTCGACTTCGCCGCCGACCCGGCGCAGCGCGCCCGACTCGAGCACGCGCAGCAGGCGCTTCTGAATCTGCGTCGGCGCCTCTCCGATCTCGTCGAGGAAAAGCGTTCCACCGTCGGCCTGTTCGAAGACTCCCCGATGGCGGGAGACCGCCCCCGTGAAGGCTCCCTTTTCGTGGCCGAACAGCGCCGATTCGACCAGCTCGGAGGGCACTTCGAGAACGCTCAAGGCGACCCAGGGCCCCGCCGGCGCGGGACCGTGCTGGTGGAGCAGGCGAGCGATCTCCTCCTTGCCGGCGCCGCTCTCTCCCTGAATGAAGGCGGGGGCGCGACGCGGGGCGACGAGCGCAACCTGGGTGAGGAGGTCCACCATGGGCGGGCTTTCCGCAATCAACCGGTGGGGACGCTCGCAGGAGTCGCGCAACTCCCGGTTCTCCGCTTCCAGACGCAGTCGATCCAGCTCGAGGCGCCGGCGCTCGAGAGCGTTGCGCAAGGCGAGCAGGATGCGCTCCGAGCGGGGGGGTTTTTCCAGGAAATCGAAGGCCCCGCGGCGGGTCGCCTCGACGGCGAGGGGGATGTCCGCCTGCCCCGAGATCATCACGACCGGCAGGTCCGGGCGGAGGTTGCGCAGCGAGCTCAGGAGATCGAGGCCCGTGCCGTCGGGCAGGAAAACATCGAGCAGGGCCACATCCGGAAAGGGATCGGATGCGACCCGCGCCAGCGCCTCGTGCAGGCTTCGGGCGGTCGTCACTTGGTAGCCGTTCGCCTTGAGCAGCGTTTGGAAGGCCAGGCGGTCCCCCGCATTGTCGTCGACGATGAGGGCGAGGGGCGTATCCGTCGAGTTCATCTGGCGCGTCCCATCTGGCCGACCCCTTCCGGCTGCCGCTGCTCTTGAAGCGGGGCGATGCAGACCAACCGCAGATCGAAGGCAACCCCGCCCTCCGCATTGTGGAACTCCAGCGAGCCGCCCATCTGCAGGGCGATGCTGCGGGCGATGTCCAGGCCCAGCCCGCTGCCGCCCGGCTTTGTGCTCATCCCCCCGGCGAGGATCCGGCTGCCGAGATCGGGGGGGAGGTGGGACCCCGCGTTCCACACCCGAATGCGGGCGAAGTGTATGCACTCCGCATCAGGGGTGGCATTCTCATCCGGCCGCCCGCCGCGCGGCAAGCCCTCAAGAGCGGGGCTTGAATCCGTGCGAGCCGACTCGGAGATGAGCGCGACGCGGATCTCCCCCTCGCCGGCCGCCTCGGATGCGTTGCGCAGCAGATTGCCGGCCGCGCGCTCCAGCCGGGCGCCATCGGCTTCCACGAAGAGCGGTCCCTCGGGCAGGGTGAGGGCGACCTGCCGGCCGGGCAGCCAGCGCCGGACCACCCCGGGCAACCAGCCGCGCAGGTCGATGCTCGTTCGCGCGCCTTCCGGAAGGCGCGCGAAATCAGAGAACTCCGCCAGGAGCATCTCGGCCGCATCCAGCGCGCGAAGGGCTTCCCGGATCAGATCCGGATCGGGGGCGAGTCCTTCGGCGAGATGGGACATCTCAAGACTGATCCGGATCGGAGTGAGGGCATTGCGGACCTCGTGGGCCAGGGTCCGTCCGGCGCTGCGCCAGCCGGCCAGCCGCCGCGCGGCTCGCAGCTGTGCGGCCAGGCGAGTGCGCTCCCCGGCCAGCTGCGACAGGAGCAGCTCCATCTCGTCGCCGGCGAACGCGGATGAGCCGGCGACGGATACAAGGTCGGGATGAAGCCGCGAGGCGGTGCGGCGCATCCTTCCCAATGCCGATCCGCTCGCGCGAAGCCCGGCCAGCGTGCAAGCGCCCGCCAGAATCGCGCCCAGGGCCACCGGGAGCGCCCCCCGCGCGTCGGCGCTCCCTCCCGTCGTATGCGCGGAGAACGACCAAGGCCTGCCGGCGGGACCCTCGAGGGTGAACACCCGGGCGTCCTCTCCGCCCTCCCGGATCAGCGACCAGGGGCAGGAGAGCGCGTTGTCCAGGAATACACCGCTGACCATCCGCCACCCCGGCGTTCCGGCGAGGGAGCAGGCACCGGCGGCGGCGGGACGGGCGCTGTTGACGAGTGGCTCCTCCAGGAGGGCCACCGACCCCGCCTCCGGCTGCGCGAGCTGCATTCCCACGCTCGCCGGCCAGTGGGAAGAAGCGCGCACCTTACCCTCGGCATCCTGAATGCGGCAGAGCGGTCGGCCCAGCCGCCGGGAGACCGACTCGACCCAGGCCTGCCAGGCGCCCGATTCCGGTTCCTTGCCGGCGGGGATCGGCAGCACCGCGCAGGGCGAGTCGGCGGTCAGATCGGCCTCCAGGCGATTCCACCAGCGCTCGATCTGTTGCCGCTCGGCCGCCGCCGCCGCCCGTCGCGAGAGTTCGAGGCTGACCAGCCCACCCGCAGCGGCCAACAGCGCGACCGCCGCCGCCACCCCGATCGCCGGAAAGACGAAGGGTCGCCTTGCTCCCCGCGTCCCGGATGGGCCGCGCAACTCCGTGGGCCGTCCGATCATTCCGGGACTCCGCGGCAGACGCGGGGCACGTGGCCTCCGATGCGCGCCACGACCTCGTAGTTGATCGTGCCGCACAATGCGGCCAGGGTATCCGCACTGACCGCATCGCCGCCGCTGCGGCCGATCAGGATCACCTCGTCCTCGATGCGCGCCTCCGGCAGGTCGGTGATGTCGACCATGGTCATGTTCATGCAAACGCGGCCGGCGATCGGCGCCCGCTTTCCATGGACGAGAACGTAGCCGTGGCCCGACAGGCCGCGCGGGTAGCCGTCGTAGTACCCGACCGGCAGCACGGCCAGCCGCATCCGATGCGTCGTACGAACCGAGCAACCGTACCCGATGAACTCGCCCACCGGCACCTGCTTGATCTGGGAAATGCGGGTCTTCCAGGAGAGCACCGGCATCAGCTCGGGGCCCATCCGCAGGGAGAGCAGAGTCGAGAGGTAGGTTTCGCGCGAGGGCCATAATCCGTAGGAGGCGATGCCGAGCCGCGCCAGATCTCCGTGTGTGGCCTCCATGACGATCGCGGCCGCGCTGCAGGCGGAATGCACCATCTCCGGCGGGTGGCCGAGATCGACGAAGCACTGGCGGGCTTCCTCGAGCCGTGCCAGCTGGCGCCGCGCGATCGTGTGGTCGGTCGTGTCCTCGATGTTCGCGTAATGGGTGTGCAGTCCGCGCAGGTGCAGCTCGGGATGACGGTGGAGGAATTCGGCCCAGGCGGGGATCTCATCGAACAGGATGCCCTGGCGGTGGGTTCCGGTCTCCACCTTGATGTGCACGTGGATCGGACGCGCCTGCGCGCGGGCCTGCGCTGCCAGGGCCTCCGCGATCTCCAATTCCGAAACCGTGGGTTCGACGCCGCTCGCGACCGTGGCGGCCGCATTGCGCGGGAGCGTGGGGCCCAGAAGGCACACCGGCGTTGCTCCCGCCAGTCCGGCAAGTTCTTCGAACTCCCCGAGGGAGTGCACGCCGAGATAGTCCACACCCTCGGTGAGGGCGAGGGGGGTGATCAGCCGCGCGCCATGCCCGTACGCGTTCGCCTTGACCACCGCCATCCGCCGGGTGCCCGGCCGCAGCACCCGCGCGAGTGCGCGGAGATTGTGCCGGTAGGCGGCCGCGTCGATCTCCACCCATACCGGGAAAGAGCTGACCTTGGCGTTCGAGGCTCCCTGGACGCTGTTCATTGCAGCGATTCCCCCTGATCCGCGCCGCCGTCTCCCCCGGTGATCACCACCAGCGGACGGGGGGGTTCCTCCCAGACGGGCAGGATGCCATCGAGCAACTCCTCCGGTCTGAACGGCGCCTCGATCCACCAGCGCACGGGGGCCGTGAGCAGGGGGACCAGGCGGCCCTCCCGAACGAGCCGGCCCTCGATCGCCGCCGCCGTGTTCCATTCCTCGGCGACCGGATCCGGATCCGTTCCCCCCGGCCCGAGTGTCTCCGCCGAGAGCTCTGTCAGCGCATCCCCTTCTTCCAGGTCGAGGAGATTGCGCAGGTGATCCCAGGCCTCGGCGCGTCTGCGGGTCAGGCTCATCCGCAGGGAGAGGTCGGCCGGCCCGCCGGGCGCCGGCAAGCCGAGCATTCCATCTGCGGGGGCGTCCGCGACGCCGGCCTGCGGCGCAACGCCCTCCTCGCGCACCAGTCGAATGTCCCATCCGGCCGGCCACAGGACCGCCCGAATCCGTTCGGCGATGCAGCCCAAGGCCGCCGCATCGCCGGAGTAGCTTAGCGTGAGGGTTTGGCGCGTGCCAGCCTGCACCGCAGGCACCGCGGTAGCGACCGACTCGACATCGCCTTCGATGCGCACGCCCGGCAGCAGGTGTTCGGACCGCGCCCAGGCGCGCGCGTCCGGGAGCAGATCTCCCGCGGCCAAATCGGCGTGCAACTGTCGGCTGTGCGCCCGAGCGCCTTCCGAGACGACGAGAAAGACATGGGCCACGAATTCCGAACCCGCGGCGGGCGGGGGCGCCTGGGCCGAGCAGTATTGGGGCAGGGGCGGCAGCACGAACCCCAGGCGAATCGGAGCATCGGTGTCGGGCATGCGCATCCTGCCCGTCGCGGCGAAGAGCGGGCGCTGGGGCATCCGCTCTGTTTCTCCTTGCGAGATGCCGGCCGCGGTTTCTTGCGGCATCGTCCAGGAGAGAACCTCGCCGATCTTCGCGTCCGGGCGGCCTATTTCGAGCCGCTGCGCCCCCAGCAAAACGCTGACGCGGAAAGGACCGCAGCCCGCATCGGCGCTCTGCAGCGTGTCTGCGCAAAGCGATGCTTCGATCTCCGCAAGCCGTGCGGGGAAGTCGGGGTCGGCCCGGTCGAGCAAGAATCGGATGCGGCGGGGGCCGAGCGGGAGAATTCCGGCCGGGAGCGCGCGCGCGGAGGCCGGCGGGGAGATCGCGGCCGCCGTGCCATGCACGTGCCGGAACAGCAGCATTCCCATCGGGGAGCGCCGCGCGCGGTTCAATCGCGCGGCGATCTCCGCGCTGCCGGGAATCCCGGGTCCTTCCTTCAAGGAGAAGGTCCAGATGGTCGCATCTTCGTTCACGTGCGCGCTGTCGGCCAGGCCGGCCAACAGGCCGCTCCCGCCGCGGCGCACGAGGCGCTCCCCCGTGGCCGCCTGATGAAACATGCGGCCAAGCGGGGACTGGGCCTGCGCGCGCGACAGCGAGCCGTCCACGCAGGCCAGGAAAAACAGGCACAGCAACATCGCCGCCGCCGGTGCCGGGCGGATGCTCGGTGGATGGAGCGCCGGTTTCCTAGCCGCGTTGCGCCGCATGGACTCCCCTGATCCGGTCGGCCCGAAAGACCATCCGGTCTCCGGGCCTTTCCTCCGCCACGCCGCAGAGGTAGTAGAGCGATCCGTTTCGTTCGAGCCGGCGTGGGATGATTCGAAACGTGCGCGGTCCCGTGTGCCCTTCGTAGTCGATGAAGACCGCGTGTCCCGCACGACTGGCCTCGGTCAACCCCTCCGCGATGTCCGGGGCCAGGCCCGCCGCCGCGATCTCCTCCCACGCCACCGGGATCGGCTCCTGCGCGGCGAGCAGATCCCCCAGGGTCGCGACGCGACCGTTCAGCCGGCTGATCAGCTCGCGCAGCAACGCCTCGGTCGCCAGGACATCGGCGAGGGCGCGGTGGGCCGGAGCGAATTGTAAGTGCAGGCTCTCATGCAGGGCGCTCAGCGAGTAGGAGGGCAGGACGCAGACATTGCGCGCGAGGCGCAGGGTGTCCAACACCGGGCCTTTCCAGGAGCCCAGTCCCGCGCGCTTGCGCTCGGCGCTCAGAAAGTGCAGATCGAAAGCGGCGTTGTGTGCCACGGCGACGCTGTCGATCAGCATGGCATCCAGAATCGGCCAGACCTGGGAGAAGGGCGGCGCTCCCGAGACGAGGGCATCGTCGATGCCGGAGACGGTCGTGGCCAGGTGGGGAATATGAATGTCAGGGTTGACGAGACTCTCGAAACGGGAGACCTCCTCGAATCGGGCGAGCCGCACGGCGGCCACCTCGGTGATCCGGGCTTCGGGCTCGAGTCCGGTGGTCTCGACATCAAGGATGGTGAAGGCCGCGGCCCGCACGGGGAGATCGAGATTCAGCACCTGTTTGCTCCTTGCTACCGGCGCGGCTCCTGCTCCAGACTCCGGCCCCGGAAAGCGGCGCCGTTCGCTTCGGCGACACGCAGGGATGCGGCAGTTCTTCGTGCGGCGAGAGATCAGCCGGTCGCGGGTGATTCTAGACGGCGGCCGGGCGGGCTGAAAGGTTTCCCTGATCCAAGTTTTCCGCCGCGGAGATGGGCCGCGATCCACCTCCGCGGGAAACCGCGGGCGCCGGGCGGCGACGCGCGGCGACGCGCGCCACGGTGCGGGAAGAGGGGGCGATGGCCGGTTCCTTGACGGACATCCGCGGCCGGGCGGGATGGACGGCCGCGATGCTGGTGCTCGTAGGGCTTTCTGCCTGCCGTCCGGCCGTCCCACCCCGGATCGCCCCTCGTCCCCCGCTGGGGCGGGAAGCGTTGCTGGAAGCGCTGCGCACCTGGCCCGTCCCTCCGGCCCTCGAGGGCCGGGCGTACCTGCGCCTCACCGCGGGCGAGCAAGGGCTGCCCGGCCTCAATGCGCGCTTTGTCGTCCATGGGCCCGGTGGGGCGAACGTGATGCTGCGCCCCGGTGTGCTGCCCCCGGTCCTTAGCATGTGGGTGGGACCTTCTTCCTGGCGCCTGCTTCTGCCCAGGCAACGGGTGTATGCGCAGGCGACCGACTCGCGGGCGGAGGCGGATCTCCCCGCCGACATGCTGGGAGACCTGTTCGAGTATCTGCTTACTCCGCAATTGATTGTGGCAGGAATGCAGGATATCGGATTCGTGCCTCACCAGGGGGATGTCATCCTGCGAGGCACTCTGGAGTCTATCGGAGGAAAGGCGAGCAGGGCCGAAATCGCCGTCGACCCTCGCAGTCTGGCCGTCTCGCGATGGAGTCTGAGCGACGACCGCGGGGCGTCGCTCGTCAGGGTGGCCTACGAGCCCCCCATCCTGGGGTCCGAGTACACGGGAAACATCGTATTCCTCGTTCCGCAGCTCGATGTCCGCGGAGTGCTTGAAGTCCGCGATCTGGAGCGCAGCGACAGGGATCCTGCACCTCCGCCCGAGGTTCCGGAGAGCTGGGAGCGGATCCACCCGGAGGAGGTGATCCTCCTGCTGGAGGGTGTCTCCGGGGACACCCCGGAGGAGCCTTGAGCCGTTCCGCCCTCCCGATTCGCCCCCCCGAGAAGGGCCCCCTCCGCCGAGCTTTCGGTTGACCGGTTTCTTCCAGGTCTGGTAGCGTCCTACCGTCTTGTCCGGGCCTCGCTTCAGAGCGGCCGGCGCGTGGCGGAATCGGGGCCATGCGCGCCGGAGATAGCCGGACGGGCGTTTCGGAGAGCGTGCTCCGCGCGAGCCTGGAAGGCCCCTGTGGAGCATTGCTTTTTATTGCGGCCGTTTTCCGCCGTACGGTCGCCCGGGTGAGGTATGGGTCAACGCGGAGGCAAGGGCAGTGAAAATCGCCGTTTGCATGAAACAGGTGCCCAGCTCCGAGGCGCGCATCGTGATCGGTCCATCGGGGACCGCGATCGATTCCACCGACGTTGAGATGGTCATCAACCCCTATGACGAATACGCCGTGGAAGAGGCACTGCGGATCCGGGATGCACGCGGCGCCGGAGAGGTGATCATCGTCACGGTCGGTTCGGAGAAGGCGCAGACGGAGATTCGCAAGTGTCTGGCCATGGGCGCCGACCGGGGGGTGATCGTCCAGGACGCGGCCTATCTCGGCGGCGACGGCCTGGCGACCGCCCGCATCCTGGCGGATGTCATCGGCGACCTCCAGCCCGATCTGGTCCTGTGCGGGAAACTCAGCATCGACGTCGAGAACGACCTCGTCGGGGTGGCCCTGGCTGAGCATCTCGATTGGCCGCATGTCTCTTTGGTGAACAAGATCGAATGGGGCGAAGGCGGCCGCGCCAAGGTGCACCGCGAGATCGAGGGCGGGACCGAGGTGGTCGCCCTCACGCTGCCCGCGGTTCTCACGACGGAGAAAGGGCTGAACGAGCCGCGCTACGCCTCGCTCAAGGGCATCATGGCCGCCAAGCGCAAGCCGATCGAAGCGGTCGTGCCGAAGATATCC
>JAZDGX010000205.1:0-14706 GCA_043806645.1 Candidatus Eiseniibacteriota bacterium | reverse complement strand
TCTCGATCCGCTCTTCTGCGGCGAGTTCAATCCGCTGCGGCCGTATCTCCTCGGCGGAGCCTCTCCGTGCGCGGCGGAGAACAACCCCGGCTGCGGGCAGAGCGGGGCCTGGCCGGTGGGCTGCGACGCGCCCCAGTCGCGTGCAGCGGATTGGGAAGCGAGCGCGCGGACCATGCTGGGCACTGCACCCAATCCTTTCGTGCGCGCGACCCTGATGCGGTTCGACATCCCCGCGGCACTTGCCGGAGAGCAGCTCACGCTGCGTATGCTCGATGCCGCGGGGCGCCTCGTGCGCGTTCTGCGCGCCGGCCCGGCGGAGCCGGGGTATCACAGCGTCGCCTGGGATGGGCGGGACCTGCTCGGGCGGTCCGTGCCCGGAGGGCTGTACTTCGGGGAGTTGCGGGTGGGCGGCGAGCGGACAACGCAGCGGGTGATCGTCGTACGGTGAGGTCCGCTGCGCAAGGACCCCTTCGTGCCCGACATACGGCCTGGGGCGTAGGGCGCCGCCCCAGGCCTGGGTAGGGGTTTTCCCGATCAGCCCGCTCCTCGGTTCGTGGTAAGAAGATCCGGAGTCTCTCTTCGTCTGGGAAGACAGTGATCGAGGTGTCCGGGCCTCGATCACTTCCGCCGACAGCAACGACCGTGCCGGCTCGAAAGGATTTCCCCATGCTTCGCGCGCGATGGATGACCCACCTATGGCTCGCGTCCATGATCGCGTTCTGCCTGACGACCTGCTCCAACTCTTCGGAGCCGGACGTGGATAATGCCCACGGCATTCCGGCCACCCAGAGCGAGTATGTGGTCCTGGCATGGAACGATCTCGGCATGCACTGCTTGAATCCGACCTACGATCAGGCGGTGCTGCTGCCGCCGTACAATACCGTTTGGGCCCAGGTGATCCGTCGCGGGAACCCTCCGACCGTGGTAACCGAGGGCCTGACCGCCGAGTACCGCCTCGTCGACAACACCAGTTCCTACGACAAGACCGACGATCTCGGCGCCGTCTTCGCGGGCTTTTGGGACCATGTCGAAGAGACCTTCGGTGTTTCCCTCGAGCACGACACCGGACTCAATCTCGTGGAGCCCCTGCTCCACAACGGCCTCTCGGGAACCATGGTCGCCCAGGGCGATCACTTCCAGGTCGACGGCATTCCGGTGACTCCGGTCGACGACGACGGGGTGTGGAACCCCTATCAGGTGGTGGAGATCAAGATCCGCAGCGGGGAAACGGTCGTGGCCCAGGCGCGCGCCACCGTTCCGACTTCGGACGAGATCCATTGCTCGCGCTGCCATGGGCAGGGGGGCGAGGCTACCGAGGACATCGGCGGCGGCGGGCCCGATGTCTTCCGCAATGTGCTCCTCATCCACGATGAAGAGAGCGAAGGCGAGTATTCACCCGCGCTCGTCGAGCGCACGCCCGTTCTTTGCGCCGGCTGCCACGGCAGTCCGGCCCTCGGCACATCGGGCCCCGGCTCCTCAGAGCACTATCTCTCCGAGGCGATTCACGGAGCCCATGCTTCGCGCGGCGCCACCTGCTACGACTGCCATCCGGGTTCCGTGACCCGCTGCAACCGGAGCCTGGCCCACGATGCCGAAGACGGCCACTGCACCGCCTGTCACGGGTCGATCGACCAGGTTGCCGGGAGCATCGAAAGCGGAGCGCGCATTCCCTGGGCGAATGAACCGATGTGCTCGACCTGTCACGCCGGAGTGGCCGGTGTGGATACGGGGGCGACCCTCTACCGCAACGCGGCCGGCCACGGCGGTGTCTACTGCGCGGCCTGCCACCACAGCCCGCACGCCATGCATCCCAGTCGTGAGGCTTCCGACCGCGATCAGCCGTTGCAGCTCCAGCAGGCGTCCGTGACGATCGGCAGCTGCGCGACCTGCCACGAAAGCTCACGCGGCGAGGGAGCGGACGAGTTTGCCGAGACGCATGGGGGTGCGAACGGTCGCGTGTCGGCCTGCCAAGTGTGTCACACGCAGGTGGCGGCGAATACCGGACAGTGGCCGCACGCATTCCAGTGGACCGCGCGCTAAGCGGTCGATCGGTGCGCTTCCGGCTGAGTACCAGGCCGAAGACAGGGTGAAGGGGCGGCCCGGCTCACCGTGTCGGGCACGGCCGTGTGCGCGCGCACTCCCCGGCACCGGCCCGCCGGCCTCGGCGCGCAGCTCCCTGTGCTTCGAGTGCGGCGGTCTTCCTACTTGATGCGCACGACGCGGCGTATGTGCGCCTCGTCGCCCGCGCGGACCCGAACCCAATAGATCCCTGTGTCCGCCTCCTGGCCGCGGTCGTCACGCCCGTCCCAGGTCAGTTCCTGATCGCCCGAGAGCGGGCCATGGCTCGCGGCGTGCACCCGGCGGCCTTGAAGGTCGTAGATCTCCACTTCCACGCGGCAGGGACTCGTGAGATGGAGCCGCAGGGAAAGCTCCTGCCGGAACGGGCTTGCCCCGATGCTAAGCAGCGGCGTGGGAGGAAAGCCGCTCTCCGCGACCGCTGAGGGTGCCAGGGTTGTGTCCGAGATCATGACGACGGGAGCGGCGCGGCCGTTCGCTGTCCAGAGGTCGTGGAAGTCTTGTCCCGTGTCGTCGGTCTGGTTCTCGTCCCGCAGGAACGTGACATACTCCTTGGACGTCGTCTGGTAGTAGAGCGTCGCGACCACCTTCCAGGTCTCGGGCGGAAGCGCGTAGGTTGGCTCGTCCCAGTTCTGGCCGTCTCCGTAGCGCTCTCCGGGATGCGCCGGGTCTACGGGAACGCCGCCGAAGGTCGCGTAGGCGGCATTCGTGAAGCCCAGCGGCGGGATGCGCGTGTCCTTGTAGACCGAGTCATTCAGGACGAAATGGAACGATGTCCCGGCGGATTGTCCGATCGCCTGGGCCAGCGCGGGGGAGATCCCGAGTTCGGCCTCGTAGATGGCGAGGTCCTCATCGTGCAGCAGGGTTCCGGTGGCGAGATCGTAGCTTCCCGACGCGAAGATCGCCTGTTCGGAGGCGTCGTAGGCGACCAGGTTAAGCCACATGCGCCGCCCCTCGGGGTATCCTGTCGGCAGCTTGTGTCCCGTGCGGTTCGTGATGGTCACCTGGGCGCGATAGCTGTCCGCTTCCGCCGTCACGGCAACCTCGAGCAGGGCGGCCTTCTGGAGCAGGGAGACGGCCCGCGCCGATCCTGCGGCGAGGGCCGCGGGATCGACCTCGGCGGGGAAGATCTGATCGAGGATCGTGGGCATCCAGCTGTTTCCGCCCATCATGTCGTGCAGGGGCAGGTCCGCCCGCACCGGCGCGATGGGATCGTTGCATCCCCGGCCCTCCACGTCGCGCAGGTGGCAGTCCTGGCAGCTCGCCACGATGCCGTCGGGAAGGTTCCCGGCGAATGCGGGCGCATAGACGCCCGCGGGAAAAGAGCTGTGGGCCCATTCGCTGTAGGTCCGTTCTACCGGGAAGAGCACCTGGGAGTTCACGCTGTCCGGTGCTTGATCGAGCGGCCCGAGCGCGTAGTCGAACGGTCCAGTTCGGCCGAGGGCGGGATTGGAGACGTCGTGGCACGTTCCGCAGAAGGCGCTCGAGCGATGGAAGGGCGAGTGGAGGAAGGGATGCGGCGAGGCGGGATCGCTGAAGGGGCCGCGCCGCCGCAAGTCCGGATCGACCACGTATTGCCCGTTGGCGTGGCTGCCGGGGACATCCAGGAGCCCCGCCAGGATCGCCTCGTCCGCGGCCGGACTGACGCCGGCCTGGTAGAGCGGGTCGACCATGCGATGGCAGAAGTCGCAGGAGACCCCGTCGCGATCGGCGTCGGTGAGCTGTCCGCCGCCGGTGGGGGTGCTGCGCCCGGAGAGCCAACCGAAGGGCGTATGGCAGCGCAGGCACAGATCGCCTGAGGAGGAGGCATCCTGCTCCGCGACCGTCAGCGCGGCCTTGAAGAGCGGATCACGCATCGCCTGGGCCATCATGCTGCCCTTCCAGTTGAAGCCGGGCTCCACGGCGGCATCGTACCCGCCGTGACAATCAGTGCATGCGGTGTGTCCCTGGAAGGCGTCTGCGCCGAAGGGCTGCGTGCCGGGTTGATGGAAGTCCCGCAGCGTCGTCGGCGCGATCGCCCCCGGCTCGGCCTGGATCGTGAAGTCGGCATCGCTCGCGTCCTCGCCGGGATTGCCGGCGGTGTCGTAGGCGACCACACGGACGCGGGCGGCCGCCGTCGGAGTGTTCTGCACGAACCAGGTGTGGGATCCGGAATTCGCGAGATTCTGCGCGATCATCGTCCAGGGTTCCGTCGCCTGGTCCCGGTAGAAGATCTCGACGGCCGCAACGCTGCTGTTGTCGATGGCGCTCCAGGTCACGGTGTAGGGCGCGCCCCCCACCCAGGTCTGGCCCCCGTTCGGCGAAACCACCGTCACCGCGGGCGGCTGCGTGTCGGGCCCGGACGGCACCAGGTAGGGCAGGATGTCGCTGGGGGCGACCCCGGAGGCCTGGCCGACGTTCGCCGGAGTGAGGCCGGGGAAGGTCGGCGTGTTCGGGTAGGTGACGAGATCCGTGATTTCCACGAGCTGCGAATACCCATCCGCGTCCGCATCGGCGTTCTCGATGCTGTGCATCGCTTGCTGGCGGCTGGCGTCGGTGTTCGGAAAACCCGGCAGGGCACTCTCGAGCGCCGCGCCGTAGGGATTGCGCGGCCCCGCCCCGGTGAACTGGAAGTGGCAGACCCCGCAGTGGCCCTGAATGCTCGGGAGATCGTCGAGCCGGCTGTCGACGGCGCCGGGATAGGCGGCGAAGAAGGACTGCCGGATCGGGTTTCTCGCGGCGGCGGGTCCGGGGATCAGCGTGAAACCCGCCAGCGCGACGGCGATCACAAAGGGAATGACGATCGGCCTGCGGTCAGCCATGGCGTACCTCCGTGGTGCGGTTCGCAATCACCCCGTGCGGGCCGGTGAACCGCTACCATCCTAATGGCACAGGCGGCGAACCAGAATGACCGGGGTCATGATCGGAGTTGATCTGGATCAAGTCTAGAGGGCGGGGCCGGCGGCGGCCTTCAGGCGGCCCGGGTCGGCCACCCGGATCTCCGCGCGGGTGACGCGGAGGATGCCCTGGCGCGCCAGGAGTCGCAGGGCGCGCGAGAGCGTCTCGGGTGCCGTTCCGATCATCTGGGCCATCTCCGTGCGAAGGTAGTCCCGCGGAACGAGACTGCCGGTGCGCAGGGGAACGTCAGCCGACTTCAACAAGAGCAGCAGCAGCCGGGCCAGTCGCCGGCGGGCCGGGTCGGTCGCGAAGGTCAAGAGCTGCTCCTCCGAGATTCGCAACTCGCGGGCGACCTTGGCCAGCAGGCGCCGGCCGAGGTCGGGGGAGCAACGTAGCAGCTCGAACAGATTCTCCCGGGTGATGACGCACGCCGTCGTCGGCTTGATCGCCTCGGCGGTCGCCGCGTACGGCTCGTCGGCCAGGACGGCCCGGTAGCCGAGCATCTCGCCTGGGCCAAGCACGCGGATCAGGACCCTTCGGCCACCTTCAGCGGACTTGTAGACCTTGGCGGCGCCGGAGACGAGGCAGTAGATCGCGAAGGGTGGCTGACCCTGCTGGAAGATCGCCTGCCCGGGCGCGTAGCGGACGATCGTCCTGGGGGAGCGGAACAGCGACTTCCTCTCCTCCGCGAGTTCGCAGAAGCGCCCACTGCCCTTGCGCCCGCAGGCGGCGCAGGAGCGGACCTTTCTGTACGTCTTCGGCGGCATGCGTGCCGGCGTTTCCCCCGTTCACCGTGCCGGGCCGGTCGGACGAGCAGCCCGGGGGAATCATACCACTCGCGCCGCGGCGGCTGTACATAAGCGGAAGCGCGCCATCCCCTCTTCTCTCCATGGGAAGGCGATGAAGGAAAGAGGCGATCCTCTCTGGTCGCCGGGAAATCGCCTCCCGTCATCGCGCCAGCAGCAGCTTGCGGCTCTCCTCGCCCTCGCGCGTGCGCAGGGTGTAGAAGTAGACGCCCGTGGGCACCGCGCGTCCCGCGTCGTCGGTGCCGTCCCAGCGCACCCGGTGCGCGCCCGCGGCATCCTCGCCGTCGCGCAGCGTGACGACGCGCCGGCCCGCCGCGTCGAAGATGCGCAGCGACACGGGTCCGGGCTGCGTCAGCTCGTAGGCGATCGACGCCAGCGGCCCGGCCAGCGGATTGGGCCGGCTCTGAAAGAGCGCGGTGCGCGACGCCGTCCCGCCGGCTCCCTCCACCGCGGCTGGGATCTCGCGCACCTGCGCGCGGACCAGGTCGAGAAAGAAGGTGCCGGGCGTCTCCCAGGTGCAGGTCAGGCCGACAGCGATATGGACCACGTCATAGGGGCCCGTGTAGAGCACGGCCTGATGGCTGTGGAGCGACCAGCCCGCGGCCGCCTCGCCGTCGAGATAGCGGAAGTCCGCCTCGGTTTCGGGGTCGAAAAGCGTGACCGCCGCCACGGGGATGAAGGCGATGTCCGGGTAGTAGCGGAAGAGCTCGAAGTCGACCGTGACCTCGACATGGCGGTAGCGCTCGACCGCCACGGCGGTCTCGACCCAGATCGTGCCGTCGTCGGCGGTCCCGTCGAGGTAGAGCTCCATCGCGCCCTCGCCGTGATAGGCCTCGCCGCAGGAGTGATTCACATAGAAGCTCTTCGGCCCCGGGTATTCGAACTGCTTGGGAACATCGAAGTCCGCGTGCCAGGTGAAGCCCCCGGGCCATTCGAAGCTTTCCCGGAGCTGCTCGTACTCGCCGGTGTCCACGATCGAGAAGGTGCGCACGGCGGCGTTGTTCGCTTCATCGCTCTCGAAGACCACCTCTTCGAAGTCCGCCACGACCCAGATCTCCCGCATGCCTCGGCTCGCCGTCCACGGCACGGCGACCTCCTCTGCAGCCTGGGGAGGCAGGTAGGCGATGATCCAGACTCCGATGGGCGGATTCCCCGAGGCGGGGTCGCCTTCGTAGAGGGCGACCGGGACGTTCAGGGCCTCGCCGGCGCCGATGTTGCGGATACGGGCCTGCAGAGTGACGGCCTGTCCGGGGGTCGCGCGCATGGGAGTGAGATGGATGTCGGCACCGGAGACGGCGAGATCGGGCTGCGGCGGCGGGGCGGGGTCGGCGACGTACTCGAGGACGATCCGCGGGCGCATCCGCTCGAGCGGCGCGCGCGGCGAGGCGATGCGGATCGCGGGGTAGTCGAGTCCCACGAACTTGACCGAGAACTGCGTGCTGCCGAGGAGCGCCTCCTCGCGCAGATGCTCGGTCACGTCGACCGAGAAGGAGGCCGTGTCGGCGAACACATGCGCGCTCACCAGATCGCTCACCGGCCAGTTCCACAGCTCCAGCGGCTCGTTTCCCGCATAGCTCCAGCCGTCGTCCAGGACATGCCAGATCTCAAAGGCGCACTCGCCCCGCGCCGCCTCGACGAAGAGGTGCAGGCGCGCGTCGACGATCTGGCTCGGATCGTGGAAGGCGGGGATGTCGAATTTGAGCAACGCGGCGGGATGGAGGCAGGCGTCCTTCTGCTTCCAGGTGGCGCTCGAGAAGACGCGCACCCAGTCGGAGCAATCATCGCTGTCGAGGACGATCGTGTCCGCGCGGGCGGCGCAGACCGCGGCGGCGAACGACATGAGGGCGGCGAGACCGAGGTGGAGGATCGATGGGCGATGCATGGGAACCTCCGGTGCGCCGGTCAAACCGGCGCTCTTTCTGCTTCGACGGGTACTGGGTCGAGGGCGGTGGCGGGATTCCGGAGCCGCCCTTGCCGCCTGAGACACACTCATCGGATTGGTTGCGGGAGCCCGGGGGATATTGAAGCCGGGCGCCGCGCCCCAGCCGGGCCCGCCCCGGCCCTATTCCGGTCCGACGATCGGTGCTATCGTAGTCCGCGACAGTTGATTCTGCCACCGGACGGCGGTGGGATGAACCGTCTGGGCGGCGAGAACGGCCATGCGGGAGAAGCGGGTGGAGCGCAGCGACGCGGCGGCCTGGTCGGATGCGCAGATCCTCGCGGGGATCGCGGCCGGAGACACGGCCGCCGAGGAGCGCTTCTGCCTGCATTTCGCCCCGCGCATCCGCGCGAAGGTCTACGCCACGCTCCGCGGCCGGCCGGATCGCGACGACCTCGCGAGCGAGATTCTGCAGGCCGCGCTGACCGCGCTGCGCGACGGGCGCTTCCGCGGTGAGTGCGCGCTCCCGACCTTCGTGCACGCCATCGCCAGGAACAAGATCGCCGAGCATATCCGCAGGCGCCGGCCCGAGACGGTCGAGCTGAGCGAGGATATCCCCGCGCCGACCGTCTCCCCCATGGACGAGATCTCCCGGCAGCAGGCGGCCCGCGCCCTTCGGGACGCGGTCGGCCGGCTGAAGCCGAAGTATCGGCAGGTGCTCTACCTGTACTACTACCGCGGCCTCACGATCGCCCAGGTGGCCGAGCGCCTCGGCGTGTCGGGGCGGCGGGTCAGCGAGTGGAAGGACTATGGGCTCAAGGTCTTGCGCGCGAAGTGCGGAGAGTCGTTGCGCGAGTATCGGTAAGGGCGAGGCGAGCGCAACCAAAGAGGGGAAGCGCTCCACGAGCCGCCGCCTGCCGGGGTGGGAGGTGGTCGGGATCGGCGGTTGCGGGGATGCGTGGCGATAGGCTTGAACGCCTCCGAGGAGCGATGCGGTGAGCGCAGGCAGCGCCGCCTGTCATCGCGCCTGCTGGCAACGGAGACCAATGATGGATTGCGGAAGGATCCGCGAGCGGCACATCGCCGACGAGTACCTCGCCGGGCGGCTTTCGGCAGCGGAGGCCGAGGCCTACGAGGAGCACTACTTCGCCTGCGATGAATGCTTCGCGGATCTGCGCACGCGGGAGGCGATCGCCCGCGCGCTGAAAGCCGGCGGAGAGGAGATCTTCGCCGTGGAAATCGCTGCGGAGGCCCGCGAGGGCGTGTGCGCCGCCGGCCGGCTCGCGCCCCCGATCGGCCCGCGCCCGAAGCGGATCTTGCGAATGTCGCCGCCCGGCCGCTGGGTCGCGGCATCGCTCGCCGCCGCGGCAATCGTCGCCGCGGTTCTGCTCTTCGGTCGCGGATTCGATCGGGGCGTCGCCCCGGGAGATCTCTGGAGCGTCTCCCCCTATCCCTACATCGCGCCCGAGCTGCGCGCGGACGATGAGGACCCGGAGTTCCGCCAGGGCATGGACGATTACCAGGCGGGGCGCTACGAGGAGGCGGCCGCGCGTCTCGCCCGCTATTGCGACGCAGTGACCGCCGACCCCGAGGCGCTTTTCTATCTCGGGGTCTCCCTGCTGCTCTCGGACGACCCCGAGGCTGCGGTCATGCCCCTGTCCGAAGCTCATCGCCAGCGCCCCGTCGTGGCCGCTTATCGCTGGTACCTGGCGCAGGCGCTGCTCGAATCGGGGCGCGTGGAGGACGCGCGCCGCCACGCAACCGAGATCGCGGCCGAAGGCGGCGAGTTCGCGGCACCCTCGCGAGATCTGCTGGCGCTCATCGAGGTCCGCTGAGCTACCGTCCAGGTTCCCCGATCGCCGCAGGGCGCCGGGGATGGGATGGGGTGCGCGTGAACGGCGCGCGCCACGAGGAAGTTACGGGTGGCGCGCGCGCCTTGAGCGCCCCGCGCGGGCAGCGCCTGCGCCGACGGCGGGCCGCGCATGTCGCGCGGGGCTAACATCACGCGCACCCCATCCCATCCCCGGCGCCTCTCACCCCGCCCGCGCCCGGATCAGGACGAACGGCGCCCAGAAGTACGGATGGTCGTAGCTCACCCCCGGCGCTTCCGCCTGCACCGGCCGCGTCTGGTCGCGCAGGGCGCGTTTCGCCTCCCGCAGCGCCTCGGCCGCGTCCGCGCCCGCGGCCAGGCCGCGATGGAAGCGTTCCATCAGCAGCGCGGTCGAGCGATCGTCCACGCTCCAGAGGCTGACGACCGCCTGTTGCACCCCGGCGTGGAAGAAGGCGCGCGTCAGCCCGAGCGGCCCCTCGCCAGCGTACACGCGCCCGCGGCCGGAGCGGCAGGCGCTCAACACCACCAGCTCGCAGGGCAGCGACAGCGGGAGGATCTCGTAGGCCTGCAGGAAGCCGTCGTCGCGGCCGGCGGGATCGGGCGCCAGGCGGAAGCCCGAGTAGAGCGGAGTTTCCTCGTCGATGACGCCGTGCGTGCAGATGTGCAGCCGGCGGCAACGATCCGCGTGAGTCCTGAAGCCTTCCTCGGTCGCCGCGGCGCCCATCGCGCACTCCGCGCCGGGATAGACCGCGCTCACGGCGAGCAACTCGCCGGCCGCGTGCGCGAGGCGCGGCTCCTCTCCCTCGGGCTGGCCGATGGCGAAGAGCGGCACGCGTTCGCCGTCGCGGCCCGCGAAACGCCCCTGCGCAACCCCGGCCTGTCCGGATCCTCCGCGATCGGCGGGCTCGGTCCGCCCACGCCCGCCCTCCAGCAACGCGGCCGCGGGGCGGTATTCGATCGTGAAGTGATCGGCGAGGAAGGTTCCGTCCTTCAATGGCAAGGCTTCGAAGGGCAGCGTGTGCAGCGCGCCGTCGGGAATGACGATCAACCGTGCCGTGCCTTCGAGCAAGGGAACGAGCGGATCGAAGATGCGCTCACGCAGCCGTGCGGCGAGGTCCAGGTCGTAGTCGAGAAGCGCGAGGCTGCGCGGGGCCTGGAGCGGCCCGAGCAGGCGCCCGACCTCTTCGGCGAGGCGCGCGCCGCCGATCGGGATCTGCACGGCCTCGATGAGGCGCCCGCGCGCCACGAAGCAGAGCGTGGACTCGGAACCGACGAGATACTCGACCAGCGCCTCTCCCGTTCGGAGCGAGGAGAGGATGCGCTCCGGCCGGGCCTCCGGCGTTCCGCCCGCCAGCGCCCCGTAGCCGGGGTCGCTGAGCAGGATCTCCGCGCGCGCGCCCTCCCAGGCGCGTTTTGCAGCGCGGATCTCGCGATCCAGCTCGCGGACGCGCCGGCGATCGGGCTGCGCCGAGGCGAGCAGGGCTGCGCGCGTCGCGCTCAGCGTGCGGACCTCCTCTTCCAGTCGGAGTGCCTGCGCGATGAGCGGGGGAGCGGCGCGCGGCTCGAGGGGTACGGGGCTTGTGGCGAGCAGATCGCGCAGGGCCCGGGCGCGCGAGCGCTCGCAGACCGCGAGAGCCTCCGCGTGGCGGCCCTGTTCGACGAACAGACGCGCCGCCTTGAAGTAGATCTCGATGCGGCCCGCGAGGAAGGACGCCTTGAACTCCTCGATGCGCAGGGTGCGGCGGATCTCCTCGACCGCGTCGATCGCGGCCAGATAGTGGGCGAGCGCCTCCTCGGGCAGCACGTCGCCGGCCGCCGTTTCGCATTCCCAGAGCGTCTCCGGGCTGCCGATCGCGCCGGCGATCTCGAGAGCCGCGTGCGCATCGGCAGTTGCGCCGGAGCGCTCGGCGAGCGCGAAGCGCACACGTGCGCGGCGGGCGAGGGCAAGGGCCTCGCGCTTGCGACGCCCGTCGCGCCGGCTCAGATCGACCGCGCGATCGGCGTGGGCGCGGGCCTCGCCGAGAAGCGCGGCAGCCCGCGAGCCTCCGGCGGCCCCCGCGGCCGCTTGAGCGCGCAGCAGCTCGCACAGCGTGAGCGCGGCCCATTCCTCGCCCTCGGCGTACTCCGCCGCGGCGCAGTCGGCGCGCGTCCGCTCGGCCAGGGTGATCGCGGCGGCGGTGTCGCCCTCGGCCCAGGCGACCTCGCACAGGCCGATGCGCGCCTCCCAGGAACCCGTCTCGATCTCCATTCCGGCGAGCAGGCTCTCGGCGCGCGCGTAGCTGACGCGGGCCTCGTCGCAGCGGCCGACGGCGAGCAAGGCACGGCCGCGGATCGTGAGCGCGGTCGTTTCCTGGCGCGGATCGGCGAGTTCCCTCGCCAGCGCCAGCGCGGCGCCGCTCGCGCGCAGCGCCCCGGCGGGATCGCCGAGATCGAGACTCGCCGTGGCGCGCGAGAGGATCCCGGTCAGCTCGTCGACGGGATTGCCCACCGCGCGAGCAAGCGCGATGGCCGAATCGGCATAGGCGATGGCGCGGTGGTGCCGGCCGGTGAGGTTGTGCACATAGGAGAGATTGGTCAGGCCCCAGCACTCACCGTCTCGATCCCCCGCCGCGCGGCTGAGCGCCAGGGCGCGCCGGAAGGCAACCAGCGCTGCCGCGAGATCTCCCAGATCGGCCTGGGTGAGACCGATGTTGCCGAGGATGAGTTGCTGGGCCTGAGAATCGCCGAGCGCCTCCTGGAAGCGAAGCGCCTCCCGGAACTCCGCCAGGGCCGGACGCATCTGGCCCGTCTCTCGCCGCACGAGCGCGGTGCGGTTGAGCGCCCAGGCCTCGTAGGTGCGGTCCCCCTGCCGGCGGAAGACGTCGCGCGCGGCGCTCCATGCCCGCAGCGCCTCGTCCGGCCGGCCCGCGTAGTAGTGCACGCTGCCCAGGAGCAGGTGGCCGTGGCCGAGGGTAGGGTCGAGCGCGAGCGTGCGGAGAGCTTCGGCCAGTGCGCCATCGAGATCCTGGCGTCTCATCGCGAGGCAGGCGAATCCGTAGCGCACGCAGGCGGCCTGCGTCGGAGCGAGAACGGAATCGGGCCCGTGCGCGGACATCTCGACGAGCAGCGGTTCCACGGCGTCCAGATCGCCGCGGCGATAGTGGGATTCGACGAGGCCGAAGTAGGGGCGCGGATCGCGCGGCTCTGCGGCGATGCTTTTCAGGTAGGCCTCGACCGCCGCGTCGTAGTCGCCGGCCATACGCGCGCTCTCGGCCTGCGGAAAATGGACCGCCTCGCGCGCGGGGGCGGGCAGCTCGCGGGCGCAGCCGAGAAGCAGCGCCGGCAGGCAGGCGAGCACCGCGGCGCGGAGCGCGCGATGAGGGCCCCAGACTACTGGAATGTGGACTTGATCCTGCCCCACGTCTTTCCTTCCGTAGGCGTGGGTACTTCGATCAGGAAGCCCTGGCTCGCGTCGGAATCGTACGGATCGCCGAGGGGCGTCCATGTCCCGAAGGCAGCGTCAAAGCCCTGGTTCTGGCAACCCACGTCGATCTCGTCTCCGAGCCGTCCCCACTTGGGCGGATAGCGCAGGGCGCTGGGGGTCACCATGATCGAGAGCCAGAACGGCCCGCTGGCGAAGAAGTCCACGTCCAGCTCGTAGCGCAGGCAGGGCAGGCCGTCGTTGCAGTTGCCGAGGCGGAAGGTGTCCGGCGTGGCCGCCAAGTATTGTGCGATGAGGCCCTGGGGCCGGCAGTCGACATTGTGATAGAACCGCACATCGAAGGTGAGGATCTCCGGGTCGCCCGGCTCCCACGCGGTGTACCCGCCCCACCAGATCGCCTTGATGATCCTGGCGGGGGCGGCGTCGGGGCAGTCGCTCGCGACTTCGGTCGAGTCAGCCGGGATCTTGACACCCCCGAGCATGCCTTCCTGCAGGCACAGCATCTCGCGCGCGGAAGCGGCGGGTTCGGAAACCGCCGGCGACGCGAGTGCCGCTGCCCCCGGGGCGACCGGACCTCCGTGGGCGTTCAGCGGAGGGGCGCCGAGAACGAAGCCGCTCAGGATCAGGGTGAAGAGCAGGGTAGTCATAGCACTCTCCTTCCAGGCTCGAAGGGTGCGGGTCTGAGATCCTCGCTGAGTTCAATTGTCTCACGGCGCTGGGGGCGGGTTCAAGGGGGCGCTGACTCGGTGTGTGCTGGCTCGGGGCGTGCGGATTTGCTGGTGCGGTCGCGCCGCACCCGGCCTGCGCGGGCAGGGCAGGGGGTGCGGCGCTTCCGCAGAAGACGGTCGCGCGTGAACGGGCCTCAACGCATCACGGTCACCCTCCCTCGCACCTCGGCGCCGGCGGCCTTTCCGGCGGGACAGAGGCGCCAGGCGTAGACTCCGCTGGCGACCGGACAGCCGCGCGCGTCGCGGCCGTCCCACTCGAGACGCCACGAGGAACCGGCGGCCGCACCGGGAGCGGGCTCGAGCGCGCGCACCAGGCGGCCGTTCAGGTCGAGGAGCTCCAGCCGCTCGGGCGCGGGCCCTCCGAAGGCGAACGAGACCGCTCCCCGCGTCGGATTCGGCGCGGCGGCCACCCGGCGCGCCGCGGGGGCCTCGGCGTCCGGACCGCGCGCATCGACGGCCGCGGGATCGGCCACCCGCCGGACCATGACGCGGTCGAAGTGCGTGTGTTGCTCTCCGGGGTCTACCCCCGGCGTCCACGCCACTCCCAGTCCCACGGTTCCGCCGGGCAAGGGCGCGGGGTCTTCGAGATGGAAGAGGGGCACGATCGCGCCGAAGGGGATCTCCAGCACTCCGTCGAGCGTCGATCCGGCGGCCGTCACGGTGAGCCTGTGCCAGGCGTCGATGGAGAGCGGGCAGTCGAATTCGGCCAGGGTGCATCCGATGCCGTGCTCCATCCGCACAAGCCGCCCGCGCTGCTGCGCGGTGTTAAAAGTGACTTCATAGCGGCCGTCGCTGTCCGCACCGGCACGGAAGTGGAACGAGGTCTCTCCGCCCGTGATCATCTCGAGCGGCTTCATCCAGACGGTGTACTCGAGATGCTCGATGTCGAGCCCGGCCACCGTCGAACGCGCCGCTCCCGCGAACGAATCGAACGAGTACTCGCCCTGCTCCACCTCGACCTGGCCGGGCCATTGCTCTTCCACGATCCAGCCGTCGTCGTTCTGATCGCTGAAGTTGTCGTAGAAGACGACGTCGGACTGCGAGAAGCAGGCGACCCAGCCGGCGCCGACGTCCTCGCCCTGCCAGCC
>JAZDGX010000204.1:0-12725 GCA_043806645.1 Candidatus Eiseniibacteriota bacterium | reverse complement strand
GGAGCTTCCTCTTTCTTAGAGCGGAGCTTTTCGGCCCATCATGCTTGCGTTTTCGCGAAGGGGCCGTGAGACAGGATAAGGATTTACGGGCTTTTCCGAGCAGGAAAGGCGCATTCGAAGGTCCTTAGAGCGGAGTTGGGGTCCCGCCTGTGGGCTTGACAGAGGTCTGTGCCAGGACTCAGGCTGCCGATCTTGTCTTTTCGCGAACGGGGCTGCCGGGAAGCGCGGTTTTTCCTTCGGAGAACGCTCCGGGCAAGCGCGTCTCCCCCTCCGGAGGGATCCCCGAGGGAGCGCATCGATGACTCTCCGCGGCCGGATACAGAACCTCGTGGACCGGACCGTGCTTCCTCGCGGACTGAGCGCCCAGGAGCGGCGACTCCTCGGCCAGCATCTGCTTTCCTCTCTCTTCACCGGCATCGTCTTGGGCGGCATGAATCTGGGCGACATCACCCTCGTCAAGACGCTCTCGGGCTCCGCCCTGCAGGTCACGACGTTCAATATCCTTGTCGGCGCCTCGTACCTCGGTTCGCTGTTCTTCGTCGGAATGATGCGCGGCCGCGCGAAAGGGCCCTTTGTGCTCGCCTCCGCCATGGCCGGCCGCCTGGGGCTTTGGCTCCTGCCCATCTCGCGGGATCCCGATTGGTTCATCTTCGTCCTGGGGCTCGCCTGGTTCAGCCACGCCATGATCCTGATCGCCCAGGTCTCGATCATCCATCGAGCCTACGCCCCGGGGCACCGCAACACGCTTTTCGGCCTGAGCATCTCGATGATGACGGCCATGAACCTCATCGCTTCGGTCCTCTTCGGCTGGCTGCTCGAGTGGAACGACCGGGCCTACGCGATCTACTACGGGCTGGCAGGGATTTCGGGCTTTCTGGGAGCGTTGCTTCTCGCGCGCATGGAAAGGGAGATCGACCGCCTGCGCACCGTGCCTGGGGGGCCGACGCCGGGAGCCGACGCCCCGGCGCGCGCAGACTGGCGCGGGAGCGGATTCGGGATAGCGGATCCGGCGGCCCCCGCCTATCGCCCCATGGGGCAGCCGGGATTGGGGGCGACCCTGCGCTCGATGCGCGAATCGGTGGAGCTGGTGCTCCAGATCCTCCGCACCGACACCCGCTACCGGAGATTCCAGCGCAACTTCTTCCTCTACGGCATCGCCTTCCTCAGCATCCTGCCGGTCGTGCCCCTCTTTCTCGTGCACGATCTGGCCCTGAACTACCATCAAATCGGAATCGCCAAAGGATTGATGGGACAGGCGGGCATGATCCTGTTTCCCCCGCTGCTGGGCCGCCTGATGGAGCGCCTCGGGCCGGTGCGCTTCAGTGGACGCATGTTCGCCTTCCTGTCGCTCTACCCGCTCCTTCTGCTGGGCGCCGGATTCGCCCCACCGGCCGCGCGCCTGCCGATCACCTACGCCGCGTTTCTCTGCTTCGGCATCTGCATGGCCGGCGTCAATCTGGCCTGGCACATGAGCAGCCTGCACTTTGCCGGCGATGAGGATCCCAGCTCCTACCAGGCGGTCCATACCGTGCTCACCGGATTGCGGGGCAGCTTCGCGCCGCTGCTCGGCTACGGCCTGATCCAGACCGGATCGAAGGTGAGCGCCTTCGGCTTCAGCGCGGCCCTCTTGTGGGTGGCCGCCTTCCTAATGGGTCGCATGGCGGGAGACGAGGAGCGCGGCCCCCGCGCAACCGGGCAGGGCTGAGCGCCCCCGGGGACACGGCGGACGCCCTCGCCGCGGCCATGCGCCGCATTGACGCGACGGTCGTCGCTTTTCTATACTGTCGCGTTCCGTTTTCGGGTCGGATCGAAGAAGAGCGTGAGAAGGATGCCCCGCACGGACGAGACGCGGGCACCATGCGTGAGCAAAGCAACCGGAGAGCTCGGGGATGTCCCGCGCGGGCGAGGCGCGGGCGAGAAAGGAAGCAGGCATGTACGGGAAGATCAAAGAAGATCTGCGCAAAGGCCTCCAGGAAATCCGTGACGCGGGGCTGTACAAGGCCGAGCGTGTGATCCTCGGCCACCAGGGCCCTGCGATCCGCGTCTCGACCGGGCAGGAAGTGCTCAATTTCTGCGCGAACAACTATCTGGGCCTCTCCTCTCATCCCCGGGTTCTGGAGGCGGCGCAGCAGGGCCTGCGCGACTGGGGCTACGGCATGTCCTCGGTGCGCTTCATCTGCGGGACGCAGGAGATCCACAAGACGCTCGAGCGCAAGATCGCGGATTTCCTCGGCATGGAAGATGCCATCCTCTACGCCGCCTGTTTCGACGCCAATGGCGGCGTCTTCGAGCCTTTCATGGACAAGGATTGCGCGATCATCACCGACGCCCTCAATCATGCCTCGGTGATCGACGGCATCCGCCTGACCAAGGCGCAGCGCTTCATCTACAACCACATGGACATGGCCGACCTCGAGGCCAAGCTGAAGGAGACGCAGGGCGCACGCTATCGCATGGTCGCGACCGACGGCGTTTTCTCGATGGACGGCGACCTCGCGCCCCTGAAGGAGATCTGCGCGCTGGCCGAGAAGTACGACGCCCTGGTGATGGTCGACGACTCGCATGCCTCCGGCTTCATGGGCCCGCACGGCCGCGGCACGCACGAGTACCACGGCGTGATGGGCCGGATCGATCTGATCACGACGACCTTCGGCAAGGCCCTCGGGGGAGCCTCGGGCGGCTGCACCGCCGGCCCCCGCGAGATGATCGAATGGCTGCGGCAGAAGTCCCGGCCGTACCTCTTCTCGAACACGCTGGCTCCGACCGTCGCCGCCGGCACGGTGGCGGTCATGGAGCTGCTCTCCTCGACCACCGAGTTGCGCGACAAGCTCGAGCGCAATCAGCGGCTCTTCCGGAAGCTGATGAGCGAGGCGGGCTTCGACATTCGCAAGGGCGACCATCCCATCGTCCCGATCATGTTCGGCAAGTTCCAGGACGACGCCCGACTGGCCCAGGAATTCGCGGAACGTCTGCTCCGCGAGGGCATCTACGTGATCGGCTTCTCCCACCCGGTGGTGCCGCGCGGGCAGGCGCGCATCCGCGTGCAGCTTTCAGCGGCCCACGAGGAGGCGCACATCCGCAAGGCGGTCGCCGCCTTCACCAAGATCGGCAAGGAACTGAAGGTCATCGCCTGAGCCGGCGGCGCAGACAGCCCGTGCGGATCAGGCGGCGTGGCGGTGGACCAACCTCGATATGGGGCGGAAACGATGAACAGCAAGAGCATCAAGCGGATTCTGGTGACCGGCTCGGTGGGGCAGATCGGCTCGGAGCTGACCCTCGTGCTCCGCAAGCGCTTCGGGGCTGAGAATGTCATCGCCTGCGGTCGCAAGACGCCACCGACCCGGGCACTCAAGGAATCGGGGCCCTTCGAGTGGGTCGACGTGACCGAGGCGGAGAAGCTGGCCGCGGTGTGCCGCCGCTACAGCGTCGACGCCATCATCAATATGGCGGCGATTCTCTCGGCGACCGGCGAGAAGAATCCGCAGCTCGCGTGGCACGTCAACGTGACCGGTCTGATCAACACCCTTGAGATCGCGCGCGAGCTCGAGCTGGCCCAGGTGCTCTGCCCCAGCTCCATCGCGGTCTTCGGGCCCTCCACCCCACGCCGCAACACGCCGCAGGAAACGGTGCTGAAACCCACCACGATGTACGGCGTCTCGAAGGTGACCGGCGAGTTGCTCTGCGACTACTACGTACGCCGCTTCGGGGTCGATGCGCGCGGCTTGCGCTATCCCGGGATCATCTCCGCCGAGACGCTGCCAGGCGGCGGCACGACCGACTACGCGGTCGAGATCTACTACCAGGCGGTCGAAAAGGGCTGCTACACCTGCTTCGTCAACGAGGGCACGCGCCTGCCGATGATGTACATGCCCGATTGCATCAAGGCGACGATCGACTTGCTGGAGGCCGACTTCTCGACCCTGACGCACCATGGAGACTTCAATGTCGGCGCGATGAGCTTCTCGGCGGGCGAGCTGGCCGCCGAAATCGCCAAGCATGTCCCCGGCTTCCAGGTGACCTATGCTCCCGATTTCCGCCAGGCCATCGCCGACTCCTGGCCCGAGTCGATCGATGATTCCGCCGCGCGCCGGGAATGGGGATGGAAGCCTTCCTACGATCTTCCGGCCATGACCCAGGACATGCTGGCCCGCTTACGCCAGCGCCACGCGCAAGGGAACCTCTACCCGGCCGCGACGGCCTGAGCGCCCCCCCGGGCAACGGGCGCGGGCGGCCGGGACATTTCCCGAGCCCGGGACGTTTCCCGCGCGGGGTGGTCCTGCACGCGCGACGACGAGCGCCGGGGCGTTACATCCCGGCCAGTCGCTCGGCTGCGAGCTGCGCCTCGCGCGTGCCCGGGTACTGGGCGACGACGAGCTCGAAGTAGCGGCGGGCGGTCGTTTCGTCGCGCAGGTTGCGGAAACAAAGGCCGAGCTTGTAATAGGCGGCCGGGACCTTGTCCTGGTCGTGATACTCCTCGACCACCTTGATGAACTCTTCCACCGCGGTTGTGAACTGGCGCTGTTTGTAGTAGATCTCGGCGATCCAATACTGCGCGTTATCGCTCAGGGCCGTATCGGGAAAGCGCTCGAGGTAGCCGCGGAAGCCCATCAGGGCGAGCTGGAAGTTGTCTTGCATCAGGTCTCGATAGGCTTCCTCGTACATGCGCTGCCCTTCCACCGATCCCGGCGGAAGACCGGAGGGCCCCACCCCCTCCCGACCGGCGCCCCCGCTCTCCATTGCGGCGCCCGGCTCACGCGTCTCGTCCTCGTCCACAGCGCCCTCCCCCCCGCGCGATTCGAACGACGTCGACGGAGCGGAAGACGCGAAACCGCTATCGGAAATATCGGAGGTCCACGGCAATCGCTCTCCCCATTCGGGGGCGGGACCCGAAGACTGCCCCGGCAGGGAGGCGCCCGCCGGTCCGCCCTGCGCGCGGCCATCGCGACTGGCGAGCAGGCGCTGCTCGAGAACCGCGATCCGCTCCCCGAGCACCTGCATCTCGCGCAGCACCTCCTCGAGTTGCGCGGACAAATCGGCGTTCGTTCGGCGCAGCAGCATCTCCTGGCGCTCGAGCGCATCCTCGATGCGCCCCGCACGCTGCTCCGCCCGCGCCTGGCGCGCGGCGGTCGAGTCGGCCTGCGCCGCCGCCTGCGGACCGGCGCCCGGATTCAGGCTCGCGCATCCCGCGGCGGCGATCAGCGCCGGGCACAACCCGATCACGGCCAGCAGCCTACGCATCCGCGATGAAGTCGCCATCCGTCACTCCTGGACGACGAAGTGCGCCCGCCGGTTCTGCGACCAGGCACTCTCATTGGTCCCGAAGGCGAAGGGGCGTTCCTTGCCGTAGCTGATCGTCTCGATCCGGCCCGCCTCGATCCCGTAGGTGACCAGAAAATCCCGCGCGGCATTCGCGCGGCGGTCGCCGAGAGCGAGGTTGTATTCCCGGGTGCCGCGTTCGTCGCAATGCCCTTCGATCAGGACGCGGGCACCGCGATTCTGCAGCAGGATCTGCGCGTCGGCCGCCAGGAGTTCGCGGGCCGCCGGGGTCAGGTGATACTTGTCGTACTCGAAGAAGACATCTTCGAGGGCCAGTTCCGCGGCCTGAGTGTCCGTCGTGGGCGTCACGGGACGGTCGGTCGTCCCGGTGCCCGGCTCCGCGACAGTGGTCCCCGGGGGAGGCAAGATCTCCCCTGCAGGGGGCTTCTTCGAACAGCCCACCGTCGCCAGAACCAGCGCCAGTCCCAGGACGATTCCGAGCGACAACACTCTCTTGGTCATGAATGGACTTCCTCCTTGGTCGGCGGTCCGCCGGACCGCCTCACTTGTTTGTTCCCTCCGCCCGAATCCGTCTATCCGCCAAAGGCGACCAGGCGGGATTGTAGGTTTGGGTCTTGGAGGGTGTCAACTGCCGCAACGTTCCGGAGTCGACATCCAGGATCCACAGGCTGCGACTGCCCCTGTCGGAGCGGGCGAACACGACATGGCGGCTGTCGGGGGCCCAGTGGGGGTCCTCGCATCCGCCGCCCTCGGTCAGGCGGCGCCAACCCATGCCGTCGACTCCGATCACGGCCAGATCGAATCTGCCGTCGCTTCCGCAGACGTGCACCACGCGGCGCCCGTCCGGCGACCAGTCGGGCGAATCGTTCCAGCGCCCCCCGAACGTGAGTTGGATCAGGTTGGAGCCGTCGGCATCCACGATGTAGAGCTGCGGGGTTCCACCGCGGTCGGAGGTGAAGACGAGGCGCTCCCCTGAGGGAGACCAGTCGGGAGCCGTGTCGATACCTGGATCGAGAGTGAGCCGGCGGGGCTGGGAGCCGTCCGCGCGCGCGACGTAGATCTCGGCATTGCCCGTCGGGGTGGCCGAGAAGGCGATCTGCCGCCCGTTCGGAGAATAGGCGGCCGCGGTGGGTGTCGAAGCCGTCGACAACGTGATCATCCGGCGGCTGCCGAGATCGAGCGAGACCAGGATCGGCTGCCCGCGATGATAGCTGGTGAAGGCGAGTTTCCCGCCCCCCGGATGCCATCCGGGAGAAACGAGGATCGACCCGAGCCCGGTGACCTCCTCCTGCTCCTCGCCGTCCCAATCGATCAGGTGGATCTCCTTGGCAGCCCCGACTTCGCGGGTGAAGGCGATGCGCGTGGCGGCGCACCCGGGCGCTCCCGTCAGGTACCGCGTCACCTCGTCCGACCACAAGTGGATCTGCCACCGATCGGGTCCGTCCTCTCCTTCCTGCAGGAGGTCGTATCCACACGCGATGATCTCATCGCGCGAGGCTTCCTCGATCAATCGCAGGGTGAGGTGTGGACCGCGCCGCCCCTTCTCGAGGCGGCCTTGCACGCGCGCCTGCACGGGGCGGTCGACCAACGCGCCCCGCACATCCAGCCGCGGGCCCGCCTCGCGCGCGGCGCCTTTGCGTTCGCGGATTATCTGAAAGGCGTCGGTGTAGAGCAGATCGCGGATCAAGACATCCTCGGCGCGCTCTCCCCCGCTGAAGAGAACCGCTTCCGCTCCCCCCGGCAAGTCCGCATCGAAGTCTTCGACGACGATCGGCACCTGGAACAGCTCGCTCTTGCGCACTTCGCCGGAGTACTCGGCCTGCCCCCGGGCGGTCCCCGGGGCGAGCAGCGACAGAGCGGCCGCCCCCCAGGCGATCGCCCTGGCAACGAAGTTCACGCGGTTCCTTTCGCGCCTCTCAGCCACCCAGGCCTCCTTGCCTTGCGCATCCTTCAGCGGCCACACGTTCAGCGGCCATAGATGAACCGCAGATGCAGGGTGATCCAACGCCCCCGGTACGCCGGGGGAAAAGGCGGAAAGGGCTGCGCGCGCATCACCGCGTCCCGCGCGGTCCGATCGAACAAGGGAACCCCGGAGGGCGTTTCGATCTCCGCCTGATGCACCTGTCCCTGAGCCATGATCCGGAAGCGGATCATGGCCACCGTCTCCCCGCTCAACCCCGCCGGAGGCGACCAGGCCTCTGAGACCAGGCCGATCACCGACTGCAGGTAGTAGTCGTAGGTGAACTGCTCATCGTCCACGCTGGCCAGCTCGAGCGGGCCCGTCGCCGCGATCGGCGAAAGCGTGTCGGCCGGCGCTTCACGCTCCGGCTCGGGCGCGGGCCGCTCCTGCGGCTTCTCCGTGGCCCTCGTCTGCGCCGGCGACGCGCGGTCGGTCGTCTTCACCATGTCCGTCTGTTCCAACCGGCGGCGCTCCGGCGGGCGCGTCTCCTCCGGAGGCCGCTGCCGCACGGGGGGCGCGACCGGCCCGGGCAGGGGCTCGGAGACGGCCCGCAACGAGACGACGAAGGGAGCGTCGGCCGTGACGATCGTCCGGCGCGGCCAGACGGGCAAAAAGGTCAACACCAACAGCAGGACGAAGTGGAGAATGCCCGAGAGGATCAGGCTCCGCCTGAACAGCCGGTCCCGGCGCGCAAGTCTCGCGAATCGTCTCTGCACTACTCCACTCCGCTCGCGCCGTTGGCCGTAGTGGTTCATTTGCACGACCCGATCCGCCACGCGAAAGTACTCGCCGCTGCCGCCCACGACCAGAATGCTCGATACCCCACGATCATGGAACAGATTCCGGACGCGGTCCAGAAACGGCTTGATCGGCTCCTGACCGGGACGCAGCCGCCGCCGCATCGGTTCGTCCCGGATCATGAAGTTGGTCGCCGAGGTGTCCTCGTCGAGCAGCAGCACGCGCGCGCCCGCGCGGCGCGGCGCATCAAACGCCCGCGGCCAGGGCCTGATACTCGGGGCAGACCTCTCGAAAACAGCAGCGCCGGCACTTGGCGTCGGGCTGGGCCGGAAAGTCCTCCACCCGCGCGCGATTCTCACCGGCATCCTGGAGACGGGCGCGCATGGCGGCGATGCTGTCGAGAATCGTCCCGCGCGCCTGCGCGAGGCTCTCCTCCGAGATGCGCAGACTCTCCTCCGTGCCCTGGTTCAGGTTGACCTCACGGATCTCGATCGACCCGGGGTCCACGCCCCAGCGTGCCGTGCCATGCAGCGCGTAGGTCCCGAGTTGCAGGCCGTCGGGATGAGGATCGCGGCGGCCCGTCTTCCAGTCGAGGATGAGAATGCCCCCTTCGGAACTTCGGTAGGCCAGATCCATCTTCACGTAGACGGGGACCTCATCGAGTGGAAACGTCTCCAGATCCTCGAGGGCGAGCCAGTCTTTCTCGGGCAGCAGCGCCAACCGGCGCGGGTATGGGCCCGTGAGGAAGGTGCGCATCGAGCGGCGCACAAGGTCGGCCAGTTCCTTCCATTCATCATCCGCGACCGCTTGCGCATAGTGGTGTTCCATCAGCCCCGTAATGCGTTTGGGATCGCGGACGTACTCACCGCTGCGGGAGCGGCGGAATTCGGCCCGCATGCGGTCGATCGCCGCCTCGACCGCAGCTTCCCTCTCGGGCGCGGCCGCCGGCCCGGACTGCCGGGCGCGAATGCGTCCAAGCAGTGCGGCGACCGCTTCGTGCACGATGCCCCCGGCCCACAGATGGCGGGCCTTCAGGTTCTTCAGGAGATAGAGCCGGCGGGTCTCGGGAGCGGCCTCCGCCGACCAGCCGCCCCAGGATCCGTAGTAATGGTAGTAGTACGCGCGCAGGCAGTTCTGAAAAGCCCCATGACGGCTGAAGCTCCAACTTAGGACATTGCGCAGTTCCCTACCCATCGGCGGCCATGCCGCGGAGAAAGGCGTGGAGCTCCTCCCGTTCGACCATGATCTTGGGCCCCGTTTCCAGCTGATTCGGCACCAAACATCCCTGCCGGTCGAAGAAGTGGAACGCCCGCGAGGGGACGGCCGAGTAGGTTTCCTCGAAGAACCCGTCGAAGGTGTCCATCAGCACGGGCAGCCCGCGCGTGAGCATCATCTTCTCGATCTTGTCCCGCCGGTCCTTCTTGACCAGCGTGAGGATGACAACATCCGAAAACTCGGCGCTCGACTTGAACTCCTGAGCCAAGCTGTCCAGAGTGGCAAACTGCCGCTCATAGCTGCATCACCCGCTGGGCGTGGTGTACCAGACGATCACGCGATGGTCCCGCAACCGCGCCAGCGAGAATTTCTCACCGTAGCTCTTCGAGTTCGGATTGAGATCGGTCATCTCGAAATCCGGCGCGGGACAGGGCTTTCTGATCTCGAGAGCGGGCCCCACGATCGAATCCGCCAGGCCCTCCGCATCCATGACGAGCAGCCGCGGACGGTAGGTGCCCGCCTGATCGTAGGTGTGGCGCACGCGGCTGGCCCGTTGCTCGGCGCTGTCCCATGTGCCGTCGCCGTCGTAGTCCCAGCGCTTGAGCAGGTTCACATTGCTCGTGGAGTCATCCTTCGCAAGGGTGGCGTTGAAACGGAGCGAAGTAATGCCCTCGTATCCGCTGAGCGGAAAGACCTCGAAGCCCGCCCGCGGCGGCTGATTGCCCGTGCTCGAGGCCGCTCGCGCCCCAGACGGTCCGGCCTCCCCCGCGACGGGTGCGACCTCGCCTTCTGTGGCCGCGGCCCCCTGGGGGCCTTCCCCCTGTGCGAGGCCCTTGTCGGCGCCGCCCTCTCCCCGTTCCCCTCCGCCGCAGGCCGACAGAAACCCGCTCAGAGAGAGCGCGAGCAGCCCGACCGCCACCCAATCCACACGATGCATCCATGCCCACGGCCGGTGCGCCCGCGGCATGCCGGACCGCGAAACCGATCGGTCCGGTGCAGGCGAACCCTGTTGTGGGAACGAGAGCAACCGTCTCACCGTGGCCTCCTCTTGCTGGACCTTGCCCCTAGGAGCATCCGCACCGATCTGGGAGCATCCGCAACGCTCCGCCCGCCGTGCCCGAGACACCTTTCTATGTCTGTGGAATGTCCTCGGGTTCCAGCTTCGGAAACAAAATCTCCGGCTGGCCCAGGAGGGCGCCCTCTTCCAGACGTTCCTCCCCGATCCGCGACCATGCCGCCTCCCCCACCGGCTCGACCTTGAGCATTTCCGCCAGCCGCCGCGCCGCACGGGGCAGAAACGGCGCCATCAGGCGCGCCAATCCCAACCCGAGTTGCAGGCACACGTGGATCGAGGCGGCGCAGCGGGCGCTATCGGTCTTGCGCGTGGCCCAGGGCTTCTGCTCATCGAAATAGCGGTTGCCCAAGCGCGCCAGATCGAGCATCGCGATCTGCGCCTGTCGGAACTGGAAGTGCTCGATCAGTTCCCCCACCGTCGCGCGGGTCTCCCCGACCGCCGCCAGCACGGCCCGATCGGCCGCGGTCCACTCCCCTCCCGGGGGCACGCGGCCCTCGAAGGTCTTCATGGTGAAGCTCAAGGTACGATGCACGAAATTGCCGAGCACGTCGGCCAGCTCGCCGTTGGTCCGGTGCAGGAAGTCGATCCAGGAAAACTCGGCGTCGGCTCCCTCCGGAGCGATGGCCGTCAGGTAGTAGCGCAACCGGTCGGATCCGAAGGTCTCGACGAAAGAGCCCACTTCCACGACCGTGCCGCGGCTCTTCGAAAACTTCACCGCCGCCGCCTCGCCCGCCCGCAGGAAATTGAGGTACTCGTTGGCCACGACGACGTCCGGCAGGATGTAGGTCTCCTGCCCCGTCAGCATGGCCGGGAAGATGATCGCGTGAAACGGGATGTTGTCCTTGCCGATGAAATGGATCAGGCGCGTCCCCGCATCCTGCCAGTAGGCGCGCCACGCCTCCGGCCGGCCGGCGCGCTCCGCCCACACCCGCGTGTTCGTCACGTACCCGATGGGCGCGTCGAACCAGACATAGATGCACTTGCCCGACGTGTCGGGATCCGCAAGCGGGATCTGGACACCCCATTGCGAATCGCGCGTGACACAGCGCGAGCGCAGGCCCTCCCGCAGCCAGGAGAGCGCCGTGCCGCGGGTGTTCGAGCGCCAATCCCCTTTCGTCCCGAGCCACTGGGCCAGCCGCTCCTGGAACAGGTCCAGGCGCAGGAACCAGTGCACCGTCTCTTTCAGCACCGGCGTCGAACCATCCCCCGGCACCGCCGAGCGGGGCTCGCGCAACTCGGTGACCTCATACGTCGTGCCGCAATGATCGCACTGATCCCCGCGGGCGTCTTTCCCGCAGCGCGGACAGACGCCTTCCACGTAGCGATCGGGAAGGAACATCCCGACCTTCTCGGAATAGTACTGCTGGATCTTCTGCTTCTCGATATAGCCCTGCGCGTGCAGCTTGAGAAAGAACTCCGCGGTCATCTGGTGATGTTCGGGCCACGATGTTCGGCCGTAGATGTCGAAGTCGATCTCGGCCGCGCGAAAGGCCGCTTCATTCTCCTGGTGGAAGCGGTCGATCACCTCGCGCGGGGTCGTGCCTTCCTCCATGGCCCGCAGCGTGATCGGCACGCCGTGCTCATCCGATCCGCTGACGAAGAGGACCTCTTCGCCTTTGAGGCGCAGGTAGCGCACGTAGATGTCGGGCGGCAGATAGGCTCCCGCCAAGTGTCCGATGTGAATGCGGCCATTCGCATAGGGCAGCGCGCTGGTCACGAGCGTCCGCTTGAACTCCCCCAAGATCCCCTCTCCCCTCTGCGGCTTCGGCCCGCTCCAACGTTGTGATTCCAGCGCAGATACCCGCCGCGCCAAGCCGGCGCGGCGCCATACGTTCGCTAAACTCGTTTCCCTTGTCAAGCTGGGCGCATCTCCGGGGCCGGTCGCGCGCTCCGCATCCGGCGCCCGCGGGGCGCTCAGTAGCCGAACCGTTCGAGCGCCCGGCGATCGCGCCGCCAATGCGCGAGCACCTTCACCCTCAGCGACAGATAGACTTCCCGGCCCAGGAAGGCTTCGATCGCCTCCCTCGCTCGCTGGCCGAGCTTCTTTATTGCCGCCCCGCCCCGGCCGATCACAATCGCCTTCTGCGATTCGGTCTCGACGAAGATATCGGCCTCGATGACATCCTTGCGCCCGGGCTGCTCCCGAAAGGCGGTCAGTTCGATCTCCGTCGCGTAGGGCACTTCTTCGCGGAAGAGGACAAAGACCGCTTCACGGATCAGCTCGGTGACGAAGAAGCGCTCCGGGTGCTCGGTCAGCTGATCGGGAGGATAGAACGGCGGCCCCAAGGGAAGCCGGGCCAGCAAACGATCCCTGAGCGCCGGCACACCCGAGCCGCGCAGCGCACTGATCACATAGAATTCCGCCTCGGGAAGCTCCGCTCTCAGCTGCTCGATGGCGGGCAGGCTCGTTTCGGGATTCTCGAGCAGATCCGCCTTGTTGAGCGCGACCGTGAGCGGCTT
>JAZDGX010000203.1:0-8157 GCA_043806645.1 Candidatus Eiseniibacteriota bacterium | reverse complement strand
GGGCATCGATGAGACGGCGGAGCGTCTGATCGCGGAGGGGAAGATCGCGCCGCTGATCGTGGTCGGGGTGTACAACTCTCCCGATCGCGTGAACGAGTACACGCCCGTGGCCGATCCCGTCCGCGGTGGGGGCGGGGCCGGAGGCTACGGCCGGTTCCTGGTGGAGGAACTCAAACCGTTCATCGACGCCACCTATCGCACCCGCGCCGGGAAGGCATTCACCGGCGTGGCGGGATCGTCGCTGGGCGGCCTCGTCTCGCTGCACTTGGGACTGACCTATCCGGATGTTTTCTCCCGCATCGGGGTCGTCTCACCGAGCGTGGGTTGGGCCGGTGCGGCGATCCTCGATGAGGTCGCATCCAGCCAAGGCGCGGGAGGCCGCCGGATCTGGCTCGATATGGGGGGGCGTGAAGGAGGCAACGTCGACGAACAGCGCGGAGCCCTGGAGGGCGCACGCCGCCTTCGGGATGCCCTGATCGGAGCAGGATGGCAAGCGGGCATCGATCTCTACTATCTCGAGGATGCGCAGGCCGTGCACAATGAGGCGGCCTGGGCGAAGCGCGCGGGGGGGATGTTGGAGTTCCTGTTCCCGCCGCCGCCGGACTGATCTCATCGGCCGGCCCGCACCTTCCGCGTTCGCGAAGGCCGGCTGCCGCGCGGGCCGCGCTTAGATCGGGGTCGCCTTCAGCAGCGCCAGCCATCCGATCAGCGTGACCACCGAGACGGCCGTCGTGCCGATGATGAGCGCGGCGGCAAGACGCGAGTCGCCCCCCATCTCATAGGCCATGATGTAGCTCACGACCGCAGTGGGGCAGGCCATGATGAGCACCGGGGCCCCCAGGGCCGCGCCCGTCAGCCCTAGCCAGCCGAGCGCTACATAGATCAACGCCGGGTGGATGATCAAGCGCACCAGCGAGGTTATCGCCACGCTGCCCGCCTCCGGCGGCAGGCGCCGGAACTCCAGGCTCGCGCCCACGCAGAGCAGACCCAGCGGCGCGGCGGTGGTTCCGATCATCGCCAGCGAACGGTCCAGCGCGGTGGGCAGGGGCAGGCCCGACATCGAATACAACATGCCGGCCACGCAAGCGATGATGAGCGGATTGCGGGCGATGCGGCCGGCAGTGCCCGTCCACAAGCGCCAGTCGCGCGCGCTGCGCTGATCGTGCGGCAGCGTGAGGACCAGCACGGCAAAGAAGTTCTCGATCAGGACCATGAAGCCGATGACGATGGAAGCCGACGCCAGCGCCCCTTCGCCGTAGGCATTCAGGACGATCGGCAGGCCGATGAAGACCGTGTTGCTGCGGTGGCAGGCCTGGGCGAGCACCCCGCGCCGTGCGGGGGGCAGGCCGCGGGCCAGGACATAGACGGTCAACGAGACGGCCGCGGTGATCCCGCCGATGATCAACAGGGCCTGGATGCTCGTGCCCCAATCGAAGGAATGTCGGGACATGCTGCGCACGAGCAGCGCGGGAGCGGTGACGTAGAAGACGAGCCTGGAGAGCCAGGCATTCATCTCATCACCCAGAAATCCGCCGCGGCGCAGGGCGTAGCCGAGCCCGATGATCAGGAACACCGGCAGAACGATGTTGAGCAGGTTCATCGGGTCATGAAGCGTTCGATGTTCCCGGGAGCGGCCCGCTGGCAGGATCCGTGTCCGGGCTGGAGAACTTCTCCAACTGCTGCTGCAGATACTCGCTTTCCGGGTCCAGCTCCAACGCGCGGCGAATCAATGCCGCTGCCTCCTCCGCGTCCCCACGCAGGTAGACGATCTGCGCGACGGTGTCGAGAATGTTCGCCTGCAGGGGACCGGCCGGCACCAACTCGACGGCCTGCCGTCCCAGCCGCTCCGCCTCCTCGAGGTTGATCTCTCGTTCGAAGCACCACCAGGCGAAGCCGTTCAACTCCTCGGGATCCGACTCCCAGCCCGCGGGCAGCGTTGGACGCTTCAACTCCAGGGCGCGCTCGGGGTCGTTCTCGACATGGAGCGCGTACTCGATGCGGAAGGTCTGCAGCCGATTGCGGATGCCTTCATCCTCGGCGGCGGTCGCTTCCAGAGGGGCGATGCGTGGCTGGGCCATGCGCAGGATCTGAGAGAGGGTCTCGCCGTCGAAGTTTTCCTGGTTGCGCAGGATGTAATTGCAGATCTTCAGCACCTGCGTGGGATCGGTGCGTTCGGATTGCAGCAGGTCGAATGTCACCTGCCGCACGTGATCGAAGGTGATGTCGCCTGTGCCCAAACCTTGGATGGCGGCGGAGACCAAGTCCACCGGGATCCCTTCCTTCGCCGCTGCCTGCGGATCCAGCTCCATCGCGCGCTGGAAGTAGCCCTCGGCCTCGACGGCATGGTTCTCGCTCAGTGCGGTCTGACCCAGCGCCACGGCATCGCGGAAGCCGGGTTCGCGCTCGAAGCGCTGCATGCGCTCGGCGAGCGAAATGGGATCGGCCTTGACGCCCGACAGCCACGCACTCCACCCGGCGGCATCGCCGTAGCCGAGACTGCGCTGGATCGGATCTCCATGCTGATTGAGGGTGACGAAGGTCGGGTAGGCCCAGACGCCGTACTGCTCGACGATGGCGGAGTTGACGGCCGTATCGCCCTGGACGGGGTAGAAGACAACGCCTTGCAGGGCCGCGATCACATCCGGATCTTCCTTCACCGCACGGGCGAAGGCAGCGCAAGGGCTTCAGTTGTGTCGCCAGAAGTCGACCAGGATGACGGCCTGGCGTTCGGCCGCCAGCGCCCTGGCCTCGTCCAGCGAATGAACCTCCCACGCGACATCGGGCTCGGAGGTGCAGGAAGGCGAAATCAGCAGGGCGATCAGAGTGAAGAGGACCGCCAGAGTTGGCGGCAGGGCTCGGGAAGAGATTCGCCTGGAACTACGCATGGTTTCCTCCATGAGCGTCCGCTCGGGGGAATCGGCGCCGCTCGGGTTCGCATGCCGGCGGAAGGCTCCACGGCGCGCGCATCCGCGCGCGAGAACCCTGAAGGGTAAGGTGCGGACGGCCCCCCGCGCAATGGGGGATCCGCTTGGAGTGCCCTGCCCGCGCGGGGGATCAACCGTAGGCGTGCTGCCCGCCCAGGAATAGATTGCCGGCGAAGGAGAGCAGCACCATGACGAAGCCGATGATCGCGAGGATCGCCGCCCGGCGGCCGCGCCATCCGCGCCGGTAGCGGGCGTGCAGGTAGCCGGTATAGAAAAGCCAGATGATCCACGAGCCGACCTCTTTCGGATCCCAGCTCCAGAAGCTGCCCCAGGCGCTGTAGGCCCAGATCGCGCCGGCGAAGAGGGCGCCCAGGGTGAACAGCGGATAGCCGATCGAGATCACGCGGTGATTGAGCGAATCGAGCCGCTCGAGTTCCTCGGGCGGCGTCTGCGCGCGGCCGGACTTGATCAGATAGGCGATCGACAGGCCGCAGGAGAGCGCGAAGGCGCCCTCCGCCACCGCGGCCATGCTGACGTGGATGTGCAGCCAGTAGCTTTGCAGCGCGGGCACGAGCTGCTGGTAGATTTCCTTCGGCACGATCGAGGCGATCGCCATCATGGCGATGATGAGCGGGCTGACATAGGCGCCGATCTCGAAACGCCGCGTGCGCGCCAGCAGCACGGCGAGAGAACCGGCCGCCATCCAGGACATGACGCTGGCGTATTCGAACATCGAGGCGAGCGGCGGGTGCCCCGCCAGGTTCCAGCGCAGGATCAACGCCACGGTCTGTGAAACGAAACCCGCGGCCAGAACCATCACGGCCAGACGGCCCCAGATGGTCCGCCGCGTGGCGCTGCGGACCAGGAACAGGACGAAGGCCAGGACGTACACGACGAACGATGCCGTGAAGAAAGCGATGTCCGCCGTTTGGCCCATGGTCGGCGATGGATTCACGCGCTCCTCCCCGCTGGGGGACTCTTGTCGCCGCCCCCAGGACGCAGACTTCGAACCGGCGCTTCGCCTTCAGGTTCCATGAAGTGGACCAAGCTCACCGTCAAGGGCGTGGCATTCTTCTCCCAGGTCTCGCGAACGAACTCGGGCGGTTGGCGCGGCGAGTCCAGGTGAAGAACGGACACCGACCAGGAAGCGGGGCGTGACTCCCGAGTCGCTCCGCCTTGCGGTTCGCTGCCGCCGGGCCGCTCGCGCAGGCGCACCTGAATCTGTTCTCGACGCAGCAGGAAGGCGAGCACGGTCCCCAGGCTCATGAGCGCAATCCCCGCCCAGATGAAGGGCGATCCGGGATGCGTCGACACCTCGAGACCCGTCATCCAGAGCGGATGGACGTCGACGAAACGCAGCGGCAGCACCAGACCTGCGCCCACCGGCATTTCCGGGTGCAGCATGAAATACCAGCTTCGCCCGGCCAGGGAATCGCCCGCGAAAACGCGCAGGCGGACCGCGGGATTGTCGAACTCTTCCGATCCGAGCGCCGGCCGCATGTCCTCGCCCATCTTGAAGTCGGCGAGAAAGGTGTCGATCGCCACCGAGAGGAACGTGTCAGGAATGCGCACGGTGGAGTCCCAGGGCACGGTCATCGTGATCGGCACCTGGAGTTGCGCGGGGATCTGCTGGTGCCCGCCGGCGGCCGCGGGGTGCCCGCCATGCCGGACGGCGAAGGAGAGTTCTTCCATCGCCACCGCATCGAATAGCAGGTCGATCGAACGCCCCCGGGTGGGATCGCGACGATAGGCGTTCTGATAGAAACTGTAGCCCTTGAAGCGCAGGGGGTGATTGACTTCGATCTCTGCGGCGCGAAGCGGGCGTTCATGCTCCCATAGCGTCACGCTGGAGATGTAGTCGGCGATCTGTCCCCCCGGCGCCGTTTCCACACGGAAGTCGTCGAGAGTGACGCGAAAACCCGCGTCCGGCACGGCGATCTCTTCCCCCGGACGCAGCCAGACCAGGCGCGACGATCCCGCCGAGGCCATCACGATGCCGCCGATCACGATGACCAGCATCCCCAGGTGCGTTAGAACGGGGCCGAACTCGGAAATCCCGAAGCGCACGGCGCACAGCATCTCGCCGCCGCTCTCCGCCGACGTCTTGCGCCGCACCGTGAAGAGGCGGCGCCGGAGATGGTCCGCGATCACGCCGGCAGCCGCGGAGGTCCCACCCGCGTTCGCCGGCCACCGGGAGTTCCAGTGCAGGGCATGGGGATGATCGAACGCCGCATCGCTCGGCGCGGGGATGGTGACGGCCCGGCGCCAGTGGTTGCGCCAGCGCTTGATCGTGCAAGCGAGCAGGCTGAGAGAAAGCAGCGCGAGCAACGTGCGGAAGAGAAGGCTGCGGAAGGGACTCGCCGGAACGATGTGGGTCAGGATCCATATCGACAGGTCGTTTTCGCGACCCGCGAAGTGCTGCCGGGCGAACTCGCCCCGAAAGGGGATCTGATCGACGATGATCACGCCGAGAATGCTGGCGACCGCCAGGACGATCAGAACGACGATCGCGAAGCTGGTATCACTGAGCAGGTCGTAGACCTGCCGGAGCAGGCCCCGTGACGCGGGCCCGCGATCGGCCGCAGGCGGCCGAAGCGAGGCCGATCCGCGATCCTCGTTCGAGCGAGACGCTGGTCCGCGATCATGGTCGGGCGGCACGCGAGGTTTCCTTTCCGGCCGGATCTACGTCGCTGCGCTTCATGCGATCACCCCGCGATGGGCGCGATCTCATGGATCGACCCCGGATGGCTTGGCGTATGACCGCCGACTGCACCCGAAGGTCGAGCTGCCAGGATAGAGGATCACGACGCAATGAGTCACGGGGAAGATCGCGCCCCGGAAACGCCGGGCGAATATTCTGGAGCAGGACCCGCGGGACCGACTACACTTGCGCGCCATGGAGAATCTCATTCCCCCACGCTGGTTTGAGCCACTGTCGGTATGGGTGCTGCTCATCGTCACGGCGGCAAGCCTGTCGGCCATGATTCGCGGGGCCGATTGGCTGGTCGATGCCGCGGCGGGCACCGCCCGTCGTTTCCGCGTTTCCAAGATCGTCATCGGTGCGACGGTCGTCTCGCTGGGGACGACGAGTCCCGAGGCGACCGTCTCGGTGCTGGCCGCCTGGTCGGGCCAGCCGGGTTTGGCGCTGGGCAACGCGGTGGGGTCGATCTGCGCCGGCACGGGGCTGATCTTCGGACTGGCATGCCTGCTGGACGCGCTGCCCGCCGATCGCTTTGTTCTGAAGCGCCAGGGCTGGGTGCAATTCGGCGCGGCGCTGCTGCTCGCCAGCTTGTGCTACGGCGCCTTTGCTCGGCATGGAGACGCCGCAGTGTTGAGCCGCTGGGCGGGCGGACTGCTCCTGGCGCTCCTCGTGGCCTACGTGAGCATGTCGATTCGATGGGGCCGGCAGCACTCGCGGCTGGAGGCCGGCGCGGCGCCATCGAAAGAAGATGCCGCGGGAGAACAGGGAGCGGATGGGCCCGCGCTCGGGACCGTGGTGACCCCGGATACCATCGCGAGCCCTCCCATGGTCCATCTGGTCGCGCGCGGGCTGCTCGGCCTGATCCTCGTGATCCTCGGAAGCCAGATCCTGATCCGGGCCGTCACGGTGCTCGCCGTCCGCTGGGGGGTTCCCGAGGTCGTCATCGCAGCCACGCTCGTGGCGGCGGGGATCTCGCTTCCGGGGTTCATCGTGGGCATGACGAGCATCCTCAAAGGGCACGGAGAGATCCTGATCGGGAATGTGATCGGCTCGGGCGTGCTCAATGTGCTTTTCGTGACCGGCGCCGCGGCCGCGGCGGCCAACCTTCCGCTCGTCGAGGTCGGCAGCCATGCGCCGCGGATCTTTCTCCATTTCCATCTGCCGGCCATGCTCCTGATCGTGATGCTGTTCCGGATCTTTGCCCTCTCCGCTGCCCACCGCGGCCGCTTCCAGCGTTGGTTCGGCGTACCCCTGCTGGCCGTCTACGTGATCTACGTCGTCGGCCAGTACGTGCTGTCTCTGTGATTCGATCCGGCCCGGCTCCGGGAGGCTCCATGGACGCGAAGACGGAGAAGTCGCTTGCCTACATCGAAGCCTTCCTGCATCCGTTGAATCCGCACCTGGCTGAAGTGGATAAACAATACGAACACCACGAGAAGGCCCAGCCGAACATCGGTGTCCATGTGGGGGGCTTTCTTTCCTGGCTGGTGCGGATGATGCAAGCGCGCCGCGTGCTCGAATTCGGCACATGTCTGGGCTACTCGACGATCGTTCTCGCGGAGGCCTTGCGCGAAACCGGCGGTCGCCTGATCGCCGTCGAGTCGAACGCGGATTTCTTCGCCCACGCGCAGCGGAACGTGAAGACCGCGGGGCTGAGCGACATCGTCGAGATGATCCACGGGGATGCGGCCGTCGTGATCGACGAACTGGAAGGCCCCTTCGATTTGATCCTGCAGGATTCCGCCAAGCCGCTCTATCCACGGCTGCTCGATGTGTGCATCCGGAAGATCCGCCCCTTCGGCGTGCTGGCCGCGGACGATGCCCTCTTCCGTCCCTTCGGCGTGCGGGAGGAACTGGCCGGGCCGATCCACGAATACCTGGAGCGCATCTTCGCCGACCCCCGGCTGATCAGCACGATCCTGCCGATCGGGGATGGACTCGCGATCAGCGTCAGGGTGGACGCGGGCCGCTAGGCGGGCGGGGGATTCAGCTTCACGAGACGGTCATAGAATGCGGCCAGGACCGCGAAGCTGTAGGGGATGGTCACGATCAAGCCCAGGCCCAACGGTGCCAAGCCGAGCAGGTTGATCGGGATCAGCACCAGCCAGAGCAAGAACAATTCCGCTTTGTATCCGCGCATCATGTGCCAGCTTTGGCCCAGCGCCTGCGGTCCATCCAAACGACGGTCCATCGCCAGCAGCGCCCATTGCGAGAAGGCCAGCGCCAGGACGATCCCCGGGAGAATGAAGAACATCAAGCCTACGCCGACGACCAGTTGGAACAACACGAGCCCCACGACGACCGGTGCGAAGCGGGTGAAACCGGCGAAGAGCGTCCCGAAGGGAACTGGCCGGCGGCGGAGAGTGAGCAGCGCCGCGTAGAGGATACCGACGGAGACAAAACCATCGAGCAGGCAGAGCAGAGAGCCCCAGATCAGCTTCTGGAACTGCTGCACACCCTCGGGCGCGGCGATGGCGCCCCACCACATGCCTCCACTCAACGCGGCGGCGGCGAGAAGGGCGATCGGGACCT